>JABGPZ010000004.1 GCA_018644725.1 Phycisphaerales bacterium
GCCGTCCAATCACATCCCTCACCCCGAAAAACGGTATTTTTCAAGATGCCCTAGAGTTTGTTGTCGAACCGCTTGACGCGTTCGAGAATTTCTTCTGTCTGTTCGCCGAGGTATTGTTCATTGTTAAATCCCTCAGCATATGGCATAAGGGTATCCTCTGGAGCTGTGGTCTCTGGCATAACAATCCTCTACTCTAACAATTGGGTTGGCCCCGCTTCCGATACAGGGAACGCTTAAGAATAGCAAATTTGGGGTCGCAAAAAAAGGGCAAGTGGCTTTTTTTTCAATTCATTCCTTTGCACGCGCTTATGACGATGCCTACCGTGATGTTGATATGATTCATTCCCAACGATCAAAATTCACTCGGCCGGGGGAGGAAAGGCAACAAGAAAATCCTGGTATTTTTTCGGTTTGTCGAACCCTCAACATAACACTTTTCCCGACCAAATTTTCGGCCCCGCGGGACATCGCATAGGACTCCCCCCTCATTTGTACCCAAACTCAAAAACATTGATGCTCAAGATGGACAAGGCTTTCACCCAAACATAGCGCCCAGAAATGCGAAACATTTCGTCGCGAAGGCCCACGCGAACGAAGTGAGCGAATGTCCACACCCGCTGCTGGAAAGAACTGATCCAGCGAGCTCGTCTTTTTGAATTTTATTTTCGGGAAACAAGAGCGCTCCTCTCAACCCCTTAAAACCACTGATATTACAGTTTGTGAAATATTTCACAGAACCTGTTGACATTCTAATATTCCCGTGATATATTACACAAGTAATCGAGAAGGGTTTCTCGATTGGCCATTCCCTTCACTCAGGAGCCACCATGACCTGCCCTACCGAAGCAACACCTCAGCGGAAATTTGAGAGGGTCTGCGAGATCCTCGACGCCAACGACCGTCGCCCCGAGCGGCTGATTCCGATTCTCCAGGCCGTGCAGGATGAATACAGCTATCTCCCCGAAGACGTGATGAGCTTTCTGGCCACCGCGCTGGGATTGCCGGCGGCGCGGGTCTATGGCGTGGCGACGTTCTACGCTCACTTCTCGCTGGAGCCCAAGGGCAAATACGTCGTGAAGCTGTGCGACGGCACGGCCTGCCACGTGCGCGGGTCGATTGACATCTACGATGCCATTCGCGACAGCCTCGGTCTGGAGCCTGAGCAGCACACCACCGACGACATGCTGTTCACGGTAGAGACGGTGTCGTGCCTCGGCGCGTGTGGCCTCGCGCCGGTCGTGCTGATTAACGAAGACGTTCACGGGCAAATGAATCCCGAATCCACCGTCGCCCTGATCCAGGACCTCGTCAACACCGAAAAGGAGGGCGACAATGCAGACGCCTAATTTGAAAACCATTGCAACGGACTATCAAACCGCGCTGAACACCATCACCCGCCGGATCATCATCTGCGCGGGCACGGGCTGTGTGGCCAACGGCGCGATGGACGTCCACGACCGCTTCGTCGAAGAATTCACCGCTCGCGGCATGGACGTGCGAGTCGAGCTGGATGTTCACGACTGCGCCCCCAAAGACAATGCCACCCTCATCAGTCGCTCTGGCTGCCAAGGGTTTTGCCAAATGGGGCCGCTGGTGAGCGTCGACCCCGAAGGTCTGCTCTATGTCAAAGTCCGCCCCGACGACGTCACCGAAATCATCGAGACAACCTTCCTTCAAGGCGACATTGTCGAGCGCCTTCTCTATCACGACCCACGCAGCGGCGAGGTCATGCGCGGCAAGGGCGAAATCCCCTTTTACACGCGGCAGACTCGACGCATCCTGAAAAACTGTGGCGAAATCGATGCCGAAGACATGAACGAATACATCGCCACGGGCGGATATCTCGCGGCCGAAAAAGCCTTCACGCAAATGACCCCTGAAGATATTTGCCAGAACGTGCTGGACTCGGGCATCCGAGGCCGCGGCGGCGGCGGGTTCCCCACCGGACGCAAATGGGAACTCACGCGCGGCCAACCCGCCGGCAAAAAATATGTCATCTGCAACGGCGACGAAGGCGACCCAGGCGCATTTATGGACCGAAGCGTCATGGAAGGCAATCCCCACGCCGTGATCGAGGGCATGCTCATCGCCGCGCGCGCCATTGGCGCCGACGAAGGCTACGTCTACGTCCGCGTGGAATATCCCCTCGCCGTGGAACACCTCC
>JABGPZ010000094.1 GCA_018644725.1 Phycisphaerales bacterium
CGCCGTCCAATCACATCCCTCACCCCGAAAAACGGTATTTTTCAAGATGCCCAAAATCATCAACCCAACATGAATGTCGGGCCGATAATTGAAGTAACCATATGAACACACCGATGCAAAATCAAAACGTGACATCCCGACTTGGAGGGCGAACAGGAATGAGCTTCCTTCGCATTGTGACATTCTTGCTGTGCGGATCTTTTTTTTGTGGAGGGTGTTACAACCCCGACGATGTGAAATCGTTCTTGGCCAACCCGCCTCGTCCGGTCGCGACGGCAGAGTACCGCGTCTACCCGCCCGACCAGCTTCTTATCAGCAGTGACAACATGGAAGAGTTCAAGGCGGAGCTGGGCAAGCGCGGGATGATCATCGATGTCAAACCCGACGGCAAGGTCAACCTGCCGCTTTTGGGTGAAGTGTATGTCGCGGGCAAAACCCTCAAGGAAATTGAGAAGGAAATTCTCAAGTCTGCCAGCAAGTACTATTCAGAAGCAACCTGCGACGTCGATGTCCTGCAATACAATTCGCAGAAGTATTACGTCTTTGGTCAAGTCAACAATCCTGGACCCAAGCCTTGGTCGGGACGCGATAGCGTGATTGATGCACTGTCGATTTCCCTGCCCACGGAATTGGCGTGGACCGAGCGGATTGTGATTGTCCGTGGCGAAACCCCGCAAATGGGCGGGTATGAGCGCAAGCACAGCAAGCAATACATCCACACGGGTGTCAACCCCGAGCGTCGCGGTCATCCGCGTCGCCGGATGGTAGTGAACATGCTGGCGATGATACGGTCGGGTGATTTGAGCGGTAATATACTGCTCCATCCCGGTGACATCGTATACGTCCAGCCTACTCCCATGGCCAAGATCGGACTTTTCTTCCGCAGAATTGGCTTCCCAATGCAGGAAGCAAGCACTGCCGTTCGATCCTGGCGTGAAATTTCAGACCCGAGCTATAGTCGTGGTGTCTGGAGCAACTCAAGTGATGGAGGCAGGTAGCACATCCATGGCTGAAAGCACTTTTATCACAGGGAAAACCCCTCGCGACTTCGTTCGAATTCTATTCCGACGCAAGCGCGTATTTTTGCTGGCCGTCGCGACGGTGATGATTCTGGCATTGCGCGTGTCAACGGAGTTGCCGCTTCGATATGCCGCTACCGCCAAGTTGCGTCGCGTGTCCAGCGGGACGATGGAACGAACGAATCAGACGATTTTTGATGATGTCAAACGTTCGCTCAATGATGACCTCGCCGGGCGACGTGCGGTGGAACGTGCCTTGAGCGCGTTGGGAATGGACAAAAAACTCTCCCATGAAACCACAGGTGAGCTGACCCCCGAAGGGCGGCAAGGCTTCGAGGACATGGTTGACAAGGTGTTGGCGGACACTCGGATTCGCTGGGCGGTCAAAAGTAAGAATAAGGATGACATTTCGATTGAGGTCACCCATGCCGATCCCCAAAAGGCCCGTGAAATCCCCAATCAGCTCATCGACAGCTATATCACCACGACGCTGCGGGAAATTACCGAGAAACTTACGCGCGAAAGTGATTTTTACGGGAAAGAGTACAACCGGACCCTCGGCGAACTTGATGCATTGCGTGCCCGCAAACATAAGCTTCAGCGTGAACACATTGGCCTGAGCCGTTCGATTCCGTACCAGATGATCCACGAGATGCAACGCACTCGCGCTCAGCTGGAAGGCGAGGCCGTACAGATCAAAACCGCCAAGACACACTTGGCGAGGCTGGAAAAACGTCTTCTGGATATGCGGGACGGAAACGTTCCTGACAGCGTGCAGTGGGGGCCGAACCCGGAACTCGAACGCCTCGCTGTGGAACGTCGCAATCTTCAGGAACGCCTCGAATCATTGCGCTATCTCCAGCACATGACGGACGATCACCCCTCGATCCAGGGACTGTTGCAGTCGCTGGAATTGATGGAAAAGCGAATCAAGGAAACGCCGCCCATGATCAAGGTGGGCGAGACCTATTCCTCGGCTGCAATCGATATTCTCGCCGCCGATGTCGAAGCGACGCACCACGAAATCGAACTCACCCAAAGCCGCTATAACAATCTCAAAGCGTTGCACGAAGGGTATGTCAGGCAACAGGAAGAGCTGAACACGCTGCGGGACGACTATGTGAAGTTGCTGGATGAAGTTGATGTCAAGGCCGTGGAAGTCGCTGGCTGGAATAAACGATATAAAGAAGCCCAGTCGTTGCTGGGTGCGGAATTGGCCCAGGAAAACAACCGCCTGACCCACTTCAAAGCTCGTATCCCCCTTCGGCCGTCTGGGCCGAGCCTGTTCCTCTCGTTCGCCGGGAGTATTGGCGGGGGGCTTGTGGTAGGGCTGGGTCTGGTGTTCTTGTTGACGCTTCTGGACCGGACGGTCTCGACCGCTGACGAAATTGAACGCTACTTCGGCGTTGCCAGCCACGGGTCCGTGCGAGAAATCACGACCCATCGCGAGCGCGTCCGTCGTTGGCAATGGCGAATTCTGGTCTGGCCACTGTTCACAATTGTGGCGGTGTTGCTGATTGCCTACTACAGCGTTACGCTTTATCTCCGCCTGGCGGAACCGATCCTCTACAAAGAGTGGCAGGCTTCGGCCATCGATCTGATCCTCAAGCAATTTGGAGGCTAACCCTAAACGGGAAACACCATGTATCTCGACTATTACAATCTAGAGGAACACCCCTTCTCGCTGAACTGCGATGAGCGGTTCTATTACAAAAGCGCCGTCCACGCCGAGACGCTCGAGAACATCCTCTATACGGTTCGCCAGCGCCAGGGTTTGGTGTTGGTGACGGGGGAAATCGGTTCGGGTAAAACCTTTATGGCTGCGATGTTGCGTAAGGCACTCGAGCCGACGACGGTGACGATTCCGATTCAAAACCCGCCGCAGTCGCCCCGCCAGCTTGTGCGGACGATGGCCCAGACAATGGGTCTGCGTGTGACCTCTGATAGCGAAGTTGACGAATTGACCGACGCGAAGCATCAGCACGCCCGTCGGATGTATAAGCGCGACCGCCTTCTGGTGATGACGATCGACGAATGCCAGGACCTTTCGGAAGATACGCTCCTGGAAATCCGCCGCTTCGCCAACTGGGAAGAACAGGGCGACCACCTCCTGCAGATGGTCCTCATCGGCCAGCCCGAACTGCGCGAACAACTTCAGTCGCCGCAGTGGGAACCGATCCGCCAGCGCGTGGTGCTCAGCTATCACCTTGGGAACCTGTCCCGCACCGATAGCGGCGCGTATATTGATCACCGTCTTTCGGTCGCTTCGGGCGAAGAGCTTCCCGGTGTGTTGTTCAGCGAAGACGCCAAAGATTCGATTTTCGAACATGCCGGCGGCACGCCGCGCGTGATTAATGTCTTGAGTGACAACGTCTTGCGACTCGCCGCAAGCCTCCAGGAACGCACGGTGACCGCCGAGCGCGTCGAACAGGCTGCGCGGGAAATGGTCCTCGCTGACCCGGCCGGCCCGAGCCCGCTTCACCTCAAAGACGAGGTGGAACTTGTTGAGTTGGCGCCGACCGCAGAGGGCGAACCCGCCCCCCGAGCTCACCGCGCGATTCCCACGCCGCCCAAAACGGTTCGCCCGTTGCCGCACCGCATGGTGCGCGTCGATAAGGCCAAGGCCGACAAGACCTTCAGCGAATTGCTCGTGTCTCATCATGACCGTGGCGGCGCCATTGCCGAAGAATATCGCGCGTTGCGCACGAGTCTTATTGCCCAAGCTGGCGGCGAACGGTTCTGCTATATGGTGACCTCGGCCGAGCCGGGCGAAGGGAAAACCGTCACGACGATCAACCTCGGGCTGGTCTTGGCCGAATGGGCCGACAAAAAGACCATCCTCGTCGACTTCAATATGCGAAATGGCCGGAAAATGGCCAAAATGCTCCACGGGAATATTGGCCCGGGCATGGCCGAGATGCTTCGCGGCGAAGCGACCCTCAACGAGGTGATCCAGCCGACCCCCTATGACAACCTGTTCTTTATTTCCGCCGGCGATGTCAAACCCGGTGAAATTGGCAATCTGGTCTCCCACGGCGAGCTTGAAGAGCTTGTGATTGACCTGCGCCGCATCTACGATTTCGTGATTTTCGATACGCCAGCGATCAACCAGATCGCCGATGCGGGCATGCTGGGCCTGTCAGCCGGCGAGGCCCTGTTGGTGGTGCGGATGTACAAAACCCGCCGCGAATCGGTCGAAACTGCCATCCGCCTGCTCGAAGCGTCCAACGTCAAGTTTGGCGGCGTGGTCCTTACCGACCGCAAGCACTTTATCCCCGACTGGCTCTATGACATGGTATAGTCGCGCAGCCTTGGGCTGATCGTGTGTTTTTCTACTGGCTGCGGCATCGGCCAACAGTGTCATCCTCACTCGACGACCCTTTTGGGGTTCAGGAGTTGTTTTTTTGGAGCAATTGGTTGGGAAAACCAGAGGAATTGTGCTATAGTTTCCTCCGGTTTCGCCATCGGGCGAGCGGAGCAATACGTAAGGACGATTCATGCAACACCGACGGTACAATTTACTTTGGTTGGTGGCGATTTCCGCCGCGACGCTGCTGGGCGGTTGTGATGTTCAGCATGACACGTATACGCAGGAAATCCGCCGCGAAAACGGCCTGGTGGTGATCCTCCCCGGCATCGAAGGCACGAGCGGATTCAACCTCGATATCCGTCGTGGCCTCGACCAGGCGGGCTGTTATCGTTCGATCCCGATTTACAATTGGGGCAACCCCGTTCCGTTGGTGGGTATGCTTTTCAAGCAGGCAGGCCTCGGCAATCGCTGGAGCGCCCAGGATATCGCCGGTCGGATCGAAGACTACGTCGACGAATACCCCAACCGCCCAGTCTATATCATTGGCCACAGCGGTGGCGGGGCGTTGGCGGTTCTCATCGCCGAGGAAATGCCCGAAGACAAGCCCGTCGACGGCCTGATCCTGCTCAGTGCCAGTATTTCCAGAGGCTATGATCTTACCAAGGCCCTTGCGCGTTGCCGCCGGGGGATCGTGAATTATTACAACACATCCGACGTGGGGCTGTTGGGCGTTGGCACGGTGCTGTTCGGCACGGCCGACGGCGGGCGCGGTGCGAGCGCAGGCCTCACGAGCTTCGATTTCGGTGACGACAAATTGTATCAGGTGGAACTCACCCGCGAGATCACCGGTCCGTTCGGCGGGAGCGCACATGCCGTGGCGACCAATCCCGGATTCGTCAGCCGCTATGTCGCGCCGTGGGTGCTCAACAGCATTTGGCGCGAAGACCTCATCAGCGTTCCCGTCACCCAGCACGGCCCGCGGCCCGAACCCGAGCCCGAACCTCAAGAACCTTTGGATGACGAGGGCGAATTCGCGGCCGATGTCGATTCCGACATGCTCCCCGATTCGGAGGAGGCTCCCGATGAGGCCCCCGCCGACTCGGCAGAGAATGACCAAGCGCCCGCCGAAGCCGAAGACGCGGATGAGCAATCTGAACTCGACGATAAATCCGATGCGACGGCGAAACGTTCTGCGAAGGAATCCGGGACCGATTGGCAATAGTTGCACTTCGAAATGGAGACAGTCAAGCTTCTGGCTGTGATGAAACAGGCGGAAATGAAAGACCAAGGATGAAAAACGAAAGAGTGGGGACAAATCGGTTGCAAAACCACCCCCGCTGACGTAGAGTAAAGCATGAAATGATCGGACGATGTGATGAGGACGAGCAAATCCAATCCCTCGACGTTTCCCGTGGAGGACCGACAAGCCTGGATCTGTCGCGGCTTAAGCCAGGCAGAACGGACGATGGTGCTTTTGCGCGATCGTTGTTTCTTTGGATCGTGGGCGGCACTGCGGGCAATGCTCCAATGTGAAGTTGCCTCGCCTCGCCCGAAATCGCCTCATCTGATCGAACGCCTCGAACGTGATCTTCAGTGCCTGGATTCGCTCCAGCGCCTCGAACAATTAGAAGGAATTCAGCTTGCGGTGGTCCCGCAAGCAGGTTGAACCAAGGAGACCTCCATGACCCAACGCGTGATGTGGATGATGATTTTGGCATACGGTAGCCTGATGGGCTGTACGACACCCGTGAGCTATGCGCCGTCGAATACCCCCACGGCCGTCGAGCCCGTTGCCACCAAGGCCAAGCTCAAGAGCCTCGGCTTGCAGTATTACTGGAAGGGCAAGGTCCCGCTGCAACCGGCGGAAATCATTACCAAGATGTGGGCGGTGGATGACCTGATCTATTTCCTGACCAACCAGCGCAATCTCTACGCGTTCAATGCGCGCGTGGGCGTGCCGATGTGGGCGGTCAATGTGACGTCCAAACCCGAACCGATCTATGCGCCGACCCATTACCGGGGGATGCAGCTGACGAAAGAAGTGGGTGGGGTGAAGGAAATTCAGACCCCGCCGAGTCCCGAGAAAATAAAATCGATCGACGCGACATTGATCAATACCGCCACGCGCGTTGTGGTGATCGACGGCAAGGGCAAGGTCTGGCGCGATTTCTCGTACCGGAATTTCTCGGCCGGCGCCAAGGCCGCCACCAACGGCTGGAACATCTACGTCCCGACCCCGACCAAGCTCGCCTACTGCGTGCGCCTCAACGAGGCGGTCACCTGCTGGTGGCGCAGCATCAATGGCGGCGAAATGATCAAGGCCCCCATGATCGTCTATGACAAGAACGTCTTTATCGGTACGATGGACGGCACCGTCAAGCTGATGGACACCGAGACCGGCGGGCACACGTGGAGAAAAACTCTCCCCGGCACCATCGACACGCCGTTCCACGTCGACGGGCGCGGAATTTTTGTAGCTTGCGGCGACCGGAACATCCACGGGCTGAATTTCTCGGGCGTGGCACTGTGGTATCCCTGCACGTTCGATAGCGAATTTGTTGGCCCGATGCGCGCAACCGACCGCTCGCTGCTCCAGCGCACCCTCGGCGAAGGGCTCTGCTGCGTGAACGTGACCACTGGCAAGCTCCGCTGGTCCAACACCAAGCTCGTCAAGCCTGTCGCGCTGATCGAGGGCAAGATGTTCTGCCTCGACACCGCCGGGAACATCCAGGCCATCAACGAGATCACCGGCAAGGCGACGATAACCATCCCCGCGACCGGATTCGACTTTGTCGGAACCAACCTGCGCGCGAAAAGCATCTACGGCGCAACCTCCAATGGCATCGTCTATTGCATTCGCCACGAAGACGCGGGCATTTTGACCTCCGAAGAATTCCAGCGCCAATAGAGGCCGAAGCAAACTACACACCGCCCCCCTGTGGGGCGGTTTTTGTATAATGGGACACATACCCCCATAGAGTATTTCTCGAAATATCAGGTTTTGCACTTGACGGGCGAGAAGGGGCTGGCTACAGTGTAATGGACATACCCCGAGGGGGTATCCTACTTCTACCGACAGGAGGCCTCGAATGCCCATTTGTGATTGCAACAAAACACTGCTACTGAACCGAGTCAAGCGCCTGGAAGGTCAGCTTCGCGGGATTCGCAAAATGATTGAGGAAGATCGCGATTGTGTGGATGTGTTGCGGCAGATTGCTGCGGCGACTGGCGCGGGGAAATCGTTGGGGATGGTGATGCTCGAAGACCACATGAAGACGTGCGTTGTCGATGCGTTCGAGTCTGGCAACGAGGGGCGCAAGACCCAGCGCGTGGACGAAGTCGTTGACCTGATCCGGAAATTCAGCCGCTAGGCTGGCAAGGAGATTCGCGTGAAACGTAATGAAGATTATCCAGTGGAATCGATTTCCCTTGACCGCCTCGGCGCAAAGGCATCGCCCGAGAGTACTCCGTCGCATCCGCCGCTGCCGAAGCGCAAGTGGAAGTCTCGCATCCTGGCGCCGCTGGCGTTGTTGTTGGTTTTTGGAGGGATTCTGGGCTTGGCTGCATTGGATGTGCTGTTCCCGGGCCGCTCTGTTGAGGTCATTCCGGTTGTGCCCCGCGCGGCGACGCATCCCGTTTCCGTCGAGCCGTCCAAGGCCCCCGCAACCGAAGCGACCGTGACCACCGGTGGCCAACTGGTTGCCCAGGGCAGCGGTTGGGTCGAGCCTGATCCGTATGAAGAATATGCCACTGCGCTCACGGGCGGGGTGATTTCCGAGATTTTGGTTCTCGACGGCGAGGCCGTGACTCCGGGGCAAATCGTCGCGAAGATGGTGTCCGACGGCGCGGAAATCGCGCTTGCCGGTGCCGAGGCCAAGCTGGCCACCGCACAGGCGGCGTCGCCGTTGGCGATGGCAGAGCTCCAAGGCGCCCAGAGCGATTGGGACAATCCCATCGAGCAGGAGCGCAAGGTCGAAGTGACCACCGCCGCACTGGCAGAAATTCGTGCCGAGCGCAAGCAACTCCCCGCGCTGATCGCAGCGGAGGGAGCGCTGTGCAAGCAGCTCAAAGACGAGTTGAATCGTATGACTGCGGCACGCAAAAAAGAAATCGCAACCGACTTTGAACTCAAGAGCGCTCAATATCGCCTCGAGAGTCAGCACGCCAAGCACGAAGCGATGATTCAGCGCAAGGCGATTCTTGACGCGAAGATCGCCGGCCTCGAGTCGGAGGTCAAAGCCGCTCAGCGCGACTTGAAACTTCGCATCAACGAGCGGCGCGCCCTCGACCAGGCCAAGGCGGCCGTCGCGAGTGCCAAGGCCACGGTCGCATCGGCCGAGTCCGACCGCCGCGATGCCAAGCTGCGTCTGGATCGGATGTCCATCCGCGCCGTCAAGGCGGGCGTGGTGATGCGTCGGCTCAAAAGCCCGGGCGAAAAGCTCAGCGTGATTTCCGACAATCCCGATTCGGCGAAGGTGCTGAGTCTCTACGATCCGAAGAAGCTGCAGGTCCGCGTGGACGTTGCCGCCAGCGAGGCCAAGCCCGTTCAGGTTGGTCAGCGCGCCGAGGTTGTGATCGACATTGAAGGCACGACGGTCTTTGCCGGGCGCGTGACGCGCATCGTCAACGAGGCCGACGCCCAGAAAAACACCCTCGAGGTCAAGGTCGCCATTGATGCGCCCTCGGCCGCAATTCGCCCGGGGATGTATGGCCGTGTGAAATTCTATTCCCGCGGCAGGACGGTCGCCGCCTCGTCGGGGTCCAAGTCCGTTGGCGAGGGCGCGGGGATGGTCGCGCTGTATCTGCCCAAGGCGCTCATCGTCGAGCATCAAGGTGCGAAGGTCGTTTGGCTGTCGATGGATGGCGTTGCCCAGCGCACCGAGGTCACTCTTGGCCGCGGCGAAGACGGCGATTGGGTGGAAGTTGCCACGGGTCTCCGCGGAGGCGATCGTGTGATCGTTGGCGATCTTTCGGATCTGCGCGACGGTGAAAAGGTGACCGAAATTGGAGAATCCAAAGACTACCGCTGAGGCAAGCGCCCCGGCGAAAGGATGAATCATGACGTTAATTGAATGCAAAAATCTGACACGAACCTACCGCAAAGCAGGCCGCAGTGGCGCGGAAGTGACCCCGTTGCGCGAGATGAATCTCAACGTGGACCAGGGGTCGTTTCTGGCGCTGATGGGCCCGAGCGGCTCGGGCAAAACAACGCTGCTGAATATGCTCGCGGGCATCGACCGGCCCACCGGCGGCGAATTGTGGATCAGCGGGATGAACATTGCGGACCTTTCCCGCGCGGCGTTGGCGGATTGGCGCGCGAAGTCCATCGGCTACATCTTCCAACTGTACAATCTCGTGCCGGTTCTCACCGCCTACGAAAATGTCGAGCTGCCGCTGCTGCTGCACAAGTTGACCCGCGCTGAGCGGCACGAACGTGTCTGCACCGCGTTGGACCTTGTGGGCCTCAGCGACCGTCACGATCACTACCCGCGCCAGCTTTCTGGCGGCCAGGAACAGCGCGTCGCGATTGCCCGCGCGATTGTGACCGACCCGGACATCATCGTTGCCGACGAACCCACGGGCGACCTGGACAAGGCCGGCGCGGTGGCGATTATGAACCTGCTGTGCCGCCTGAATTCCGAAATGGGCAAGACGCTCATCATGGTCACGCACGATCCGAAATGTGCCGACTATGCCAACCAAACCCTGCACCTGGAAAAGGGGAAACTCGTCGAGGCGGAAATGCTCAACGAGGACGAAGTGATTGTGGTTCACGACGACGAAGTGGAAATTTGCCGCTGCGAAATCTGCGACTGTGACCCCTGCGAGTGCGCCCCGGGAGAGACTGAAGGCCAAGCATGATTCACCCTCGATACATCCCGGTGGTCGTTCGGCAGGTGATGCGTCACACGACGCGCTCGCTGCTGACGATAGGCGGCGTGGCGTGTGCGATGTTCCTATTCTGCGCGATTCAGGGCATGCAGCGCGGCGTTGATATGGCGACCCAGGCCAAGGCCGATGACGAAACTCTGATCGTGTACCGCAAGGACCGCTTCTGTCCGGAGGCGTCCAAATTGCCCACGCACTATCTCCCGCGCATCAAGCAGATCAAGGGCGTCAAGCATGTCATGCCGATGCGCGTGATGCCCACGAGCTGCACGACGACGCTGGACGTGATCGTTTTTCGCGGAGTGCCGCGCGAGGAGTTTTCCCGAACCGATGGGACGGACCTCGATATTGTTGCCGGTAGCCTGGCCGATTGGGCCAAGCGCGAAGACGCGACGATCATTGGCGAGGAGATGGCCAAGCGCCGCAAGCTGAAGATCGGCGATTCGTTCGAGGCCGCGGGCATGAAACCCAAAGTGGCGGCTATCTTCCGCAGCGCCGACCCGCAGGAACAGTCCGTCGCTTACATGGACCTGTTCTATGTGCAGAAAACGCGCAAGGGCCCCCAGCGCGGCAAAGACGGCCAGGGCGTGGTCACGCAGTTCCGCGTGCGCGTGGATGACCCCAAAAATCTCGATGCCGTTGCCAAGCAGATTGACGAGGAATTAGCGCACGACGTCGAGCCGACCGTGACGCGGACCGAAAAAGAACACGTCGCCCGTGCGGCCTCGGCGGCGATGGAGCTGGTGGGCTTTACGGGCTATCTCGCGATGGCATGCCTCGCGGCCGTGCTGGCACTGGTGGCCAACGCCATCGTCCTCAGCGTTCAAGACCGTGTGCGCGACATCGCCATCCTCCAGACGCTGGGCTATCGCCGCGGGTTGATCTCGCGAATGATCATGACCGAAGGGTTGCTGATGAGCGTGGCGGGGGGCTTCGTCGGGACACTGGCTGCGTGGATCATGGTGATGCAGACGGGCTGGTCGATCTCGGCCGAGGGCGTGACCCTGCCGATTATTCTGGATGGCTCGGTGGTGCTGATGGGCTTTGGAATCAGCATCTTCGTGGGCGTGGCGGCCTCGCTGGTGCCCGCGCTTCAGGCAGCGAAAAAAGAAATTGCAACATGCTTCCGTGCGGTCTAGCGCACCGGAACACAACGAATAGAGACACACCATGAAATGGATTCCCTGGGAATATGGATTGCGAAACCTTGGCCGAAGCCCGCTACGCGCGGCGCTGACGGCACTGGGGGCGATGCTGGTGGTGGGGCTGATCCTCGCGGCCGGGTCGTTCCTCGCGGGCATCGAGCGCCAGCTGGCCTCGACGGGCGACGAGGGCAACATCCTCATTATCGGCAAAAGCTCGCAAGAGTCGATGCTGCGGAGCGAAATCCCCCTCAAGCTGGACACTGTTGCTCGCGGCGACATCACGGGAATCCAGGAACGCTTCGGCGTGCAATATGTCTCGCCCGAGATCCTGTTCATGCCCGCGCTGAAGCTCACCAAGAAGGACTACAAGTCCCATCAGATGATTTTGCGGGGCGTGGTTCCTGCCGCCGCGCTGGTCCACCCCAAGGTGCGCGTTGTCGAGGGGCGGTTTCCCGCAGGCGGAGACGAGCTGATGATTGGCGCGCTGACACCCGTTCAACTTCAGACAACCCACGAGCGGCTGGCCATTGGCGAAAAGCTCTATTTTGACGACAACGCGTGGACGATTGTCGGGAAATTTGAAGCGCCCGGCACGGTGTTTGAGACCGAGATGTGGGCGCCGATGACGAGCCTCAAAGCCGCCTCCAAGCGCGAGGGGATTTCGACGCTGGTGGTTTCGGCCGATGCCGACGGGTTGTCCGATGCGAAAATGATGGCGGGGCGATTGATCAATGACGAAATCGTCGCGATGACCGAAAAAGAATATTACGCCAACACGGGCAAATTCTATGAGCCGATCCGCATCATGGTCTGGGCGACGGCGGGGCTGATCGCCATGGGTGCGCTGCTGGGCGGGCTGAATACGATGTACGCCGCGTTCGCCGCCCGCGTTCGCGAAATGGCAACGCTCCAGGTGCTCGGCTATTCCCGCGTCGCGGTGGCAGTGAGCCTTCTGCAGGAGTCGCTGCTGGCGACGGCGGCGGGCGGATTGATCGCTTGCGGGCTGGGCAAATTGTTCCTCGACGGCACGGCCGTCCGATTCAGCACCGGCGCAATCACTCTGAACGTGGACGCGTCGGCGATTCTCATCGCATTGCTTGCGGGGATCCTTCTGGGCATCGCCGGGGCATTGCTGCCCGCATGGCGCTGCTTGCGCCGACCCATTCCCGATGCACTTCGCGCGGCATAATTCACCAACCTTCCCGGCTGAGACCGGGGTTCCATACAACACAAACCAATTCCAATCATTGTCACGAAAGGACACACGATGAAACATGTTTCTACTGCACTGCTTCTCGCGGCGACGCTTCTGACGGCGGGCTGTGGCGCCAAAGACAAGGCGACCAACGATCACGCCAAAGCCGACGCGAAGCTCTTTCCCGCCACGCTGCTCACCGAGGCAGAACTCGAAGGCGAAATCGCCATTGCCAAGGTCAAGGCCGACAAACTCGAAGCGGGCAAGGTGATTGTGGTTACCGGCATGATCGGTGGCCGCGCCGAACCGTTCAACGAGGGACTTGCAGCGCTCTTTCTCGTCGATGAGGCCATCAAGCCCGCCGGCGACGGATGCCCCTGTGGTTCCAAACCGTGGATGTTCGGATGTACCGATGCCAAGGAATTGATCCCGCACCTCGCGTTTGTCCGGGTCCTCGGCACCGATGGCAAAGTCATCAAGTCGACCCTCGAGGGGTTCGGCGGCCTCAGCGGTGGCAGCGAAATTACGATCCAGGGTACGGTCTCGTCCAACGACGAAAATGGCCTGGTGATCGACGCGACTGCGATTCACGTTCACGAAGAAGGCGAAGACCATGACGAGCACGAAGAAGGCGACGAGCACGAAGAAGGCGAAGACTGCGACCACTAAGCTCTAGCCACACCAACGCTACACATGCCCGCGAGAGATCGCGGGCTTTTTTGTGCGTGCAGCGAAAAATATATCGAAAAGAGTTGGCAGAATCTCCTGGTCGTGGTGCTATAATGGCTTGTATACACAATCCTTAGTCGCGTTGGAAGACGTTACGATTTTCGGCGTGGCGCATTTGGCGAAGGAGACGGATGATGTTTGAACAAGGAACCCGAATTCGAGTATTGGCACTGGTGAGCCTGGGTATGCTGGCCTTGGTTCCCGCGGGTGTGTTTGCCTCGGCGACCTCGGATGCCTCGCATGTTGTGACCCTTCCGAGTCTCGCCCCCGCGACCATCACGGGCGAATATCACGTTACGCTCAACGGGACGAGCAGCCGCGATTTGCTGAGTGATAAGGGCACGGCGATCTATTCCAGCGATGGGAATATCGAAGTGCGTCCAGAGATGTATGACACGGCCTTCAGCAATGCGCGCCAGATCAAGATCGCTGTCTGGAAGGGCAACGAGCCATTCTGGCCGAGCTACAAGACGATGGCGAACGGGGTGGACAGCTATATCTACCGCTTCCGCATGGACAAGGATAAGACGTATGGCATGAAGATTCAGATTGTCACTCGCGATGGCAAGACGGTCACGCCGAAGAATTTTCCGCGCGAGTTTACCTGGAAAACCACGGCGACTCCCGCGACCAAACCGATCGGTCAAATCCAGCCCGGGATGGCCAAGAATGTTTTGATCTCCAAGGCGGATGACCTCGTTTCGTTCCGCGGTGTCTATGGCCAGCCGATGGAATTGCGGTTTGTGCGGGGCAACGCGACGGAATTGCAGTTCCTTCATACGGGCCGCCGCGCGCCCTATTCTTCGCTGCGGACGTACCGGAACTATATTGCGCTGAACGGGCGCTGGACCGAGACGTCGAGCTATGCCAAGAACACGGCCGCGAGCAAACGCGTGAAATTTTCCGCGAGCGACAAGACGTCCAAAGACAAGGTGTTGGTGTGCGATTTCAAAGTGACGGTGCCTCGCGGAGAACGCTATACGGTGCAGACCAAGCAGGGTGACAAATGGGTCCTGTTGGCCTATCTGTCCAACCGAACCGCGCCGCCGGTGATTGTACTTCCCGAGCGACCGACCCCCCCGACGACCCCCGCGCCAGCGACTCGGCCCAAGACGATTACAATCGAACGGCCCGGCGGGACCATTACGATCAGTGGCCCTAAGGCCTTGCCTCGGGACTATCGAATTGTAGCGGATGGTTCCAGCGCCGTTGCGTTTGAGTGGAGATATACGGGCAATTTTAGCTATGGCGGGTTGAGGACGTATGCGACCTACATTCACCATGGTTCATCGTATTACGCCCCGAGTACCTATCAGCGCAGTTCCCATGTGAGCAAGAATTTCGTTCTGGGTTCGCAGTCGGAATCGCCCTCTGGGACGGTTCGCTGGACGCTGGCGGTGACCTTGCCCTCGAATTCGAGCTACGGCCTCTACAAACAGGACCGGGCGAAGGGCGCCTGGGTGCTTCAGGCTCGGATTGTTACCCCTGCGGCCACTCGTCCGACGCGCCCCACAGGCCACGGCGGGCGGCGGCGGATGACCCTCGAAGAGGTCGGGCGACTGAACCAGGCGTACAACAATGCCTATCGTCGTGCGCTGGCATTGATTGCCCAAGGTCGCTCCAATACCCCCGAGGCCCGCAAAGCGCATCAGGACTATCTCGTCGCCAAGGCCGCCTATGAGCAGGCCAACACGGCCTATCAGGCGATGCAGTTGCGCTCGATCACCAACCCCGGGTCTGGTTCGTCCCGGCCTCATCGGCCTCATCGGCCGCGGCGGATCACGCAGGCGGATGTCGATCTTGCACACCAGAAACACACGGCCGCCTATGCCGAGGCGATGCGTCTGTACCATGCGGGCCGTGCCGGCACCCCCGAAGGCAAGGCCGCGTACGCCGAGCACGACCGCACCCGAAAGGTCTATCTCGACACCAAGGCCGCGTTCGAAAAACAGCCCCCCGTGCCCACCACGACCAAGCCGGGCACGGTGATCGTTACGCCTGTGCCCACGACCCCCACGCGCCCGCCGACCAAGGCCGAGCTGGATTGGTTGTATCAGGAATATCTCGACGCGCGCAACAAGGCTTCGATTTTGATCGATGCCGAGAAGGGTAGCACCGCCGAAGGGCGCGAGGCCTACAAGAATTACGAGGCCGCCAAGGACACCTATCTCAAGGCGAAGGCCGCCTATGACAAGGCCCAAACCTCCACGCCGGCGGCAGCCTCGACCGTGCCGACCCAGGCCGAAGTGGACAAGCTCTATCAGGAGTATATCGCGGCCCACAACAAGCTGACGTACTTGATGAAGAACGGGCAGGGGGATTCGCCATCGGCCAAGAGGGCCTATGCCGAGTACGAGGAGGCGAGAAAGAAACATGAAGCCGCCAAGGCCGCGCGCGATAAGGCCGACCAGGCCGACCAGGCCGCGGAGGCGCGTGGCGTGGTCATCACACCCGTCCCCGCGGCAGGCAGTGTTCCCACGCCGGAGCAGGTCAACGTCCTCTACAAGGAACTCGTCGCCGCGCATGATGAGATGAACAGGCTCATCAAGGCTGGCCAGGGCAATTCCGCCGCCTATCGCGCAGCCAAGTCGAACTTTGACGCTAAAAAAGCGGAATACGAAGCCGCCGTTGCTGCTCGAAAAAAAGCGGCCGCGACTCCTGCGCCCAAGTCCCCTCCTGTGGCGACCAAGCCTCCGCCCGCGCCAGCGCCCAAACCCGCGCCCGCGAAGGTCGACGACAAGGCAGTCTACAATCGCTACGTTGCAGCCTCCAACCGCTATCTTCAGATCAAGTCTCAGGGCAAGCTCGCCACGGCCGAAGGCCAAGCCATCGAAAAGGAATATCAGGCCGCGCGGGCTGCGTACCTCGCCTCAATGAAATAGCCGCGCTCCATTTCGCACCCTCTCCATTCCACACCCCTCAGGGCAGGCTTCGGCCTGTCCTTTTTTATGGCACCCCTCTTTTTGTGGTGCGGGCTTCCAGCCGGCATGCCTATGATGGTGCATGAGTCAAGAGGAACCAATCAGCTTGCCGCCCGCGCTCGCTCGTGAAACCAAAACCGTCGAGACGATGATCGGCCTGTATTGCGCGGGCAAGCACGGCCGGGGCAGGGGTGCCCCGCTTTGCGACGACTGCGCGGCGTTGCTGGGATATGTCCGCGAGCGACTCGCCAAGTGTCCGTATGGTCTTCCGAATCGCGAGAAGCCCCAGGGCGCGGGGGAGGGGGAATTGCCGAAGCGACCTCAGGGAAAACCGAGTTGCAGCAAATGCACCATTCACTGCTATCGCGAGCCAGAGCGCACGACGATCCGCAAGGTCATGGCCTATGCTGGCCCGCGCATGGCCCTGCGCCACCCCATCCAAACCGTCAAACATCTGCTGAATAACAAAGCAAAAAAATGAGAGGTGCAAACATAAAAAGGGCACCCACAAGGGGCGCCCTTACGAATTGATCTATGTTCTGGCGGCTACGCTTTGGTTCGGTATTTTCGGTAGTCGATTTGGAGTTGCTTGATGCGGTAGCCGAGGATGCGCTGGGTGGTTTCGAGTTCGCGCGCGGCGGCAGAGACGTTTCCGCCGGTGCGTTTGAGCGCGTCGACGATGATGTCCCGTTCGAACAGCGCGACGCGGTCGGCGAGCGCGCCTTGGCCGGATGTGTCGGTCGCGTCAGAGGTCTGCAAGCTCGGCGGCAGGTGGTGGCCGCGGATCACGCCGTCGCTGCTGAGCAGCACAGCCCGCTCGATGCAGTTCTCCAGCTCGCGGACGTTGCCCGGCCAGTGGTAGACCATCATCATGTTGATCGCGGGTGTGGAGATGCGCAGGATCGGTTTGCCCATTCGCTTGGCATAGCGCTCGGTGAAAAAGTCCGCCAACAGCGTCACGTCATCGCGCCGGTCGCGCAGCGGCGGCATGTGGATCGGGAACACGTTGATGCGGTAGAACAGGTCCTGACGGAACTCGCCAGCCTCGACCATCGCGTCGAGATCGCGGTGGGTCGCGCAGACAATCCGCACGTTGGCCTTGCGATTTTCGTTGCTGCCGACACGCTGGTATTCGCGCTCCTGGAGAATGCGCAGGAGTTTGACCTGGGTCGAGTGGGAGAAGTCGCCGATTTCGTCGAGGAACAGCGTGCCCCCTTCGGCCTCTTCGATGCGCCCTTTGCGGGCCTGGAGCGCGCCGGTGAACGCGCCTTTTTCGTGGCCAAAGAGTTCGGACTCGATGAGATTTTCGCTGAGCGCGGCGCAGTTGACCTTCACGAATGGTCCCTTTGCGCGCGGCGAGGAATAGTGAATCGCGTTGGCGACGAGTTCCTTGCCGGTCCCGCTTTCGCCGCCGATGAGTACCGAGGCATCCGAGGGCGAGACCTGGTGGATCAGGCGATAGACTTCGCGCATCGCGCCGGAATTGCCGATGAGGTTTTCCGGACGAAAGCGGTCTTCGAGCTGTTCGCGAAGGCGAAGGTTTTCTTCTTCGAGGTGTTGACGTTCGAAGGCGGACTGACGGCGGAAGTGGACCGTTCGCGCGATCATGCTCGCGATGATTGAGACGCCCTGGGCGATGTCCTGGAGATCTTGCGCGGCGTCGAACTCCACGTCGCACGCGAGCGCGCCGATGGATTCGTTGCCGAGGAGGATCGGCACACAGATAAAGCTGATCTCGTTGTCGGCGGTGACGCGACGTTTGTGGAGGCGGTCGAGAAAGTCCGGCTCTTCGGAAATCTTGGGGATGATCGCCTTGGTGCCAGTTTTGACCACGCGCCCGACAATGCCCTCGCCATGCAAATAGCGGGTCTCTTGCGCGCCGCGCGGAGAGACATTGTGGGCGATTTCGGTCGTGATCTCGCTGCCATCGGCGCTGAGGAGCATCACCGTGCCGCGCAGCAGGGCCATCTCGCGGTCCATGACCTCGAGGACTTCGGCGAGCATTTCACGTTGCGCAGTCCCGGCCGCGAGAATTTGACTGATTTGATACAATCCGTCGAGGCTTTGATGGCTTCCCGAGGCGGACGAAGTAGGTTGGAGTGAAGACATTGTTTTCTCCAGATTTGTCGCGGTCCTAATGCGATATTACAGAATTGTAACGAAATCGGTGGAAATTACAAGCATGAAGTGGGAATTGTGACGAGAAATGGATTTGTGCCGGTATGTTTGCAGGGAGTTGGAGACAAGTTGGGTGTCATGAAAAAAACAGTGCTCCGAGGGTCTTTTGGCTTGAACCGAGTGAGCGAAAATCGTATTTTTGAATGGTCAGCCCCACAACCGACAAGGAGGTCGAGAGTCATGGCACGGACGCAATTTCATTTACTCGTGGTAATTCTATTTCTGGTGAGCGGTGTAAGTTTGGCCGCACCACCGGCGGCCTCCAAGGACGACGACCTTCAGAAGCTTCGCAAGCAGATGGCGAAGATGGCCAAGCGCCTCGCCGAGCTGGAGAAGGACAAGAAGGCTGCGACCCTTTCGGCCGAGCAGAAAAATCTCATCAAAGAGATGATCCAGGACTCGGCGAAGAATCAGCCGGTCATGCCGAACTGGCTCGATGGGTTGACGTTCTCCGGCGACTTCCGTCTTCGCATGCAGAATGACGTCGCCAACAAGGGCGGCGGCGACCGCAATCGCGCACGATTCCGTTTGCGATTTGGGTTTACTAAGAAGTTCAATGACGAATGGCTCGTCGGTTTCCGTTTGGCCAGTGGCGACTCCGACATCGCCACGAGCACCAATCAGACCATGGGCGGCGCGTTTTCGAAGAAGTCGATTTGGCTCGATTTGGCCTATGCGAAGTACACGCCCAAGGCCGCGCCGGGCTTGGTGCTGGTCGCCGGGAAGATGAAAAATCCGCTGGTGACTTCCGGGCTGGTGTGGGATTCGGATGTGAACCCCGAAGGCATCGCCGGGATTTATTCCTGGGGCAGTGGCAACTTCAAGCCGTATGTCGCGGCGGGGTGGTTCTTTGGCTTCGAAGGCAAGCCCGGCAAGGCTCACGATGTGACGCTGCTGGCGATTCAGGGCGGCTTTGTCTGGCAGATTTCCAAGACCGCCAAATGGACCTCGGCCGTGACGTGGTACGACTGGGAAGACGTCGGCACGCTGAATACCGTCAATACGACGAAGTACGGCAACAGCTCGGGCGTGATGGCGTTCCAGACGATCAACTTTACCAACAAGCTGGCCTTTGCCATGCCCAATCCATTTTCGACTTCGCGAAAGAGGATCCCGGTGGGGCTGACGCTTGACCTGATCCGCAACTGCGCCGACGAGGAAACCGCCAGCCGCTGGAAGGGCAACGACTTCGGCATGTACGCTGGAATCAAGGTCGGCCAGAACAAGAAAAAAGGCGACCTCTCTGCGAACTATGGCTACTTTTATATCGAAGCCAACGCCACGCCGGGCTACTTCCTCGATTCGAGCTTCGGCTGTGCGAACTCCCAAGGCCACGTCTTTAGCGTGACCTATAGCGTCTTCGCCGCGATGACCGTTCGCGGCCAGGTCTACCTGACCCAACCGATCATCACCCCGGGGGACTCGTCGAAAGACAATGACATCTCCGCTCGCATGGAACTTCTTTGGAAGTTCTAAGCTCTCCGCATTAGGACCGCGCGCTCGTACGCTCCATGATGTCGCGCGACCTATGTATTGTCCCTGATGGTTCCATCACCATCGGGGATTTTTATTGTCCCGAGCGGGGTTGCGGGAATCTCGCGGCGACCTGCGGCCACTGCGTGATCTTGTATCTCTGCTAGAGTGCGGGTATAGTGGGGCGATGGGCACACCACTTCGAATTTTGGCGCTGGAGGGCTACTACGGCGGGAGTCACCGCGCGTTTCTCGATTCCGTGATCGCCGGGAGCTCTCATGCTTGGACGGTGCTTTCCGAGCCTGCGTCGCACTGGAAATGGCGGATGTTTCATTCGTCGATCACGCTGGCGGACAAGGCCCGCGCACTGGTCGAGGCGGGGGAAGAGTTTGACGTTTTGTTGTGCGGCGGCATGGTGAACCTCGCCGAGTTTCGCGCGTTTGCGCCTGCGGACATTTCGTCGCTGCCGTCGGTGTTGTATGTCCACGAAAATCAGATCGCCTATCCGTTGCGCGACGGCCAAAAGCAGGATTACCGCTTCGGGCTGATTCAGCTCGCGAGCGCACTTGCGGCGGATCGCGTGTGGTTCAACTCCGAGTACAATCGTGCGACGATGCTCGACGGCCTCGCGGCGTGGTTCAAAACGCTTCCCCCCGCAGGGATGGCCGCGAAGCTTCCGCTCGTGCGCGATCGCAGCGAAATTGTCTATCCCGGTGTGGCGCTGCCGCAGGTGGTGGCGCGCGACGGGCGAACCGGGCCGCTGCATATTCTCTGGGCGCATCGATGGGAATATGACAAGCAGCCCGCCGTCTTGCTGGGCGCATTGCGCGAGTTGCGCCGGCGGGGCGTCGAGTTCCGCCTGAGCGTGATCGGCGAGCAGTTCCGCACCCACCCCGGCGAGTTCGAAACGATTCACGCCGAGTTTGCCGAGGCCATTGTGCGCTGGGGCTATCAGCCGACGCGGGAGGACTATCTCGCGGCATTGGCCGAGGCGGATGTCGCGGTGTCGACGGCGAGTCACGAATTTTTTGGCATTGGCATGGTCGAGGCCGCCGGCGCGGGATGCGCGGTGGCACTGCCGGACGATTTGGCCTATCCCGACGTGTTTGGCCGCGAGGAGAATCCCGAGTGGTTCTATCCGTCGGGTGAGGCGAATGCGCTGGCGAAGATGCTGGCGGGGCTTTCGCCAGAGACGGCGGCAGAGCGAGGCATGGCTGCGCGGCGGCGTGTGGAACGGTACGAGCTTGCCGCGAGTGTGGCGGCGATGGACAGCAAACTTTTGGCCTTGGCCGAAATGGGGACGACACATGAGTGAACCGGAATTTGATTTTGACGTGATTGTCATCGGCGGCGGCCCGGCCGGTTTGACGGCGGCGATTGCTGCGGCTGAGGCCGGCCGGCGTGTCCTCGTGTTTGAGCGCCTTCAGCGCCCCGGGCGAAAACTGCTCGCCACGGGCGGCGGGCGATGCAACCTTACGCGCGATGAAACGCCGAAACAACTCGCGGCCGAATTTGGCCGGCGACGACATTTTATTATGCCTGCGCTGTGGGGCCTCTCGCCGGAAATGTTGCGCTATTGGCTTGCGGAGATCGGTATCGAGACCGAGGCCGATGAGCAGGGGCGGGTCTATCCCGCGTCGCACAAAGCCGTCAATGTGCTGACGGCGTTGATGGATCGTTGCAAAGCGGTGGGGATGGTCTTTCGTTGCGGCGCGAGCGTTGGGGAAATTCGTGTCGACGAGGGTCGCGCAGTTGGCGTGGTGGATGTGCGCGGCCGGGAGTTTTCGGCCAAGGCGGTCGTTCTGGCGGCGGGCGGAATGTGCATGCCCAAGCTCGGCAGTGACGGCAGCGGGTTCATGCTGGCAGAGGCGGCGGGCCATTCGTTGTCCGAGCCCGTGCCCGCGCTGGTGTCGCTGGAAACGCGCGAGAAATTCGTGGCTGATCTTGCGGGCGTGGTGACGAATTGTCGTGTGCGGCTTGGGCTCAAGGGCCCCGCGGGTGCGCCGCGCGAAGGCGAATTATTGTTCACGCATCGCGGTGTGTCTGGGCCGGTGATTTTGGATTTGTCCGGCGAGGTTTCCCAGATGCTCGACGAACTTGACGAGGTTGGAATGCGGATCGAACTTGTCGCGGGGATGACGGCCGAGGCGTGGCGCGAGCAGTTTGCCGCGTGGCGGGAAGCGGCGTCGGCGAAGAGTGTTCGGAAACTTCTCGGCGAGCATCTTGTTCTGCGCTTGGCGGATGTGGTGTGCGGGTTGGCGGAGATCGATTCGACGCGCCCCCTGGCGGAAGTTGGCGCCAAGGCGATCCGGCGACTTTGTGAAATTCTCGGCTCGATGGAACTCACCATTGTGGACACAGCCGGATTCGACGCGGCGATGGTCACGCGCGGGGGAGTGCGCCTCGGCGAGGTCAACGAAGAAACGCTTGAATCGCGCATCGTCAATGGCCTGTTTTTCGCGGGCGAAGTGCTCGACATCGCCGGGCCGTGCGGCGGGTACAATCTGACGTGGGCATTCGCCTCGGGCAAGCTCGCGGGAGAATCCGCAGCGGGGTAACTATTTCGGTTGTTGCGCGGGGTCCTGTTTGTAGAACGCCTTGAATTGTTCGTAGAGATCGGGGTGGAGGCGCAACAGTTGGTGGGGCTGTTCGAAAAATTCTTCGGTGACCACGGCGAAGAACTCGGCCGGGTTGGTCGCGCCATATTTGTCGAGTGATGATTTGCGGTGTCGCATGGCCGCGTCGACGAGTTTCTGATATTCCGTGCCAAGCACCCGCGCCCACGGGCCATATTGACGCCGGTCGCCGAGGACCGGTGCGCCGTCGGTTCGGCCGGATTCATCGTCGAGTTGGTGCGCGAATTCGTGGAACACCACATTGTGGCCGTCGGCGTCGTTTGCCAGGCCCATCTCGACGTTGCACCAGCTCAGCACGATCGGCCCGCGGTGCCAGCTTTCGCCGAGGATCGTCGAGTCGCTTTCGATTGCCAGCCCGCCCTCGAAGTGTCGCATCGTGGTGCGCTCGTACTGCTGGGGATAGACGAAGATGGACGTCAGCGAGGGGTAGCATCGCGCCTGATTGTCCTCGAAGCCCACCAGCAACATGCACGCGGCGGCCGCGATGGTCACGCGGATCTCGTCGGTCATCTCCAGGCCGTCGCAGCCGGTGAATTCTTTCTCGGCGAGGAAAATCTGTGTCCAGTCTTCGAGCCGTTTTTGCCCGGCCGTGTCGAGACGGGAATAGGCCGGAATCCGTCGCGCGATGATCTCGCGCCAGGCCTCAGAGAAGGGCGCCTGGCGGATCTTTGCCCAGCGGCGCTTGCGGAAGTGATGCGTGATGCGTTGAATATAGAACATGCTTCGATGGTAGCGGTTTGGGATTTCGCATGCAAGCCAATTGCGACGCGGCGCGTGGTTTGGTATGCTCGGGGGATGAACAATGCAGCGACAACTCGGACGGTTTTGATTACGGGCGGCGGCGGCTTCATCGGTTCGCACCTCGTCGAGCGGATGCTCGCCGATGGCTGGGCGGTGGTGGTGTTGGACGATTTTTCCACCGGCCGACGCGAAAACCTTATGGCCGTTGCGGAGTCTGCCGCATTGCAGATTGTCGAAGGGTCGGTGTGTGACGCGCCGCTGGTGGCCCGGCTGGTCGCCGAGGCCGACGCGGTGGTGCATCTTGCTGCGGCGGTGGGGGTGCGTCTGATCGTCGAGCAACCCGCGCGAACGCTGGAGACGAATATTCAAGGCGCGACGAACGTACTCGACGCAGCCGCCGCTGGCGGAACGCGAATTCTGCTGGCGTCGACGAGCGAAGTCTATGGCAAGTCCAGCGCCGTGCCGTTCACCGAAGAGGCCGACCTGGTTCTCGGCCCGAGCACGCACAGCCGCTGGGGCTATGCGTGCAGCAAGCTCGCGGACGAATTTCTTGCGATGGCATACCACGCCCAAAGTGCGCTACCCGTGACGGTCTGCCGACTGTTCAATACGGTCGGCCCGCGCCAGGTCGGGCGCTATGGCATGGTCGTTCCGCGTTTTGTGGACTGGGCGCTCGCCGGCAAACCGTTGGAGGTCTATGGCCGCGGCGAACAGACGCGCTGCTTCTGCCACGTCGGTGATACCGTAGAAGCGCTGGCGCGATTGCTGGCGAATGACGAGGCCGCTGGCGAGGTGGTCAACGTGGGGGCCGACGCGGAAATTTCGATTCTGGATCTCGCTCGGCGCGTGAATGAAAGTACGGACAACGCTGCGGGGGTTGTCCATCGCACGGCTGAGGAAGCCTACGGCCGGGACGTCGAAGACATGCAACGCCGCGTACCATCCATCGATAAACTTGAAGCGCTCACCGCCTTCCGCCCTCAGCGCACTCTCGACGACATCCTTCGCGACGTCATCGCAGAAAAAAAGGGCTAGAAGAACACTCGACAGGCAAGCGTCATTTGTAAAGAGTCACAGGGTCCCGCGTAGTTCTTTTGGGTGCCTAGCAGGCGAATGTCATTTGCTTGGGCACAAAATAGCGGTCGTAGCGGTGGGGGGCTTGGCCAAAGGCCATGCGCGGCATCTCGAGAATATGAAGATGGTCGAGATACTCTTCGAGGTCGTTCTCGTTGAAGTCGGCCAAAAAGCCCGGCTCGGCGGAGAGGTTAATCTTCATGATTTCGTCAATCATTTCACGCTTGGTCATAATCTGATCCTCCTTGTATGGCGCGCATAACATCAATCCTTTGATGTAGCTATGAACTATATCGACAGTTTTTCCTGCGGACTTTACAAAAAATGAGTCGCCGTGGAGGGGGTCGGATTGCTTTACGGGGGAGGGGAAAAAGTGTATACTGCGCACCATGCAATCGGAACCGACATCGACAACCCGAACCTTGGGCGACCTGCTTTCGCCGCTGGCGGCCCAGGCCGAGGCGGCTTTGGCGCAGTATCTTCCCGAAGAGGCCTCCCCCGAGGCGCTTACGGCGGGAATGCAGTATTGCGTCGAAGGCGGAAAACGGTTGCGCCCTGCACTGGTCTATCTTGCCTACAATGCTTGCGGTGGCGGCGACGATGAGCTTGCCGCCCGATGCGCAGCCGCGATCGAAATGGTCCACGTCTATTCGCTGGTGCACGACGATTTGCCCGCGATGGACGACGACGCCTTGCGCCGAGGGCGACCGACGGCGCATGTGAAATTCGGCGAGGCGATGGCGATCCTCATCGGCGACGCGCTTTTGACGCGTGCGATGGCGGCAATTGCCGAACGCGGGACCGCCTCGGCGGCGCTATGCGTGGCCGAGCTTGCTACGGGCGCGGGATGCTCGGGCATGGTCGCGGGACAGGTTGCAGACATGGAACTTTGCGAGGTCGCCGACGGGCTCGAAGGCCTCGAATCGATTCATCGTCGCAAAACGGCTGCACTGCTGGTTGCGGCACTGCGCATGGGCGCGTTGGCGGCCGGCGCGAGCGAAGCTCAGCTTGCCGCGTTGACGACCTATGGCGAAAAACTCGGATTGGCGTTCCAGGTCTTCGACGACCTGCTGGACGTGACGGCCTCGGCGGCGGAACTCGGAAAAACGCCCGGCAAAGATGCCGCTGGCGGAAAACAGACTATGGCCTCGTTGCTGGGGCTCGACGGCGCGCGCGAATTTGGCGAGCGTCTCACGGCGGATGCCGTTGCGGCGCTAGCGCCCCTCGGCGGCGCGAGCGAACCCCTGACCTTGCTGGCAGAATACCTCACCACACGGCGGAATTAAATCTATGACGGAACCCAACGACATCACCTCGCAGTTTCCTTGCCCCGACGACCTTCGGGCGATGAGCCTGACCGAACTTCAAGCACTGGCCGAGCGCGTGCGCACCATGATCGTGCGGACGGTCTCCTCCAACGGCGGACACCTCGCGAGCAACCTTGGAACGATTGAGATGACCATCGCGCTGCACCGAGTGTTCGACTTTTCCAAAGATCGTCTGCTCTGGGACGTAGGCCACCAATGCTATGCACACAAGATTCTCACCGGGCGCGGCGAACGGTTTGACACGCTTCGACGCGAAGGCGGCGTCGGCGGGTTTCCCAGCCCCGACGAAAGCGAGTACGACCTGTTCCACACCGGCCACGCCGGGACGGCGATTTCCACCGCCACTGGCCTCGCCCAGGCCGACCAAATGCTTGGCCGCGACAATCGGACCGTGGCCATGGTCGGCGACGCATCCATCGTCAATGGCATGAGCCTGGAAGGGCTCAACAATGCCTCGCTGCTCAAGCGCCAGTTCCTCGTCGTCCTCAATGACAATTCCATGGCGATTGACAAATCGCGCGGCGCACTCGCCGAGGCGATGGACAAGCTGCGCCTGACGCACACCTATCACGACATTAAGACCTCGACGGAAAAATTCCTCCGCCACATTCCGCTCGGCTCGAACATTTCCGACGCACTGAAACATCTGCGTAGCGGCATCAAGTCCACGCTGCATACCCCGCGCGTGTTCGAGACGCTGGGCTTTAACTATTTTGGCCCGATCGACGGGCACGACATCGGTTCGCTGATCGGCGTGCTCGAGCGCGTCGCCGAGCTTGACCGGCCTGTCGTCCTCCACGTTCACACCCAAAAGGGGCGTGGCTGCGCGTATGCCGTGGACGACCCGTGCCGATTCCACTCGCCCGCCGCCCACTGCATCGAGGGCGAGACGCCCGTGTTCGCCGACAAGAACTATCCCAGTTGGACGTCCGTATTCGCCGACGATCTGATCGCCCAGGCCAAGCGCGACGAGCGCGTCGTGGCGATCACCGCGGCCATGCCCGACGGGACAGGCCTCGCGAAATTCCGCGAAGTGTTCCCCGAGCGCACCCTCGATGTCGGCATCGGCGAAGAGCATGGTGTGGCGGTGGCGGCCGGAATGGCCAAGGCCGGACTCAAGCCTGTCGTGGCGATTTACTCGACGTTCATGCAACGCGCATTCGACCAAGTGTTCCATGAGTGTGCCCTGCAGAAATTGCCCGTAGTGTTCTGTATGGACCGCGCGGGCCTTGTCGGGTCCGACGGCGCGGTGCATCATGGCTTCAGCGATATCGCGACGATGCGCGTGTTGCCGGGCGTGGCGGTTTGTGCGCCCGCAGATCCGGCCGAACTATCCGCCGTGATGACCTATGCCCTCGCCAGCGAGACCCCCGTGGCGATTCGCTATCCGCGCGATGAGGCACGATTGGAACTGCCGGGCGAGTGCCCCGCATTTGTGCCCGGCCAGTCGCGCACTCTTCGAGAGGGCCCCGACGCGACACTGCTGTGCTATGGCACGATGGTCGAAACGGGCCTCATTGCGGCCGAGCGCCTCGCCGAGGACCATGGCCTGAATGTCGCGGTGGTGAACGCCCGATTCGCCAAGCCCCTCGACCGTGATGAAATCGCCAAGCGCCTCCAGACCTCCGCGCCCTTGTTGACCATCGAAGACCACGCCGTCGTCGGTGGGTTCGGTTCGGCCGTCCTCGAGGCCGCCAACGAGCTGGGCCTCGACACGTCGCCCATCACCCGTTGCGGCATCAGCGACACCTTTGTCGCCCACGCTTCCCGCGATCGGCAACTGTGCGAGGTGGGCCTGGACATCGATTCCATTGTGCAACTCGTTCTCGAAAAAATCGCCCAGACGCGCTAGCCGCCAAGGACCAGACCATGACCGACCCTTTTGAAGTTGCCTATGATCGTGTGTTTGACACCACCTGTGCTTCCATCGAATCGCGCCGTCACGACGAAGCGAGCTTTAGAATTCACGACCTGGAAAAATTGCTCGAGTCACAGTACGTCGCCGAAGGACTGAAGTGGACAGGCCGCAACAGCCCCCAGGAAATCCGCCGCACCGCGACCATCGCGGCCTATGAACACGTTCTCGCCGAATGGCGCGCCGAATCTTCCAAGGAGACATCGTGAAGAGGATTACGACTCTATTTGCACTGGCCGTGTTGGGCGTTTCGCCCCTCGCCGCACAGACCTCGCCGGCGGCGATCACCACCGCCGAGCAGTTTTTCGCCCGCGCCCTCAATGACGATTTGCAGTTGCCCATCGTGCTCGCGACGCTTCGCAGCCGCGGCGGTGCGCCCCTTGAGCCCCTCCTCAAGGCATTCGTTCAGTCCAGCGACAAACGCGTACGCCTCGTGGCCGTGGATGTGACCGGGGAGATTCTTCCGGCCAAGTTGGCTGCGCCGATTCTGCGTCTGCGCTTTCAGAACGATCGCGTGATGACCGTGCGCGCCAAGGCGTTTGTGGAGCTGAATCTGATCGAGGCACTCATGGACGAGGACATCAAACTGGCGCTCGCGACAGACGACGAAGAATTGCAGCTCCTCGCCGCCCGGGCCCTTGTGCGTCGCAAGCAAGTCCCCGCCGCAACCAAACCTCTCGTCGCGCTCACCCGGAGCCGCGACCTCGATACCGAACTGTTCGCACGGATGACGCTCCTTGCAACGGGCGACACGACGCAGTTCGCGCCGCTGCAAAAGGCCATGAACAATCCGCGTTGCCCGCGCGATACCCGTCAGTTGCTCCTCGCGCAGATTCGCCAGGAATCGGTTACTGGCGCGCTGAAGCTTCTCGACCGGTTTACAGCGGTGACGTGGTCCCTCGAAACGCGGGCACTGGCGTGGATGGCGATCGCCAAGGTTGACCCCGCCGCGACGACCAGCCTTGCGCGGGGGATTGCGGGTTGCGACAATCCCGTCCTCCAAATGAACATTCTGCGTCTGTTGGCAACGCGTTCGGACGCGACGAAATCGCTGGAGGTCATTGCGAAACGGACCGACTTTCTCGCCACCGTCGCCCGGTACGAACTTGCACGGCCTTCCGGCAAACACGTCGCCGCGCTCTCTGCCGATGTACTGATCAAGCAGGGCCATCCCGTCGTGCTGGACTATCTCTTCGCGCGCATTGGCGAGGAGGTTGCGGCGTCGCCCAAGCGCGGAGAGTGTTACGTGCCGCTGTTGGCGAAGTTCATTCGCGCCACGACGATCCACCCCACGCGCATGACCGTCGAACACGTTCGCGCCGCTCGCGCCGCAGAGCTGCTGGGGCGGGTGGGAACTCCCGCCGCACTGAGCGAGCTTGAGACGTTGCTGACCAAGGACACGTCGATTCCGCGACGGAGCCTGGTGGCCGCAGCGCTCTATCGTTGTGACAACCAGGCCGTGGCGAAGCTTCTCGGCGGATGTCTCCAGAGCGGTTATCCGCGCGTGCAAACCTACGCCGCGTTGAGCTTGGCCAAGGCGGGCGATCCGCGCGCACTGAAAGTCCTCACCAAGCTCCAGTCACAGGTCGCCCTCAAAGACGATCTGCGAATCTTGGTGAACTGGTATTTGCTGACATCCAGCAAGACGTCCGCAGCAAGCTTCCAGCGCATCGCCAAAGAAATCCGCTGACGGCAGCGTAGATCCAGAGCAAAAATTTTTTTCGGTTTCACCGCTCCAGAGGCCCATGTTAGGGCCTTGTGGGGTTGTCATAGCGGATAGGTTGTGTATAATTGCCCGAACGATCCGATTAGAGAAAAAAACAAACCCCTTGGCCTTTGAGCTGGTTCGCCAGCGGAACGATGCAGGAGTATTCACACATGGAGCAGGAAACAGTCAATATTATCGACGTCATTGAGGCGTGGAACCAAGCCGACAGCGTGACCCTCGACAGCTTCCGCCAGTTTGTAGCCAACCTGGGCGAAGTGCATGACGTGACCGACAAGTTCGCGACGCATGTCGGGAGCATGGACGACGACGTCAAGGGCCTCGACGCGATGAAGCTCGGCGTGTGCGAGTTGATTCTCTGCCGCTACGCCAAGGCGATCGAATCGTTCAAGGCCTCCACCGACAACAAGGAACGGCAATATTTCCTCGGGCTGTGCTATCAGGGCCAGCGGGACTTTGCTGCAGCGGCCGACGCGTTCGACAAGGCGCTGGTGAAAGGCCTCGTTGAAGCGGCCCCGCGCCAGATTGAAACCCTCGCGTTCAGCGGCGACCTCGCCGGCGCGGCCAAGGCGCTCAAAGTGGCCAAGCTCGATGGCACCGCCGATGGCGCGTACCTCGACGGGCTCCTCGCCGAGCTGGACCGCGACGTGGACAAGGCCGTGGCCTGCTATGACGCAGCGCGCGAAATTCAGCCCTCCCACCCCGAAGCGACATTCCGCCTCGCGTACAACCTCGACCTCTATGGCGACGACGAAGAAGCGATTTCGCTTTATTATGAAAGCGTCGAGCAGCGTCCGGTCTACAGCGAAGCGCTGTTGAACCTTGCGATCCTTCTTGAGGATGCAGGCCAGAACGAAGACGCGCTGCACCTGCTGACCCAGGTTCTCACCGCCAACCCCAACCACGTCCGCGCCAAGCTGTACTTCCGGGACGTGGAATCCAGCGACGACATGTACTATGACGAAGACCAGGCCCGCCGCGTCGCCAAGCGCAACGCCGTGCTGGACATTCCGGTCACGGACTTCGAGCTGTCGGTTCGTGCGCGCAATTGCCTGCGGAAGATGAACATTCTTTCGCTGGGCGACTTGGTCCGCACGACTGAAGCGGAATTGCTGGGCTACAAGAACTTCGGCGAAACGTCGCTGAAGGAAATCAAGGAAATCCTCTCGGCCAAGGGCCTGCGTCTCGGCCAGGCACTCGAAGAAGATTCCGAATTGGGCCTTTCGCCCGCGCCGATGACCCTGCCCGAAGGGGTCGACGAAGGCATCGCCGCCACGCCGATTTCGCAGATCGAATTTTCGGTTCGCGCCCGTCGCGTCCTCGAACAACTCAACTGCGCGACGATTGGCGAGCTTGCCCAGAAGTCCGAAGCCGAGCTGATGAGCATGAAGAACTTCGGCCAGACCTCGCTGAACGAAATGCGTGACCGCCTGGCGGACTACGGCATGAAATTCCGCGACAGCGTCTAGTAATTGATTCCGATTGATCACCGGCGGCCCGTTTGGGTCGTCGGTTTTTTTATGCAGAGAGGGCGGGCGAGGTCGTAAATCGCGCGGCGAGTCGTTACAATGAATCGATGCGACGCGCCTCACTCTATTTTGGGTTTGCCTGCTTGATGGTGGCCGAGGTGTGTCTGGGCGCGGGGGTGAAGCTGGCGGACAACGTTCCGTTGCGCCTGAGTGCCCAGCAGCGGAAATCGTTTTCGGCGTTGCCTCTGCTCGCGCCACTCAAGGCCGGGGAGTCGGCCGAGACGCTGGTGCGCACGACGTTAACGCGCCTGGATCAGGAAACGATTTCGCTGACCGAGGCGGTGGATGTATTGCTTCGGGCGCTGCGGTCGTTTCCGGAGATTCCGGCCGAGCCGTGGGCGGTTGAAGGCACCTTTGAGCTTGCGCGTCTGCTGGAGAAGGCCAAGTGCACGACGGCGGCGTATGAGTGCTATCGGTCGGTGGCGGATCACTTGCAGAAGAATTCGACTCAGGACGCGTGGCTGGAAAGCGAACGGTTGCGGCCTTTGTTGATTGAACCCGAGCGGCTGTGGGTTCATCAGGCGCGGGTGGCGATTGCGTTGGGGAATTTCATCACGGCCGAGCGGCTGTTGCTGCGGGCGCGGGACTATCGGCGGAGATATCCCGCTGCGGTGGCGGGGCTGTTTCAGATGTATTTGGCCTGCGACGAATTTGCGCGCGTGGAATCAATCCTTTTGGAGACGTCGGGCAACGAAGAACTTCAGTCCCTGTGCGCGGCGGCCTATCGTCAGCTCGGGAGTCTCAAGTCCGATCCGACGCGGCTGAACCGATTGGCGACGCCGCTTTTGGGCGATCGACATTTTCTTGGCCCGATGGCGGTAGAGTTCTATTGCGTGGCGCGCACCCAGGGCGAAGATGCTCTGGCGGAGCGGTCGTTGGCGCACCTCGCCAAGGCGGTGAGCTCGACGTGGAAGGCGTGTGATCTGTTGGTGGGGGACCTCGGTCGACGCGGGTATACCGACGGCGGGTTGGAATTGTTGGCGCGTACGATTCAGGCCTCGCCCGAGATTGGCGAGTTTGCGATTGATACGATGGGTGAAATGAAGCTGCAGCCGCCTCGTAAGGTGGCGCGCGGATTGCTTCGCGATGTGGAGGACCGGCCCAAGGCCCAGCAGGCGATCTATCATCATCTCGCGGGAGTTGTGTATCTGCTTACCGGGGATCATGCCCGGGCGGAGGCGCAATTTCGTGCGGCCATCGCGGCGAATCCGGCCTATCAGGCGCCCTATCTTCCGCTGCTGGATTTGCAGGCGGGCAATGCGGAGGCGATCGCGAAGATTCTCAAAACGTTGGAAGGCCATCGCCCTGCGGACTATTTTATGCTGCACTTGCGCGGGCGCGCACAGCTTGGGGCGCATCAACAGCTCGAAGCGCTCAAGACGCTCAAGGCCTCGGGGCAGAAGGATCGGACCTACCTGCCGACCCAGCTTCAGCTTGCGAAATGTTTTATCGCACTGACGAGGCGGACCACCCGCGAGGATCAGCAGGCGGAGTTGACCGAGCTTGCCGAGTTGGCGTTCAAGACGGCGATTTCGCTGGAGACCGGGCGGTTTTCGACCCATCGGTCCTTGCTGAAGCTCTATCTCGATACGAGTCAGCGGGACAAGGCGTTCCGCCTGGCGGTGTCGATGGTGCGAAAGTTCCCGTCGCGGATCGAGGCCAAAGCGCTTCTGGGCGAGGTGTATCTTCAGAATCATCGCCTGGATCGCGCGAAAATCATCCTGAATTACATCAAGGCCAAGGCGCCCGAGCATCCAGCCGTCAAGCGATTTTCCGAGGCCGTCCGCCAGGCCTCTCAACCTGCGCTGCCAGAGGTGCCTGTCGCTCCGGTGTGATGTTTGGGCGCGGCGGGGAAGTTCTATGGATTTCGGCGGGGAAACTGTTTGACCTGTTTCGTGTGGATTGGTACAATTCCTTTGATGAAATAGAGCATCTGCATGGAGCGGATGCGTAATGAACTCCCCACGGACGAATCCAATCCCGTGGGACCCAGCGAAGCGATGGCCGGCCAGGAGGGCCAGATCGCAGCCGCGCCCGCCCCGCAAGGGGAATTGCCAAAGGGGCGCTTCTGCGAGGGACCATCGAGATCGCACTCCCCTTGGGGGCGTGCGGGCCGTACGGCCATAGATTTACCAGAACGAACGAAGCAGCAAATCCAGTGCAATCCGCCCGTTTGGGGCATCGTAGCGCGGAAATTTACCCGCTACGGTCTTGTGGTTGCTTTGTTGTACGGTGAATTTGGCCGAGGCATATGGTCTTGTTTCGCATGTGGTCCTGTGTGGTTTGTGTCGTCCGACAACGTGAAAGGCGGAAACGGATGACTCCGTTACTTATTGCAGCAGGAGAAGCAGCCGCATCGACCGGCGTGCAGACTTTTGAATTGCCCGTGCTGATTGGTGCTGCCGCTGGCGGTCTGGTGCTGGGCCTGGTGGTGATGGCGCTGATCAAGTCGGCCTCGGCCAAGGCAAACCGGAAAACCGTTGAGGCGGAAATCGCCGCACTCAAGCAGGCAGCTCAAGCCGAAGCCCAGACCATTCGTGTCGAGGCCGAAGCCAAAGCCAAAAGTGAATTTATCAAGCGTCGCGAAGAATTTGACCGCGATACGCAGGAGACCCGCAAAGAACTTCGCGAAGAAGAAAAGCGCGTCGCCAAGCGTGAAGACACCATCGACCGGAAGCTCGACACGCTTGCGGCGAAGGAAAAGAACGTTGCCACGGCCGAGCAGAGCATCGCCGATCAGAAGCAGCACATCGAGGCGAAAACCAAGCAACTCGACGAGCAGATTGCTCAGCAAAAATCGCAGCTACTGAAGATCTCTCAGCTCACCCGCGAACAGGCCCGCGAAATCCTTCTGCAGAAAATTGAGAAGGACGTGGAAATGGATGCGGCCAAGCTGATCGACCAGAAGCTCTCCGAAGCGCGCGAAACCGCCGAGGTCGAAGGGCGCGAAATTCTGCTTCAGGCCATCCAGCGCTATGCCAGCGAACACACCGCTGAACACACCGTCTCGACGGTGGATATCCCCTCTGACGACATGAAGGGGCGTGTGATTGGTCGCGAAGGGCGCAACATTCGCGCATTCGAAAAGGCGACTGGCGTGGACGTGATCGTCGACGACACACCCGGCGTGGTGGTCTGCAGCGCGTTTGACCCGGTCCGCCGCGAAGTGGCCCGCCGGAGCCTGGAGAAGTTGATTCAGGACGGCCGAATCCACCCCACGAGGATCGAAGAAGTCGTCGACAGCGTCCAGAAGGATGTCGGCAAAGAAATCGTCGCCGCGGGCAAGAATGCCGTGGTCGAAGCGAATATCCGCGGGTTGAACCCCAAGCTCGTCGAGCTTCTCGGCCGGCTCCAGTTCCGCACGAGCTACGGCCAGAACGTTCTGCGCCACAGCCTCGAAGTGGGCGCGCTCTCCCAGGTCATCGCCGAACAGCTCGGGCTCAATGGTGAGCTCGCGCGTCGCTGCGGGATCCTGCACGACATCGGCAAAGCCGTCGACCATGAAGTCGAAGGCGGCCACCCGCAAATTGGTGGTGACCTGCTGCGCCGCTATGGAGAAAAGGAAGAAGTCATCAACGCCGCCGCTGGCCACCACGGTGACGTCGAAGCGATCAGCGCCTACACGCCGATTGTTCTCGCCGCCGATGCCGTCAGCGCCTCGCGTCCCGGTGCGCGCCGCGAAAGTCTTGAACGCTATATCCAGCGCCTCGAAAAACTCGAGGGCATTGCCAATGCGTTCGAAGGCGTCAAAAGCAGCTACGCCATCCAGGCAGGCCGCGAAGTGCGCGTGATCATCGATCCCGAAAATGTCGACGACCGTCTGATGCAAAAGGTCGCCCACGACATCGCCAAGCAGATCGAAGAAGAAATGGAATATCCCGGCGAAGTCCAGGTGACGCTTATCCGCGAAACCCGCTGCGTCGATTACGCAAAATAATCCAGCAAGACAACAAAACCCCCGTCACACGATCTGCAGTGTGGCGGGGGTTTTTTTATGGATTCGTTTTGCGGGTTACACTTCGTCGGGTCCGGGGCCTTGGGGCTCGACGGGCGCGGGTTTGGGTGCGGGCTTGGGCGCGGCCGGCTTGGCGGGTATGGGTTTGGCGGCGGCTTGTTGGGCCTTGGGGAGCAAGGCCTTGATCTCGGCGGATGGAATGATGATGGGCATGGCCGAGATGGAGGCGCGGCCTGTGCTGGCTGAAACGCCGCCCGTGGTTTTCTTGATCACGGTCAGGCCGAGGAGTTTTCCTTGGGCGGTGAAGACCATGGAGCCTACCGAGGCACCTGCGAGGTAGTAGCGGGTGGGGCGGGTCACGACCGAGGCGATGCGCGTTAGTGAGCACACCGGGGCGTAGTTCGTGGCTTTGTTTCCTCGGGCGAGGACGATGATTTCGTCGAGAATGTCCGCAGAGGTTGCATCGAGTGAGACCACGGCGATGGCTGCTTTTTGGTCGGCGGAGAGAGCCTTGAGCGGTGCGACAAAGGCGAGATCCTTTTTGGCATCCGTGTAGACCACGCGAGCGGGGACCATCGTGCCGCTCGAAAGGCGCATCGTCAGGCCGGTCACTTCGCCGCGGAGTTTCACCGTCATGCCGTTGCGCGCAGAAATGGTTCTCCCGCCTGCGAGAGGATTGATCTTCGTCAGCGAGCAGACCGCCAGGCCCGAGGCGTCGACGATCATGCCGCGAGTGGCCACTTGTTGCTTGGGGACGCGAAGTTTGTCGGCATGGTCCCCCGAGGCCTTGGCGACGATTGTCCCCGCGAGTTCCACCGAGGCGTTGATTTTGGATTTGAGTACATCACGCGCGACATCGGCGGTGTCGGCCGAGACTGTGGCGGGTACGGCCAGCAAGCAAGCCAGCACCAGTAGGGAAGTTCGGTTCAGCATGAGTTGATCCTTTCGAGGGGGGCGAGGGCAAGGAGCCGCTACAACGTAGCGCTGCGGAATTAAGTTTCCTGCGTTGAAAAGATTTCGTCAAACGCAGGGGCTGTTTTTTGTTTGAGATCGCGCGTCGGGCCGAGAAGGCGATGGAAGAAGTGTCCCTGAGCCATGAACGCGCCCACCAGCCCGCCAAGCAGATAGCACAGCAGGTCGGTTGTGGTGGCATATCGATTGGCCAGAAGCAGTTGTCCTGCCTCGACAAGGAGCCCCCATCGCAGCGTCAACAGCAGTGCGCGGAGTGTGACCAGGCGTGCAGGTCGGCGTGCGCCCGCCCAGCAGAGTGTCAGTGCGGCGCCGAGGGCGATGGTTTGGAAAAAGTTGAGCAGGTCACTGGGCGAGGCATCGGCATAGTGATAGAGCGGAAGCCATGCGGCGCCTTGAGGGAGGCGAGTTTGCCAGTCGGCCGGGCCAATGTAGACAGATTCGCACCATCCCCGCGCAAGGCAATATCCCGCGCAAGCCAGTCCGCCGAGCAAGAAACGGCTTTGGGGGGTGAGGCGTTTGAAAAGAATTCCACCCACCAGTGCCGCGCCGATTGCTCCGAAGGTTACGACGGCAATTTGTGCGACATTCATGGCATCGGCTGGCAGGAGGATTTTCGCGGTTTCGACCACCGTCGCGAAGACGACACACGAGAGGATCGCCAAGCGCCAGCGGAAGGATCGCTTGCCGATGGCCCCGGCGAGGAGCAGCACGAGAATGGCCGCGGGCATTGCACGCAGCCAGAGCCAATAGCTCGTGGAATGTTTCGTCAGCCCGTCCGAGACCGTCAGGGAGCTGTTTTGAAAATTGGCGTTCATCAACTTGAGCTTGAGCGTCGGCCAGTAGGGGAACAGCTGGTCGGCCATCCAGTAGACCGCGACGGCGACGGCCATCCCCAAATAGGGAAGGGCGGCAATCGAGCGGCGGATGGCCCGGCGCGCGAGAATCCAGTATCGTCGGCCAAAACTCCGCGCGGCAAATGCCCCCGCGGCGGTGCCCGCGACGTTCGTCAGAAAGTCATGAATTCCGCTGTCGCGTGTGGGTTCGAACAGTTGGATGGATTCGACCAGCAGACTCAGAGCGGCCCCGGCGAAGATGGTATAGGTGACTGCCTCGTTGGGGGAGGTGAACCGGTCGAAGCGAATGCGGGTGGTGAGAAGAAACCCTAGCGGGACATACAAGATGATGTTGGAGATCAGGTCGCGGCCCCCTGGCCAAACGGGCCCGAGGGGGAAATAGGTAAAAGCACGGTGAAATTTTTGTGTTGCAGCCTCCATGCCCAGGGAGAATTCCCACGGCATGCAACTGCCATACAGAACTGCTAACGCAAACCCCAACGTCAGCCATGATAGCCCTCGCCGAGACACGCCTAGCTCACTTATGCTCCGGACAGGGCGGCCAGGGCGGCTTCACGGGTCTCGTCGATGGAGGCGATTTGCTCGAGGCGAACCAACTGGAAAATCACCTGCACCGGCTTGGCGGCGTTGCAGAGGCGAAGCTCGTTGTTGCATTCTTGGCTTCCGCGCAGGCTCGAAAGAATCGCACCAATGCCCGAGGAGTCCATGAATTGAATGTTCTGAAGATCCAGGATCACCTTCGCGTTGTCGCGCACCAAAGGCAGCAGCGCGTCTTTGAAGTCCCGGTAGTTCCCTGCGTCGAGATGGGGACCAACTGGGAGCACCACCGTAATGTCTCCAATGTCCTGCGTGGTCAATTCCATGATGGATCCTTTCCAATCTAAAAATCGAGAATTACCTCGCGGTCGCGCGAAGTCCTCAAGAGGGCGTATCATGCTCGATTCAATGGTATTATAGCCCTCGGCAGAATCAACAGCAAGCCCCAAACCACACTCTCTGAAAAAAAATGCGAAGACTGAACGCCTGTAACATTCTTTTCCCGCCGGAATAATGCGGATGGATGCCTTGGCCAGTGTCCGCCATTGGATGTGACTGCAAGGGGGTGAATTCGAGGGCCTATGATGGCGATCTATACCTGTAATAGGCTTTCCCTACGCACGCGCGAAGAACATAAAAAAGCCCGACGACTCGCGTGGAGCCGCCGGGCGGGTGCCTTTTTTCTGCGATTATTCGATGATGCACGCGCCTTTGGCGGGCTTGGTCGCGAAGATCGCGCAGTCGTGGTCGAAGGTCGCGCGGAATTCGGCCTCGATTTTTGCCTGGGTCGCGTCGGCGTTGTCGGCCTTGACCAGCACAATCGCGCAGCCGCCGAAGCCGCCGCCGGTCATGCGCGCGCCATAGACGCCTTCGCAGGTCGCTGCGATTTCGACGATCTTGTCCAGCTCGACACAGCTGACTTCGTAGTCGTCGCGCAGGGAGTTGTGCGAGCCGAACATCAGTTTGCCGAATGCGTCGAAGTCGTTCTGTTCGAGAACCTTCACCGCGTCGACGGTGCGCTGGATTTCGCCCACGACGTGGCGGACGCGCATTTTTTCTTTGTCGGTGTAGTCATCGCTGGCGACGACGGCGTCGACCTGGTCGGCCGTCGCTTCGCGCAGAAGTTTCACGCCGAGTTTCTCTGCGGCCGAGTAGCACTGGTCGCGCCGCGCGGCATAGCCGCCGTCGTTCAGCGCGTGCTTGACCTTCGTGTCGCACACCAGCAATTTCGCGTGGGAGCAGTCGAAGGGGATCAGCGTCTGGTCGCCGCTGACGCAGTCCAGCAGCAGGGCGTGGCCGTCTTGGCCGAGCGCGCTGATGGCCTGGTCCATAATGCCGCAGGGCGTGCCCGCGAAATCGTGTTCGGCCTTTTGGCAGAGCAGCGCCATTTCGTAGCGGTCCATGGTCTGCCCGGCGGCCTGGAGGACGGCCATCGCGGTGGACATTTCCAGAGCGGCCGAGCTGGAGAGCCCGCTGCCGATGGGAACCGTCGAAACGTACATCAGGTCCATGCCGCTCATCGGCACGTTTTTCTGCTGCATGCCCCAGATCACGCCGCGGACATAGTTCGCCCACTTCACTTCGGTCTTCTCGACGGGTTGGTCGAGGTCGATGGTGGTGTAGATGTCGTCGGGTTCTTCGGGGATGAGGTTGAGAATGTTGTCGTCGCGCCGCGCCCAGGCGACGATGGTCTTCTTGTCGATCGCCATCGGCAGGACGAAGCCGCCGTTGTAGTCGGTGTGTTCGCCGATGAGGTTCACTCGGCCGGGGGCGGTGACAATGCCTTCGGGGGCCTTGCCGGTCTTTTCTTCGAATACGCGTTTGATGTCGTCGAGGGTCATATCGAGTCTCCTGATTGAGGAACGGTGTCGAGGCAAAATTTGAAGCTACCACTATACCGCGTGATCGAGAGCGGGTCAAGCACCCGTCTAACACGTTTGCCGAATTTCTTGCGCTGTTGATTGTGTGCGTTGTGTGCGTGCCTGTTGTTTGTGGTGAAAATTGAATTGCTCTCGGGCGGCAATCTTCTTTTCAGTGGCGCGGCGGCTTGCTATACTACTACCTTGATCACCCCACAGGAGCCCGCAATGCCCGAAACCCGATCCCCCGTTCATCAAGAGACCCACTCCGACGAAGCGCTCAACCGCGTCGTGCCGCACAACATCGAGGCCGAGGCCTGCGTGCTTGGCGCGATGATCCTCGAGCCCGTCGCGATTGACATCGTCGCCCAGAAACTCAAGAGCGAACACTTCCATCGACCCGCCCACCAGATTATCTTCGACCGGCTGATCGACATGCGCGAGGCCTCCACGCAGATCGACCTCGTGTCGATGAAGGAAGAATTCTCGCGCTCCAAACAGCTCGAAACCATCGGCGGCATCGACTACCTCGTCGCGCTCGTCGACGGCGTGCCGGGCATTGGCAACGTTGAATATTACGCCGACATCGTCAAAGACAAATCCGCCCTGCGCGGACTGATCTCCGTCGCGCGGGAGATCGTCACCGATGCCTACGACTCGGCCGACGATGCGGGCGATGTGCTCGAACGCGCCGAAAAGGCCGTCTTCGATCTCACCGAGGACCGCGTCGGCGAAATCACCGAAGGCCTCAAGGGCGTGCTGCAGGACGTCTTCCGCAATATGGAAGAAAACGCCGGCAAGGCCATCACCGGCATGGCCACCGGCTTTGCAAAACTCGATGACATGACCGGCGGTTTCCACGGCGAAGAGCTGCTCATCCTCGCCGCGCGTCCGTCGATGGGTAAAACTTCGATCCTGCTGAACATCGCCGAGCACATGGCCGTCGTCGAGAAAAAGCCCATCGCGTTCTTCAGCCTCGAAATGTCCTCCCAGCAGATCGCCCAGCGCCTGCTTGCGTCCAACGCGCAGTACGACCTGAAAAAACTTCGCCAGGCAGCGATCACGCCCGAGGAGTGGACCTCGCTGCAGAACGCGGCGAACGACCTCAACGACGCGCCGTTTTATATTGACGATTCGCCCGTGCTCACGCCGCTCCAGCTGCGCGCCAAGGCGCGGCGCATGAAGGCCCGCTTCGATATTCAGGTGATCTTCATCGATTATTTGCAGCTGATGAGCGGGTCCAAGCGCGGCAATCAGAGCGCGCGCCACGAGGAAGTCGGCGAGATTTCGCGCTCGATCAAGGCGCTTGCGCGTGAGCTGGACATTCCGATTTTGTGCGCCGCGCAGCTCAACCGTGGCCCGGCCGACCGCCCGACGCACACCCCGCGCATGAGTGACCTGCGTGAATCGGGCTCGCTCGAACAGGACGCCGACGTGGTCATGCTCCTCCACAACGAGGACTACTATCACCGCGGCGACGAGGAATATGTCAAGGAAGACGTCACGCGATTGATTATCGAAAAGCAGCGTAACGGCCCGACCGGCGTGATCAAACTCGTCTTCCGCCCCGAGTGCACCAAATTCGAATCCGCCGCACCGGAATATATGGGGTACTAACGTGCGGCGAGGACGCCGGTGGTGAATCGTGCAAGGACTTCGTCGAGGTTCGCCGGCGGGGTCGCGAAATTGATGCGGACCGATTGATTGTCGCCGTAAAAACTGCCGAAGCCCGGCGCGAGTTTGTGTCGCACGAAATGTTTCGCCGGGTCATCAAGGCCGAGTTCGCGGCAGTCGATCCACGCGAGGTAGGTCGCCTCGGGTTCGATCATCGTCACGCCGTCCAGGCCGGCGACGGTTTCCATCACGCGGTCGCGATTGGTGCGCAGTTGTTCGATCAGCGCGACGCGCCACGGTTCGCCGTGTGCGTAGCCGGCTTCGGTCGCGACGTAGCCAAGCTGGTTGACTTGCGGCACGAGTCCGTCGTGGGTCGGTTCGAATCGTTTGCGCAGTGCGCCGTTTTCGACCACGGCGAACGAGCAGCCCAGCCCCGCGATGTTGAATGTTTTGCTCGCGGCGAGGAGCGTGATGGTACGGTCGGCGATCTCGGGAATCGCCGCGGCGATGGACGTGTGCGTCGCGGCCGGGTCGAGGACCAGGTCACAGTGAATCTCGTCGCTTACCAGCAGCAGGTCGTGGCGTGTGACGAATTCGGCGACCTGTTGAAGCTCGGCGAGGGTATAGGCCCGGCCCGTGGGGTTCTGCGGATTGCACAGCACCAGCATGCCGGTTTGCGGCGTGACGGCGGCATCGAGCGCGTCGAAGTCCATCTCCCAGCGCTCTCCGCGCGTCATGTCGACGGTGACGGTTTTTCGGCCTTGGTTGGGTGCGCAGTGGTGGAACGGCGGATAGGCCGGCGTGGGGATCAGCACCTCTGCATCGGGTTCGAGCAGTGCCGTCGCGAGGTTCAGCGCCGTGACCAGGCCGGGCAGAAACACGAGCGATTTGGCGTTGACGTCCCACTTGTGGCGCGTCGCGAGGCGATCCAGAATGATCTCGACGAGTTGGTCGCGCGGCTTGGTATAGCCGAACACACCGTGGTCGATGGCGGCGCGGAGTGCGTCGAGCACACACGGCGGGCTGGCGAAGTCCATGTCGGCGATCCACACCGGCAGAACGTCCGGCGCGAAGGATTCATATTTCCAGCTGCCGGTGTCGCGGCGGTCAATTACGGTGGTGAAGTCGAAGTCAATCATGGGCGCATTGTAGCGTGAGCGGCGCGGCGAATACAAGAAAATTGATTTTGCCCTACCCTACGCCTATAATAACACTTCAAATTCACCATTTCTCACAAGGAGCCCATCATGGCAGAACTGCAAGGTACCCAGACGCAGCAAAATCTTCTCAAGTCGTTCGCTGGCGAATCCCAGGCCCGCAACCGCTACACCTATTTTGCCGGGGTCGCCCGCAAGGAAGGGTTGCGCCAGATTTCCGAGATTTTCGAAGAGACCGCGAATCAGGAATCGGTTCACGCCAAGATGATGTTCAAGCACCTCCAGACGGGCGAAGGCCTCGAGATCACCGCGACCTATCCGGCCGGCACGATCGGCACGACGCTGGAAAACCTGACCGCGGCCGCCGGCGGCGAAAATGAAGAATGGACTGAACTCTATCCCGCGTTCGCAGCAACCGCCGAAGCCGAAGGCTTCCCCAAGGTCGCTGCAATGTACAAGGCCATCGCCGTGGCTGAAAAGCAGCACGAAGCACGGTATCGCAAACTCGCGGAAAACCTCGAAGCTGGCAAGGTCTTCGAGAAAGACGGCGTGGTGACCTGGCGCTGCATCAACTGCGGCTATGTCCACGAAGCGCCCAAGGCCGCGGGAACGTGCCCGGCCTGCCTCCACCCGCAGGCACACTTCGAAGTTCTGGCGGCGAACTACTAAACACCGCGCAATACGCAATCACACAGAGCGGCCTTCGGGTCGCTCTTTTTTTGTGTCACGGCAGGAGGCCTCTTCAGGTGGCATTAGAGAGTCTTGGGTTTCGGTAGAAGGCGAAACTGTGTGCCCGCGGCTTTCCAGGTCTTTCTCCCATTCTCGCTGATATTTGTCTGCGGAGTGTTTTCGATAGACAGGGTCGTGTGAGCGGCGGTGTGCTCGCAGGTCGAGTATGGTTTTTCCAATGGTAAGGAGACAGGCGGGAGCAACGGCGGAATGGAGAGAGAAAAGATGCTTCAGGAATAGTGCGACAAATGACCCCAGGACGATAGCGACCAAAAGCAACTTCACGCGGTCGCCAAAGATGCCGAGTATCATGATGGGTGAAGTGGAGTGTCGTTCGCCACGCACAAACCAGTTCCAAATCAAAGAGAAGCCATGGCTGAGGAAAAGCAAGAAAAGCCATAGCATGCCGGAGAGGATCGCAGCATCAGAAATGTCGACACTTTGCCCGTTACTTCTTGAGTCAACCATGTCGAGAGAGAAGATGAGTACAAAGATCCCCAATAGTCCCGAGATAAATAAATGGGAAGCGAGAAACTGGGCTGCTAAAATAAAGGGGTTTTTGTTGAGAGCCGGGACAAGAAAATAGTTTGCAGAGAGAACCTTGATGAAAACAAAGCCGCCAACGAAGACAAGCTCCAGCCAGTAGAGAACCAGGATGCTTTCAATGCTGAAGCGCCCCGCTGCGGCCATTGCCAGCGGGAAGATGTTCACGAGAATCAGCGGAAGAGAGGACCAGTCGAATCCGGCAGAGGTCTTTGGGGCGGGGGCGGTCATGGCAGGAGGCCTTGTTCGCTGGCGGCGGTGAGGAGGGTGTCAAGGTCGGCCGGTTCGATTTCGAGCTGGAGCGTGTAGAGCGTGCGCAGGAGCTTGCCGAGTTCGGGACTTTCGACCAGGTCGAAGCGGTCCATGGCCATCGCGCCGGTCAGCAGCGGCGGCGGGGAAATCTGCGCGGGGTCGAGCGTTGCGACGAACCCGTCGATGGCGTCGCACGTGGCATGGCGGCCGGTCTGGCATCGTTCGCGAATTTCCCACAGCGCACGAAGGGTGCTATAGCCCGGCCGCGCGAGGAGGCGTTTGCGCTCGGCGAGCGTGGGCCAGCTGAGGAACGTGGCCCAGCTGTCGCGATGTTCGCGCACGAGGCGCAGCAGGTCGCGGAAGTGGTTCGATGCGCCCCAGCGACGCAGCAGGCGGTTGGTGTCGGCCACGGGCAAGTCGCCCAGCAGCGCCAGGAAACAGAGCATGCTGTCGTCGTGTTCGGATGCCATGGCGACGCGTTTGAGCGCGGCGGTCCATGCCTGGTCTTCCAGCAGCTGCGCGGGGAGGACCTCCTTGGCCAGGTCCAGCTTTGCGAGCAGCTCCAGCGATGCCAGCGCCGTCGGCTTTGCGAGCATGTTCTCGATCTCGTCGAAAATCCGTTCGCCGGAAATGGTATTGATCTGCGGCGCGAATTGGATGACGGCTTTGCGCGTGGCCTCGTCGAGCGTGAAACTCAGCCGCGTGGCAAATCGCACGGCGCGCAGCAGGCGGAGATAGTCCTCGCCGAAGCGCTCGGCCGGTGTGCCGATGGTGCGGATGAGGCCGGCTTTGAGATCGATCTGGCCGTCGACATAGTCGATCACCTTCTCCTCATCGGGGTCGTAGAACATGCCGTTGATGGTGAAGTCTCGCCGGAGGGCATCTTCGCGCGGGGACGAAAACGTCACGCCGTCGGGCCTGCGCCCGTCGGTGTAGCTCGCATCGGTGCGGAAGGTGGCGACCTCAATGTGCTGGCGGTGGTGAATGACCATCGCTACGCCGAACTTCGCGCCGACCATCAATACGCGCCGGAAGAGCGCCTCGACTTGCTCGGGCGTGGCGTCGGTGGCGATGTCATAGTCCTTCGGTTCGGTGGACAGAAGCATATCGCGCACGCATCCTCCGGCGAAGAAGGCCACATGGCCCGCGTCGCGAAGACGGTGGAGCACGAACAGTGCCGACGATTTGTCACAGCCGATTGCCATGGGGGTAGTATATCCAATTTTCCGCAGAATGCTATTGTAGAGTCCGGCAAGATTTACAATTGCTGAGGCGGTTACGTTCTGGCGGTTCGGCCGGCGACCCACGGCCGCGGGGCTTGGCCGCTGGATATTTCCAAAAGTGTCCCCGTAATTGCATTGCGATTGGCGGGCTTTTATTTACAATGGATCATTCGAAATCAATTCATATCCCTTCAAGGAGAATGCAATGAAGCGTAGAACATTCATGAAAAACGTTGCCCTTACGACGGCCGCGGTGGCGGTTGGCTGCAACGACGTGACGGCCGAAAAGGCCACCGTCAAGCCCGCCCGCAAACCGAATATCATTTTCATCCTGGCCGACGACCTCGGCTATGCGGAACTCGGTTGCTATGGCCAGAAAAAAATCAAGACGCCCAACATCGACCGCCTCTGCAAAGCGGGCATGAAGTTCTCCGACGCGTACTCCGGCCACGCCGTTTGTGCGCCGAGTCGCTGCACGCTGATGACCGGCCTGCACACCGGCCATAGTTATGTACGCGGCAATCTCGGCACGGCCTACGCTGGTCAGCTCGACCTTCCCCTCGACACCGTCACCGTCGCCAAGCTTCTCAAGCAGGTCGGCTATGCGACGGCGTGCTGCGGCAAGTGGGGCCTCGGCGGCCCGGGTACCGACGGTGTCCCCTGGAAGCAGGGCTTCGACGAATTCTTCGGCTACCTCGACCAGTGGCGCGCGCACACCTACTACTCGCCGTACCTCTATCACAACGAAAAGCAGGTCCCCCAGAAAAACGGCAAAGAGCTCATCTTGCACGAAAAGATCAAGAGTCCGCTCAAAACCGAAAAGAGCTACTTCGACCGTTACGGCGGCAACGAGTATTGCACGACCGGCATGATTCGCACGGCGCTGAATTTCATCAACACCAACAAAGAAGATCCCTTCTTCCTCTACTATGCCACGCCGATCCCGCACGTTTCGATCCAGGCGCCGCAGAAAGACTACAAGGAGTACAAGGGCAAGTTCAACGACAAACCCTATCTCGGGACCAAAGGCTATCTGCCGCATCCCCAGCCGCGCGCGGGCTATGCCGCGATGGTCTCGCACATGGACCGCAACGTCGGCAAGATCATGGACCTCGTGGCCGAGCTTGGCCTCGACGACAACACGCTGATCATCTTCACGTCCGACAACGGCCCGACCTTCAACGGCGGCAGCGACTCGACGTTCTTCGAGTCCACCCCGTTCCGCGGGCTGAAGTGCTCGCTGTGGGAAGGTGGCATCCGCGTTCCGTTCATCGCGACGTGGAAAGGCAAAATCAAGGCCGGCTCTTCGAGCGACCTGCCCGTTGCGCTGTGGGACATGATGCCGACCTTCCTCGACGCGATCGGCGAGACCGCCCTGATCCCCGAGGGAATCGACGGGCTGAGTATTCTGCCGACGCTGACGGGCAAGGGCACCCAGGAAATCCACGATCACCTGTATTGGGAGAGCGGCACGACCAAGGCCGTCCGCATGGGCGAGTGGAAGGGCTATAGCGTCGTCGAAAAGAAGACACAACAGCGACGACTCTATCTGTTCAATCTTGCGACCGACCCGAAGGAATCCAAAGACGTCGCCGAGGCGAATCCCAAGGTCGCCGCCAAAATCGCCAAGATTATGATCGAAGGCCGAACCGACTCGCCTTACTTCACCATGGGCAAGCCCTCGCCTGCGAAGGCCGAGTGGATGAAGAAAGCCAGGGCCCGCGCGAAACGACTCAAAAATGGCGAAAAACTCTAGGCCTCAGAACAAGCGCCAAGCATCGACATAGACTGCTTCGACAACCGCCCGACCTGATCCCAGGTAGGGCGGTTTTTTTTGCAGGGAAGGGAGATTCTTGGATATTCGTTTGCATTCCATTGTGTTCTATTGTATTCTTCCCGGATCAGGCCTACAATTGTGTGAGCCAAGGAGGCATCATGTCCAAGACAGTCACATTGCGATTGAAGGAAGAGACGTACGAGAAATTCCGCGACATGGCGGCGGAAGACAATCGGCCGCTGTCGAATTTTATCGAGACGGCCGCGCTGCGTTTTATTCAGGAGCAGGAACATGCCGATGAATTTGAGATGGCGGAAATCCGTGAGAACGTCGGTCTCAATCGAAGCCTGACCAAGGGCCTGCGCGATGCCAAGGCAAAGCGAGGCCGCTTTGTCTGAATTTCGCCTGTTCGAGACCGATGAGTTTTGCAAGGTATTCAAGAAATTGCCTGCCCAGGATCGGACGTTTCTGGAGAGTAAGCTTTCGTCATTTGTTACTCCACAGCTCAAGGCGGATCCATTTTGGGGTGCCAACATCAAAAAATTGCGCGGCTATACGCCTGACACATGGCGGTATCGCATCGGAAAATTCCGGGTATTTTACATTGTCGACCAAGAGGAGAAGATTGTGTATCTTCTGACCATTAGCCACCGTAAAGACGCATACAGATAAATTATGAAAACCAGAAAAGCCAGCCCGACCTGATCCCAGGTAGGGCGGTTTTTTTTTGCCGGGAAGGGGTGCGCGTTTGAAATGCGCCCACGGCCACGATTTGGAGTAGATATAGGAGCCGAAAAACGCGGCGTGTGATTTCGGCATGTTTTAAACGCCATTTAAGCGCCTGTCTATAGGGTCTTTGTGGGTGGAGGAAATCGAGAGAGCAAGATTGGTGTTTTAAATGAGAAATATGCTGGAAATAGGGGAAAACGAGCGAAATAAGGCATAAAAAAAGCGACGGGGAAGGGAGAACCCCGTCGCAGGTGGAGAAGTTGTTTGCCTGAAGGGAGAAAAAGGCAAACAACGCGGAGCCAATTGTGAGCCGATTTCTCGGCGAGTCAGATACGTTCATATCCGACTGAATTCATTGTATCCCCACGCGGACAGGAATCAAGGCCATTTTTTCGATTTTTCTGACAAAACAGGGAGTTGCGGAACATGGTGCCCAAAAGAAACAGGTGGTCCGCAAGGGGAGGCATGAGCCATAAAAAAAGCACTCGTGGTGACGAGTGCTTCGCACGCCCGGCAGGATTCGAACCTGCAACCTTCGGTTCCGTAGACCGACGCTCTATCCAATTGAGCTACGGGCGCGTTTCCCCAATGGGGACGAGGATTATACAGGGCTGGCGCGGAAATTCAAGGGGGATTTTCGAGAAAACCGAAAATTTTCAAATCTGCGGGAACCGAGGACAACTTCCCCGGCGAGGTCGAGATGGCAACCGGCGGGACGATTGCGGGGGTGGAATTTTTGGGGATTGCCAAACCGGTGCGAATCGGGGATAATAACATAAGAATTCGACACATCTTCCTTCTGGAGAGCTATCCAATGAATGCAGACCAACTGATTATGGACATTGCCTCGCGGAGCCGACTTGCGGCGCGTACACTTGCGGCCAGTGATGGCGGTACCCGTGCGGCGGCGATTGATGCGATGGCGTCAGCGATTCGCCAGGCCGAGGCGGCGATTTTGACCGCCAATGCGCTCGACCTTGACGCGGGTGCTGCGGCAGGACTCAGCGGCGCGATGCTGGACCGATTGAAACTCGACTCGGCGCGCGTGGAGGCGATGGCGGCTGCGCTGGAGCAGATCGCTGCCCAGGACGACCCCATCGGCGCGACGATCAGCAGCTATACTCGCGATGATGGACTTGTCATCGAGCAGCGACGCGTGGGCATTGGCGTGATCGGCATTATTTTTGAATCGCGGCCGAACGTGACGGCCGACGCGGCGGGGCTGTGCCTCAAGAGTGGCAACGCGTGCATTCTGCGCGGCGGGAAAGAGGCCCTTCATTCCAACCTCGCGATTGCGGCGGCGGTGCGAACCGGCGTCGTGGCAGCTGGATTGCCGGAAGATTGTGTCACCATGATCGAGACGACCGACCGCGAGATGGTCGGCGCGATGGCCCGTGCCGAAGGCGGGATTGACGTGATTATCCCGCGTGGCGGCGAGGGGCTGATCCGCGCGGTAGCGGCGGCGGCAACGATCCCCGTCATCAAACACTACAACGGAATTTGCCACGTGTATATTCACGCGGCCGCCGATGCGGATATGGCGCGTGAGATCATTCTCAACGCCAAAGCGCAGCGGCCAGGCGTGTGCAACGCGGCGGAGACGCTGCTGGTCGACGCGGCGCGGGCGGAGCTGTTGCCCGAGTTGGCGACGGCGCTGGGCGAGGCGGGCGTGACATTGCGCTGCTGCGAAAAAACGCTCGCGGTCTTGAGCGCGGCGGGGATCTCCGGCGACACGATCCAGCCTGCGACCGCTGAAGATTGGGCGACGGAATATCTCAATTTGACGCTTTCGGTGAAGCTCGTCGATGACCTCGCGGCGGCGGTCGAACACATCGCAACCTACGCCTCGGGCCACACCGAAGCGATCGTTACCGCCGATGCCGACGCGGCCAACGCGTTCGTCACCGCCGTCGATTCTGCCAGCGTGATGGTCAACGCCTCAACGCGATTTGCCGACGGAGGCGAGTATGGCCTCGGCGCGGAAATCGGAATCAGCACCGACAAACTTCACGCCCGCGGGCCGGTCGGCGCACTCGGGCTGACGACCTACAAATGGGTCGTCACCGGCACGGGGCATGTGCGTGGCTAGTGGAATGAGACGCGATTTGACCCCGTTTTCATTGGCTGAACCCGGCGCGGCGATTCCCGAAGGGGTCTGCGGCGCGGCGGTTCGTATTCCTGCCAGCGGCGTGGGCACGTTTCAGGCAATCGCCCGGACCATCGTTTGGCCGGCGGATGCGCCCGACGCGGAACTGTCGGCGATTGTGCCCATTGCGCACAAGCTGTGCGACCTCGTGACTTCGGCCGTGTTGGCCGACGGCGCGGCGCGAGGCGAAAATACATTTTGTGCGCCGGGGTGCAATTTTTGCTGCGGATACGTCGTGGCCGCGAGTGGCGCGGAGATCGATTTTCTGCTCACCGTTCTGGCCGGGCTGCCGGCGGCGGTGCGCGAACCGGCTGAGGCGTTTTGGCGCGACCTTCAGGACGAGCTCGAGCGCAAAGGGATTACGGTATTGCTGGATGTCGCGGCGAGTCGCGATGAGGGGTGGGGTGCGCTGGGCGATTTTCTCCAGACGCGCGGGCTGACGTGTCCACTGCTGGACGGGGCGGGGCGGTGCAGCATCTATGCCGCGCGGCCTGTGACGTGTCGCGAGTTCTATTCCCTTGGCCCGGCGGCGCGGTGCATCGCGCTGGACACGCCGCGACTGGAGCGGCCGATGAGTTTCAACGATGTGCTGGTGAACCTCGAAGCGCGTCTGGGAACGCGGGAGGCGCGCATGTGGGAATTGCCGACGATCGCGCAACATTTTGATCGAACAGAAAGGCCGACTTTTCCGCCGGCGCACATCGCGGAACCCTTCGCGGCGTTGGTGAATAAATCGCCTATTTCCGATTGATGGTGATGTCGGAGGTGTAGGCGTTCTGGGGGGCGGCGAGTGCGGCGAGGATGGTTCGCGCCACCTCGGCGGGGTCCATGAATCCCGTGCCCGCGCGGTCGGTGCCGACGGCATCGCGCCAGAAGGGGGTCTCCATGCCGCCGGGGTAGACGGCGATGACATCGACGGGCGTTTGTTTCGCCTCGACGCGGAGCGATTCGGTATAGCCGCGCGCGCCAAATTTCGCGGCGCAGTACAAGGTTTCTTCTGCGCGGGGCGTGTGCGCGGAGGTGGACATGATGTTGACGATCTGCCCGCCAGCGGATTGCATCGCGGCGAACGCGGCGTCGGAAAAGAGGATCAGCCCGATGAGGTTTGCGTGGAGGGCGGCATCGACGAGCTCGGCCGAGGCTTCGCCCGCGTTGCAGAACACGCCCGCGCCTGCGCAGTTGATCACGCGCGTGAGAGTTCCCGCGGACGTTGCGGCCTCGAAGGCGGCGGCCACGGTTTGTTCGTCGGCGACGTCGCCAAGGATGTGCGTCGCTTTGCCTGCGTCCACGGCGGCGCGCCAGAGATCGTCGGTGGATTCACGACGCGAGACACCGATGACATGCCAGCCTTGGTCCAATAGGTGCCGCCCGAGCGCGAGGCCCAGGCCACTGGATACGCCCGTCAAAATTACAGTGTTCTGGGGCATGATGAGGTTCCTTACGCGATGCCGTCTTTGGGTTGTTCTTCGCCACGGGGGCGGTGCTTCCATCGACGGTGGGTCCAGAGATATTGCTCAGGGTCGCGTCGGATGACGTCTTCGAGCGCGGTGGTGTATCGCTGGGTGATGTAGGTCAGCGGGTCGTCCACGTCTTTCCAGTCGGCAGGTTCGATGACATCTTCAATGCCGATCTCGAATCGGAAGTCGCGCCCGAGGCGCCGGCCATAGCCGACGATGACGGGGATTTCGTGCTGCATTGCGAGCAGGGCGATGGACTTATAGGTTGACGCTTTGCGGCCAAAGAAATCGACGAACACGCCGCGTCGGCCCGCGTCCTGGTCGGCGATAAAGCTCACGGCCTCGTCGTTGTCCAGCAGGGTGGGGATCATCGCGGTCGCGCCGCGCTTGTCGAGGATCGTCATGCCCTGGCGCTCGCGGAATCCCATGACGTAGCGGTTGAGGTAGGGATTGTCGAGGAAGCGCGCGACGGCGTAGCTGGGGAACCCGAGCGCGGCCATCGAATAGCCCACGACTTCCCAGTTGCCGAAGTGCCCGGTGAGCATCAGCAGCGGCTGATCGTGGCGCAGGAGCAGCTCGATGGTGCGGTCCATGTTTTTCAGGCGGATCCGGCGGGCCCAGGAGTGGGGCTTGATCAGGCGCGGCGTGAAGGCGATCTCAAGAAAGAGATAGAACATGCTGCGCGTGGATTCGCGGGCGATGCGGTTGGTTTCGCGATCGGAGAATTCCGGGAAGCTCAGGCGCACATGGCGCTGGGAGCGCTCGCGATGGCGCTTGGAGAGGCGATAGAACAGGTCGGCGAAGAACCCGAACGTGACATAATGCCAGCGCACGGGGAAGCACTTCAACAGGACCACGACCACGCGCGCGATGAGATACGCGAGATAGTCTTTGGTCTTGTTGCGGGATTTGCGTTTTCGTTTACCCATAATAGAGAGTGCGGCCTGGGGCTAGTTGGTAGGTGTCGGCATGGTCGGTATCGGGGGCGTGTCTGCTTCCAAGGAAGGGTTCGGCATGGTGGGTTGCCTCGGATCGGTTGGCTGTTTGGGATCGGTGTCTTCCCAGAGGCCGAGCGGGTCCCAGTCGATTTCGGTGTCCCAGTCCCAGCTTGATTTTTCGGCCTTGGGTGTGGCGATGGGTGCCAAATTTCCATCCGCGCGGAAGGGGTTGGCTTCGCGGAGAACAACGGTGTGGTTGAACTCGGTGGGGCGGATTGTCTGCAGGGGGTTGGGCAGGTAGCCTTCTTTGGAGATATAGAGGTATTCGCGGCTTCCGGGCGGTTCCATCGAGATCGACAGCGTGGCCATGCCCATGACGGTGACTTGTTTGAAGCCCGGCGAGCCGCCTTCGGAGACGGTCCACACGGTCGCGCCGTTGATGGGGTTGCCGCTGGGGTCTTCGACGTGGATGGTTTGGCAGCCCGCGAGGGTTGCGCCGAGAAGCAGGACGCATAGTCGTGTAGCGTTCATGAGGATCTCCTTGAGTCGGTAGTGGTCGCTGTGGGCCATTGCAGCGTATTCCTGCGGCGATGTCAACCGTTTTGTCGTTCCGCGGTGATTATCGCAGGGCCGCAACGCGTGCGGCGATGACCTCGGCAGCCCCTTCGGCATCGATCATTTCGGCCCCGTCGCCTGTGCGGGATTTGAATTCGAGCTTGCCCTCGGCGAGCCCTCGTTCGCCAATGACGATTCGCATTGGAATCCCGATCAGCTCGGAGTCTTTGAACTTCACGCCCGGGCGCGCGTCGCGGTCGTCGAGCAGGACGTCGACTCCGGCGGCTTTGAGATCGGCGTAGAGCTGTTCGGCTTTTTCCTGGATGGCAGGCTTGTCGTTGCCGATGGGAATGATTTCGACTTCGAAGGGTGCGATGGCCATCGGCAGGACGATGCCATTTTCGTCGTGGAGCTGTTCGATCGCGCCGGCGAGGATGCGGTTGATGCCGATGCCGTAGCAGCCCATGATGCAGGGGTGGGATTCGCCGTCTTCGTCGAGGAAGGTCGCGTCGAGGGAGATGGAATATTTCGTGCCGAGCTTGAAGATGTGGCCGACTTCGATGCCGTGGGTCTCGACGAGGGTCTGTCCGTCGTTTTTGGGCGCGGGGTCGCCCGCCGCGGCATTGCGGATGTCGGCGACGATGAGCTTGGCTTCGGCGTCGTCTCCCAGCGGCGCGACGACGTCACGCTGCCAGTTGAAGTGCTTGGCGTGGTGGTCGACCTGGTTCGCGCCGGATGCCCAGAACTGTGCGGCGGCGGCGTCGTGGTCGACATAGAGTGTAACGTTGTCTTTGCCGACAACCGCGTCTGGCCCGACGAATCCGATGGCGAATCCGGCAGCCTCGGCGGCGGCAAGATCGAATTCCATCGTGATATCCTGGCCGGCGAGTGCCTTGAGTTTGTTTTCGTTCAGGTCGTGATCGCCGCGAACGACCGCGATGACCCAGCCACCGGATTGGCGCTGGAACACGAGCGTCTTGAGGAAGTTGGGCGCTTTGACCTTGAGGAATTTGCCGACCTCTTCGATGGTCTTGAGTTCGGGCGTGTGGACGAGGTCGCGCTCGCCGGTGGGCTCGCCACCGAGGTCGAATGTGCGCGTGCCGATGCCGGCGGTTTCGACGTTGGCGGCATAGTCGCCGTTTTCGCTCGAGAGGATCAGGTCTTCGCCCGCGTCGCAGCGGATCATGAATTCCTGGCTGCCCGTGCCGCCGATTTCGCCGCTGGCGGCATCGACGACGACGTAGTCCAGTCCACATTTTTCGAAGATGCGGCAGTACGCGTCGTGCATGTCCTGATAGCTTTTGTCGAGGCCTTCTTCGGTCGCGTCGAAGCTGTAAGCATCTTTCATGATGAATTCGCGGCTTCGCAGTGCGCCAAAGCGCGGGCGGAATTCGTCGCGGAATTTGGCGTTGACCTGGTAGAGGTTGATCGGCAACTGCTTGTAGCTGCTGACTTCGCGCGCGATGAGGTCGGTCATGACTTCTTCGGCGGTTGGCGCGAGGACGTTGGTGCGGCCATGGCGGTCGATGTGGCGCGAGAGCGTGTCCCCGTAGGCGACATCCCGGCCGGTTTTCTTCCAGAGTTCAATCGGCTGGAGGATCGGCGGGAGGATATCCTGTGCGTCGGCACGGTTCATCTCGGCCTTGACGATGCCCATGATTTTCTGGAGGCAGCGGTGCCCGAGAATCAGATAGGTGTAGGTCCCCGAGGCGACCTTGCGGGCATAGCCTGCACGCAGCAGGAGCTGGTGGGAGGCGATTTCCGCCTCGGCGGGGGTTTCCTTGGTCGTGGGGATCAGGAGTTTGCTGTAGCGCATGATATCCTCGTGAAAAAAAGAACACCGACGATGGCACAAGGCCACCGCCGGCGTGATTGGGTGTGGGGTTACTTGGTTTCGCCGGCGGCGTCTTGCGCCTTGGCCTCTTCGACTTCGGGCCCAGCGGCGCGGATCGCGCCCTTGGTCATCCGCATGCGGGTGTTGTCGGAAATCTTAACGACGACTTCGGTCTCTTTGACTTCCACGAGCGTGCCGATGATGCCGCCGATGGAGACGACGCGGTCGCCTTTCTTGAGGCTTTCCATCATTTCGACGTGCTTGCGCTGCTGTTTTTTCTTGCCGCGCGATCCCATGAACATCATCAGGACGAACACGCCGATGATGATGAACAGGAAGCTGTTGTTGGGCTTGGGGGGCTTGACCTTCTTGTAAACGGGATTTCCCTCGTCGTCGAAGACGGGTTTGCCATCTTTGTCGGTTTCCTGGATGGGGTTTCCTTCTTTATCGACGGCCGTGCCAGCAGGAATCTTGGTTTCCTCGGCCTTTTCGCCTTCGGATGCCTGGATGACAGCCTCTTTTGATTCGTTCTTGGGGGGTTGTTGTTCGGTCGCGCTGTCAGCTTGTTTTTCGGTGGAGACGGGCTTGGGGTCTGTGTTCAGGCCGGAGTCTTGTGCAACGGCCGGCAGGGCCAGCAGGGCAATGACCATCATGCTCAGGAAAAATTTGTTCATTTGAGGTGTCCTTTCTAAGGATCGGGTTGTTTTTTAGAGTCTCCCCTGGATGGGGAACGAATCATTGTACAGATTTTTCTCGATACGTCAATTCCAAGTGCGCGCTGGCAAGGGCGGATTCTTTGGGATTTCGGGTAAAAAGGTATAAAAAGGTTGACTGATTGCAGTTTGGGACGTAGAATTGCCGAACTTGACGCAGCGGACGATTGTCCTCTGCACTTTTACTGGACACTCACGCGGCCCACGAGGGCGGCGAAGAATGGAACGACACTAAGGATGCTGACCCACCAGCACAATGAGGAAGCGGCCCTTTGAGGGCCGGCGGGGCCAACCCGCACCCGTTGCCAGGAACTCTGTTCCCGACGACACCACGCATGTTTGCGTCTCGAAAAGAGGCGTTTAGGATGTAGGTGTTGTTTGATATGCAATTTGACGGGTGCGGCGATGGCCGGACCCGTTTTTCATTGACGGTGGATTGCGAGACTCACATACAGGCCGACACCGCGTCGGCTGGACCAACGGACACAAAGGAACGCACCATGAATCAGGAACTGCTTCGCCAGGTAGAAAGCATTGCCCGCGAGAAGGGGATTGCCCCGGATGTCATTCTGGACGACCTCGAAATGGCGATTGCTTCGGCCATCCGGAAAGCCAACGAACCCGAAGACGAAATTATCGTGACGGTGAATCACAGCACGGGCGAGATTGCGGCATCGGTCAACGGTGTCGAGATGAGCATTCAGCGTCTCGGCCGGATCGCTGCCCAGACCGCCAAGCAGGTGATGATCCAGCGGATTCGTGAAGCCGAGCGTGGCAGCATTTGTGACGAATATTCCTCCCGCAAGGGGCAGATTGTCTCGGGTGTGGTTTCGCGCTGGGAAGGAAGCTCCCTCGTGGTCGAACTCGACCGCGTCGAAGCGTTTTTGCCCAAGAGCGAACAGATCCCCGGAGACAGCCACCGTCCTGGCCAGCGCGTTCGCGCGATGATCCTCGACGTGCGGGAAAACCCCGGCAGCATTCGAATCATCCTTTCGCGCACGCACCCGGATTTCATCCGCTCGCTGCTGGAAGTGGAAGTGCCGGAAGTGTCCGAAGGCATTATCGAATTGCAGGGCCTCGCGCGTGAAGCGGGCTACCGGACGAAAGTCGCGGTCCACAGTGTCGATCCCAAGGTGGATGCCGTGGGCGCGTGTGTGGGAATTCGTGGCAGCCGCATCCGCAATATCGTCGAAGAACTCGGCGGCGAAAAAATTGACGTCGTTCCCTGGAACGAATCCTCCAAGATTCTCATCGCCAACGCACTCAAGCCCGCCAAGGTTGCCGAAATCGCGCTTTGCTTTGAGCTGGGACGCGCAACGGTTGTCGTTCCGGACGATCAGCTTTCGCTGGCGATTGGCAAGCGCGGCCAGAACGTGCGCCTTGCTGCGCGCCTGACGGGCTGGGATGTTGACATCCTCACCCCGGAAGAATTCAACGCTGCCCTGGACGTGATGGAAGAAACCCTCACAGGCGTCGAAGGCGTCGAACCCAAGCACATTGACCAGATCACTGCGCTGGGGATGGTCAGCATCCACGACGTGGATGAATGTGGCCCGGCCTCGATGATTAGCGAACTGGAAATGAGCGAAGAGCTCGCCAAACGGATCGTCTCGGTGTGTGGCGAAGCGGCCGCCAAGATGCCCGCCAAGGGCAAAGGCCCGCGCGCGGACGCTCAGGCAGCACCCGCTTCCGACGCACCCGCAACCGAAGAGACCTCAACCGACGCACCCGTGACCGAAGAGGCTGCGCCCGTCGAAGACAGTGCCGCTGCAGAAGAAGCACCCGTCGTTGAAGAAGAAGCGACGGAAGAACCGAAACCGACTGAAACCGAATAGACTTGATATTCCGGCCGGGTGAGATCGTGTGTCTCGCCGGGCCATGACCGCGCCCCGACCCGCCACGACAGAACCAACCGGAGACCCGCATTGGCTAAGAAAAAAATCTTTGAACTCGCGAAAGAACTCGGCGTCCGCTCCAAGACGATTGTCGAGAAGTGCCACGCCGAAGGGCTGGAGGACTATGTCAAGACGCATATGTCCCCGGTGTCTGCTGGCCTGGAAGAAACCATTCGCGACTGGTTCAGCGTCGAGGACGTTGCGGCAGAACATACCGCCGTCGAAACCACCGAACACGTCGATATCGAAGCCGAACGCATTGCGGCCGAGAAAGAGCGCAAGCGTCGCGGCAAGACCAAGGCCGAGCAACGTGCCGAGGCCGAAGCCATCGTCAAGGCCGAGGAAGAAGCCAAAGCTGCTGCTGAAGCCGAAGCGAAAGCCATCGCTGATGCCGAAGCAAAAGCCATCGCCGATGCCGAAGCTGCCGTCAAGGCCGAAGAAGAGGCCGCCGCACAAGCCGCCGCCGATGCCGCTGACGCCGCAGCAGAAGCCGAGGTCGCAGACGATGACGATGTGGCCGAAGCCGAAGAAGCGCCCGAGGAACCCGTCGCCGAAGTCGATGCCAAGGACGCGCGTATCGTTCCGGCCGGTCCGCAGGTGGTTCCCAAGCCCGCCCAACTCAAGGGCCCGCGCGTGATTCGCGTCGAAAAACCAGACTACGCCCCTCGCCCCACGCCTCGCATGGGTGGCGCGGGTGGTCGCCCGCCGGTCGATTTGTCGGCCGAGCGAAATCGTGTCGGTGCGGACATGCGTCCGCCTCCGGCGGGAGCTGCCCGCAAGGGTGGCAAAGGTGCCGCCGCCGCAGCGCGTCGGAATCCCCGTCGTAAGGGTACCTCCACCCGCTCGTTCGAAAACTCGGGCGAAAAGCTCAAGGAATGGCGCAATGCAGATATGGCCGAGCGCGCCAACAGCATCGCGGGGGTTGGGCGCTCGCTCCACCGCCGTCGCGCGACGACCAAGCGCGGTGGGATGAATATCTCGACCGGCGCGAAGTGCGGCAAAGTGGAAATTCCCGAACCCATCACCGTCAAGGGCCTCTCGTCCACAACCGGGATCAAAACCGGCGACATCATTAAGAAGCTGATGGGCCAGGGCATCCTTGCAACAATTAACCAAACCATTGATTCGACCATGGCCGAGCTGGTCATGACCGAGTTCGATATCGAGCTCGTCGTCGTCGAAGCCAAGACCGAATCGGACAAGCTTCTCGATCAACTCGACGAACGCGAAGCGGGCGAGCTTGTTTCGCGCGCGCCGGTAGTGACCTTCCTCGGTCACGTTGACCACGGGAAAACCTCGCTGCTGGACTGGATCCGCAAAGCCAAAGTGGCCACCGGAGAAGCCGGCGGCATCACCCAGGCCATCGGTGCCTATCGCCACGACATGGAAGACAAGCACGTGGTCTTCCTCGACACCCCAGGCCACGAAGCGTTTACCGCGATGCGCGCGCGCGGGGCGAACATGACCGACGTGGTGGTGCTGGTTTGCGCCGCAGATGACGGCGTGATGCCCCAGACCGTTGAAGCCATCAGCCACGCCAAAGCGGCGGGTGTGCCGATCATCGTTGCGCTCAATAAAATTGACGTCCCCAACGCCAACCCCGAAAAGGCGTTTGGCCAGCTCACCGAGCATGGCCTGCAGCCTCAGGAATGGGGCGGCGAAACCGAGCTCATCAAGACCAGCGCCATTACGGGCGAGGGGATGGATGAATTGATGGAACTGCTGAGCATGGAAGCGGAAATGCTCGAACTCAAGGCCGAAGTGGATGCGCCTGCCAGCGGCTATGTCGTTGAAGCGCGCATGGACCAAGGCAAGGGTGCCGTCGCGACGCTTCTGAACCTCAATGGTACGCTGAATATTGGCGATGTGGTTGTGGCTGGCAACAGCTTTGGCCGCGTGCGTCAAATCTATTCCGACACGGGCGACCGCATCAAAACCGCTGGTCCGGCGATGCCTGTGGCCATCATGGGGCTCGACGAAGTTCCCGATGCAGGCGATAAATTCTACGTCGTCGGCGACATTGAACAGGCCCGCAAAGTGGCCGAGTCACGCCGCCAGACCGCACGCAGCAAGCAACTCGCCGAAGCAGCTTCCGCGCCGAAGACTCTCGCGGAAATGCTCGGAAAAATCGAAGCGGGCGAAAAGCACGAAGTTTCGATCATTCTCAAGGCCGACGTGCAGGGCTCGATCGAAGCGATCACCGGATCGCTCGAAAAGATCAACACCGACGAGGTCAGCCTCAAGGTGATCCACACCGCTGTCGGCGGGATTACCACGGGCGACGTGACGCTTGCATCGGCTTCCGATGCGCTGATCATCGGCTTCAATGTCGTTGCTGACGGCAAGGCCCGCAAGCTCGCCGAAGAGAAAAAAGTCGAAGTCAAATCCTATCGCGTGATCTACGACATCATCGATGACATGCGCCGTGCCCTCGAACAGGGCCTCGCGCCGGAGCTTCGCGAAGAAGTCCTCGGCCAGGCCGAAGTGCGCCAGACCTTCAAGGTCAGCCGCCTCGGTACGATTGCAGGTTGCTTTGTCACCGAAGGCCTTGCCGACCGCAATGCCAAGGTGCGCATCATCCGCGACAGCGTGGTCATCGAAGACGAGCGAACCCTCGACAGCCTCAAGCGCATCAAAGACGATGCCAAGGAAGTCAAGGCGGGGCTCGAATGCGGGATCAAGCTTAAGGGCTATGACGACATCAAAGAGGGCGACATCCTCGAATTCTACAAAACCGTTGAGATTGCGCGTACGCTTTAGCGGCGCAAGATAAGGATACACTCTTCTATGACGATGCGAACCCAACGAGTGGGCAATCTACTGCGAAACACCCTCGGGCAACTTCTGTTGCGCGGGCTGGCTGATCCGCGCTTCGACTCGGCGACCACGACGCTCACGCGCGTGGAAGTCACCGAAGATCTGCTGACGGCGAAAGTGTTTCTATCGATTCGCGGCGACGAAAAGCACATCAACCAAACACTGTCGGCACTGCGGAACGCCTCGGGCCATCTCCAGTCGCGGATGGTCGAGGGGATGCGCCTTCGTCACACGCCCCGGCTTCAGTTCGTCATCGACGAGCAGCACATCAAGACGATGGACACCCTCGCGATCATGGCGGAGGTGAGCCGGGAACTGCGCGAAGCCGAAGAAAAACGAGCCAACCAACCCGAGTCCCCGTCGGAAGAGGATGAATCATGAAAAACGCCAAAGCCTTCGAGGCCAAATTTAAAAAAGCCATCAAGAAGAAAAAAACCGCCCTCGAGCCGGTCACCGAACCGCGCGGATGGGTGAGCTTTTTGATCCACTCGATCCTGCTGTCGGAATCGACCGAGAACCAGGCCGTGCGTGCGCGCAATGCCCTCGACCGGGAATTTGTGGACTTCAATGAATTGCGCGTCGCGCCGTTTAATGACATCGTCAATTGCCTCGGAGTGAACTATCCGCTCGTGCGCCAAAAGGCGGCCGAGCTGACCACGTCGCTCGCTGGCGTGTTCTCCAAAGCGTTCGCTATGAACATGGACTATGCCGCCGACATGAAAAAGCGCGAGCTGCGCGTTCACCTGCGCGACGACCTCAAACTGAAGCCGTTCGCCGAGGCGATGGTCGCAAACCTGTGCTTCGGTGTTCACGCGATTCCCGTTTCGGACGGGCTGACGCGTGCGATGCAACTCAAGGGCCTGGTCGATCCCGAAGCCAGTGTCCGTGAAACGCAGGCGTTCCTCGAGCGAATTATCGCGCAGAAGGATTCGCTGGGCTATATCGAAGCGTTGATCGCGTTTGAAGTGGACAATGCCAAGGCCATCCAGAAGATTCGCCGCGAGGAAGAAAAACAGGCCGAGAAGCTTCGCAAGATCGAAGAAGCCGAGGCGAAGAAGGTGGCCGATGCCGAGGCCAAGATTGCTGCGGAAGCAGCCGCCAAAGCCGAAGCCGAAGCGCAAGCCAAACGTGCCGCCGCCGCAGAAGTCAAAGCCAAGGCCGAAGCCAAAGCCGCCGCAAAAGCCGCCAAAGAAAAAGAAGCGAAAAAAGCCAAAGCTGCCGCCGCCCGCCGGGCCAAGGCCGCTGAAAAAAGAGCAGCGAAACAAAGAGAAAAAGACGCCCAAGCTGCCCAAGCTGCCAAGGCCGCCAAAGCCGCTCCGAAAAAAGCGGTAAAGAAGGCCTCCAAGAAGGCGACTAAATCGACCCCCAAAGCTGCCGCCAAGAAAACGGTGAAGAAGGCGACCAAAAAAGCAGCCTCGAAAAAACCCGTGAAAGCAGCCGCCAAGAAGTCGGCCGCGAAGAAACCCGCCAAGGCCAAGCCCGCCGCGAAAAAAACGGTGAAGAAGGCCACGAAAAAGGCGACCAAGAAAACTACAAAAAAGAAGAAGAAGTAATTCTTCAGACTGCATAAGGAACCATATCCATGGCCAACAAGACAAGCAACGATGAACTGGTTCTGGGGGTCCCTAAGGGATCGCTCCAGAAAAGCACTCTCGAACTTTTCGAAAAAGCAGGCTACGACATTCACATCCCCTCGCGCAGCTATGTGCCGACGATCAACGACGACACGATGGCATGCCTGATGTTCCGCGCGCAAGAAATGAGCCGCTACGTCGAGCAGGGCATTGTCGACTTCGGCCTGACGGGCTACGACTGGGTCTGCGAGAACGAATCCGACGTCGTCGAAGTGTGCGAGCTGGTCTACTCGAAGGTCTCGGCCAAGCCGGCCAAGTGGATTCTCGCCGTCCCCGAAGAAACCGGCGTCACCGATGTCAAGCAGCTCGAAGGCGGCACGGTCGCGACGGAACTGATGAACGTGACCCGCAAATTTTTCGCCGACCAGGGCGTGAATGTCAATGTCGAATTCAGCTGGGGCGCGACGGAAGTCAAGGCCCGCCTGCTCGACGGCATCGTCGACGTCACCGAAACCGGATCGAGCATCCGCGCGAACAAGCTTCGCGTGATCGCCGAGCTGATGACCTCTACGCCGCGCCTGATCGCCAACAAGGACGCGATGGAGATTCCGTGGAAGCGCGAGAAGATCGAGAACATCGCAATGCTGCTCAAGGGCGCCCTCGACGCGCGCAATCAGTGTGGCCTGAAGATGAACGCGCCGAAAGACAGGCTCGCCGAAATCCTCGCGCTGTTGCCGAGCGAAAAATCGCCCACCGTCAGCCAGCTTGCTGACGACGACTGGGTCGCGATTGAAGTGATCGCCGAGGACCGCGCCGAACGCGACATCGCGCCGCAACTCAAGCGCGCCGGAGCCACGGGCATCATCACATATCCCCTCAACACGATACTCCACTAACACAACCGCAATGCGGCGGGTCAATTCGGCCCGCCGCTTGCTTTTTTTAACGCACTATGACCGACGAATCCCACGACACCATTTCCGATCCCTGCAGCGGCGATTGCCGCAGCTGTGCCACAGGTGGCCACGGCGTGCACTCACACACCATGGGGACGTGCCAAGTCCCGGGCGGCCTGGAAGGCTGGCCACTGGCGGGTGTGTCGGCGGCGACATTCCTTCTGCCGCTGGTTTGTGCCGCGGCGGGGGCGATGGCCTGTCGCGCTTCGGCGATTGCCAAGGTCGGCGCGGCGGTGGCATGCTTTGTTATCGGCGTGGTCTGTGCCAGCGCAATCACGGGCTGGATTCGTCGACGCTATGAACCGAACCTCACGTCCGAATCGACCGATTCGGATTGCATTGAACACAGTGACAAGGAGACCCCATGAGTGTTTCAACCGCTCCGGGCAGCGGGACATTTCCCTGCGGCGTTCATCCGCCGGAAGGCAAATCGTTCGCCAAGGACTGCCCCATTGAAGTCTTGCCCACCCCCAAGCAAGTTCGCATCGCGACCCAGCAAAATGTGGGCGCGCCGTGCGAAGGGCTTCTCAAGCCCCGCCAGGAAGTCACCGCGGGCGAGCAAATTGGCTCGGCCGAGGCATTCATTTCCGCGCCGCTGCACTCGCCTTTGACCGGTGCGGCCGCAATGGCCCAGGCCGTGACGTTGGCCAATGGCCGGCACATGCAGGCGATGGTCATCAACGCCAGCGAAGAGCCCCAGCCTCTCGAAGGCCAGGCGCTTCTCGACGACGTCTACGGCGGCGACTGGCCCCTCGGCGCGCTCGAGCAGTACGCTCCCGAGCAGATCGTCGACGCGGTGAAAACCGCCGGCATCGTCGGCCAGGGCGGCGCAGCGTTCCCGACCTATGTCAAACTCCTTCGCAACGATGAGAAGCCCATCGACACGGTGGTGCTCAATGGCTGCGAGTGCGAGCCGTACCTCACGGCCGACTATCGGCTGATGGTCGAGTTCCCCCAGCCGATTCTCGCGGGTGCGATTTTGGCCGCGCGGGCGACCGGCGCGAGCAAGATCTACGTCGGCATCGAAGACAACAAGCCTCTCGCGATTGAGACCCTCCAAGCCGCTGCGGCGGGCACGGGTGTCGAGATTGCGGTGCTGAAAACCAAATATCCCCAAGGCAGTGAAAAGCAGACGATGTACGCGATCACCGGCCGCGAAGCAGGCCCCGGCAAGCTGCCCTCCGAGGTTGGCTGCTGCGTGATTAACGTCGCGACGGCCGCTGCCATCGCGCGTGCTGTCGTCCGCAACAAGCCTCTGACCCACCGCGTGGTGACGGTCACTGGCGGCGGGATCAAAGAACCCAAAAATCTGCTCGTGCCTGTCGGCGTGAGCTGCCAAGTGCTGATCAACTATTGCGGCGGGCTGACTGACGACGCCGAACGCGTGATTTCCGGTGGCCCGATGATGGGCTTCACGATGGGCAACATCGACTCGCCCGTCACCAAGGGCACTTCCGGGTTGACGGTGTTGCGCACCAGCGACCTCGCCCACACTACGGAAACCAATTGCGTGCGCTGCGGGCGCTGCGTGGACGTCTGCCCGATGGGGCTGGTGCCGACGCGCATCGCGCTCGCCAGTCGCAACCAACTGTGGGACCTTGCCAAGCAGTATCACATTCTCGCGTGTGTCGAGTGTGGTTGCTGCTCGTACACCTGCCCGGCGGCATTGCCGCTGGTACAATTGATTCGCATGGGCAAAGTGTCCATGCCCCGGGACTGAGGTGAACGATGAGTAATACCAAACCAACCCACCACGTCGCAACGAGTCCGCACCTTGCGGATGCCAAGTTCACGACGCGCCGGATGATGACGGACGTGTTGATCGCGCTGTTGCCGCTGGTGATTTTTTCGATCTACATCTACCGCCAGTATGCGGTTCAGCAGATTCTCACCTGCGTGTCGGCCTGCGCGCTGACCGAGTTGCTGTTCTCCATGGCGCGCGGCAAGGCGTTTTCGCTGCGAGACGGATCGGCCGTAGTTACGGGCGTGATCCTCGCGCTGACGTTCCCGTGGTCGACGCCGCTGCATGTGGCGATCATCGCCTCGGCCATTGCGGTTGCCTGCGGAAAGATGGTCTTCGGCGGCGTGGGGATGAACCTGTTCAACCCTGCGATGGTCGGCCGGGCGTTTGTGATGTTGGCGTTTGCCAGCGCACTCGGCTCGGTGGGCTACATCGGCGACGACGGCAAGACGGTCCCCAATCCCGACGTCGCCATGCCGTGGCTGGTGGACATGGGAGTCTTGCCCAAAGACGTTGCACAAAAAAGCACGGAAGAAACCGCGAGCGTTACGGCCGTCTCTGGCGCGACGACGATGTCGTCGGCAACGCCGATGGGCGCAAACAAAAAGCGCGAAACGGCTGCTCGCAAAGGCGAGACTGCCGGATTCGTAACCAAGATCATGCCACTGGTGATCGGGACGCACCTCGGCTCGCTCGGTGAGGTGTCCGCGATTGGCTGTCTCCTCGGCGGGTTATTTTTGCTGATTCGCCGCACGGCCGCCTGGCAAATTCCCCTCGGCATGATTGTCGGCGCGGGACTCATTGCGGCAATCTTGCAGGCGATGGATCCGTCCTCGCCGTGGACGATCGGCCACGAGTTGTGCGGCGGGGCACTGTTGTTCGGCGCGTTCTTCATCGCGACCGACCCGGTAACCAGTCCGCTGACCTCCAAAGGGCGATTCCTCTTCGGCCTGGGCATTGGCCTGCTGACGATGGTGATTCGAAAATTGTCGGGCTATCCCGAAGGTGTCATGTTTGCGGTGTTGCTGATGAACGCCATCGTGCCGTTGATCAACCGTTGGACCATTCCTGCACCGTTCGGTGCCGAGAAGAAAGCATAAGGAGGTCGCCATGTTGAACTATATCAAACAAGGCTCTCTGGTGATTGTGCTGGCGTTGCTGTTTGGCGCAGCCCTTGCGGCTGTCCAGGCTCAGCTCAAGCCGCTGATCGAAGAGAATCAGAAATTGGAAACCCTTGACGCGATTCCCATGCTGATGGTTACGGCCCAGGCGCTGCCGACCGAAGACACCATCGCGAAGAAGACCAACGCCAAAACGATGGAAATTCAAATCACCGGCCAGAGTGCGGATGGCGAGGCGATGGACTTCATCGAGTCGGTCGTCAAGATGGACCTTCCCGCATCGCCCAAGACGAAGCTGTTTGAAGTCAAGGTGCGCGAAGCGACGGCCAAGGCAGAGGACGCCAAGGTCATCGGCTATGTCATTCAGGCTGCCGGCATGGGCTTTGGCGACAAAATCGTCACGCTCGTGGGCGTCGACGCGACCTGCCAGCGAATTACGGGCGTGTACATCCTCGACCAGAAAGAAACGCCAGGCCTCGGCGACAAGATTTGCGGTGCCTGGGCGGAGCAGTTTTCCGGGATGGTGTGCTCGAAGAAATTGAAAGTGTACACCGGATCCAAACGCTCTGGAGACGCAAGCCAGACGGGCGCGATTCATGGAATTTCCGCCGCAACGATTTCATCCGAAGCGGTGACCAAGATCGTCAACGATGCCGTCGCGGAAATCCGCGCCGCCATTGGCCCAGCACTGGAACAACTCCAAGCCGCCCGCGCCGCGAAGGTTCGCAAAGACCTCTTGCTGGCGACCCCGGGCGCGACCTCGCTGAAGGGTCTCTCCTCCAACTCGCACGTTGCGGTCGATCCTGAGACGATGAGCATCGAGGTTACGACCGTGGACGCGCAGGGCAAAGTGTGGCCTGACTATACCCAGAAGGTTCGCGAGATCACGACCCCCAGTGGCGCGGTGATTTACGAAGTCAAAACGATTGTCCCCGCCGTGGCGAAGCTCCTCAAAATGGGGACGTACACGCTCGAACGCCTGCCCGTCACGGCCTACATGATCCACGCTTCGGGCGCTGGAGACAATGGCGTGCTCGTGGCGGTGGAGTCCCAGTGCAAATGGGTCCTTGGGATTACCCCCCTTGACGCCAAGACCGCCAATGCCGCGGGCACGTGGGTCGAGACGTTCAAAGGCGCGAACTGCAAAGACGCGCTGAAGGTGATTCAGCCGGGCACGAAGATTGACGCAACCTCCTCGGCGACGATGGAAGGGTATGTCGGTGTTTGCGGCAAATCCGACCCGCTGCTGAAGACCGTAACTAAGACTGTGAACCAGGCCGTCGCAGAACTCCGCGCGGCTCTCGCCTCGATCAAGGCGAAAGGAGGCAAATAATGCCGAATGATACTGGCCCCACCCCGATGGAACGATTCATCCAGGGCATCCTGCCGGAGAACCCCGTCTATCGTCAGCTGCTGGGCATGTGTCCGGTGCTGGCGGTGACCAGCAAGGTCAGCAACGCCATCACGATGGCGGCCGCGGTCATGTTCGTGCTGGTGTGCGCGAATATTCTCGTGAGCCTGATCCGCAACATTCTCCAGCCGCACTTGCGCATCCTGGTCTTCACGCTCACGATCGCAACGTTCGTGACCATCGCCGACAAAGTCCTCGCGGCGTATCTCTATCCCATGAGCAAGCAGCTTGGGCCCTACATCCCGCTGATCATCGTCAACTGTTTGATCATCTGCCGCTGTGAGGTTTGCGCCTCCAAGCAGGGCGTGGTGACGGCCACATTTGATGCCGTCGGCCAAAGCCTCGGGTTTTTGCTGGCGCTGGTGTCGATGGCGACCGTGCGCGAGCTTCTGGCCTATGGCAGCTGGTTCGACATTGAGCTGTTTTGGATAGCGGGCACGCCGCAAGAGGCGTATCGCTGGGGCCTGATGGGCATGCCGCCCGGAGCGTTTTTCACACTTGGCGTGCTACTGGGTGTGGCGAACTGGATTACGACCCTGGGCAAGAAAAAGGACAAGGCTTCGGCCTAGGAGGATACCATGGATTATCTTGCAGAAATTCTGATCCTCGCGTTTGGCGCGGCGATCGCGAACAACTTTGTGCTGGTCTACTTTGTGGGCATTTGCCCCTTCATCGGCGTGTCGCGTCGAGTGGACATGGCGTTTGGGATGGGCATGGCGGTGACGTTTGTGATTTCGGTCGCGGCCGCGCTGAGCTGGTTCTTCACCTACTTCTTCCTTCAGCCAGACGCGCCGTGGGCGACCGCGATCTACAACGCGCTTGGTGGCGAAGGCGGATCTGACCTGAGCATCCTCTACTACATCATCTACATCTTCGTGATTGCCGCGAGCGTCCAGCTCGTGGAGATGTATGTGCGGAAAATGTTCCCGCCGCTCTATAAGAGCTTTGGCGTGTTCCTTCCGCTGATTACGACCAACTGCGCGATTCTTTTCGCGTGTTTGGAAATCATGAAGGGCATTCACGGCGCGGCCGACCCGTGGGGCCTGGACAAGGCGCTCACGCTGGCGATCTTCGGCGGGGTGGGCTTCACGATTGCGATTGTGATCATGGCCGGCATCCGCGAAGAACTCGACCTGTGCGACGTGCCCAAAGCGCTCAAAGGCGCCGGCATTACGCTGCTGGTGGCGGGCATTTTGGCGATGGCGTTCATGGGCTTTGCCGGCGTGAAGAAATCGCTCAAGGCGATGACGGAATCCGAGCCCGCCGCAGCCGTCAAGGTCCAAGAGACCCCGCCCGCAGACAAGACCGCGCCCCCGGCCAAACCGGATTCGGTGGTGGCCTCGATTTCCAAGGAGTGTGACGCATGATGATGACCATTGGACTCGCCGCGGGCGTGATGCTCGCGTTGGCACTGTTTATGACGACGATCCTCGGCTGGGCGAACAAGGCCCTGCACGTCGAGGTCGATGTACGCATTGAGAAAATCAACGAAGCGCTCCCCGGCGCGAACTGTGGTGGTTGCGGCTTTATCGGTTGCGGCGACTATGCCGAGGCGGTCGTCGAGGCCGGCGCAGCGGTCACGCTGTGCCCCGTCGGCGGTAGCGCATTGGCCGACGAAATCGCCGGGATCATGGGCGTGACGATTGAAGAGTCGTACCCCTATCGCCCGGTGGTTCACTGCGTCGCGCACTACAGCGACAAGCTCGGCAAGCACCATTACGACAGCGAAACGACCTGCACCGCGGCGAATCTCGTTGGCGGCGTCCAGGGCTGCACCTATGGCTGCCTGGCGTTTGGCGATTGCGTGACGAGCTGCAAGTTCGACGCGATTCACGTTGTCGATGGCAAGGTCGAAGTCGACTACGACAAGTGCGTCGGCTGTGGCGCGTGCGACACGATTTGCCCGCGTAACGTCATTCACATGGTGCCGTTCAAAGCCAGCAAGATGTGGGTCGTCGCGTGCAGCAATGCCGACTTCGGTAAAGATGTCAAAGCGGTTTGCAAGGCGGGCTGCATGGGCTGCAAACTCTGCGAAAAATTCGCCGAAGGCATCTTCGAGATGGAAGGGCACGTCGCCAAGATCAACTATGAAAACTACGAGCCCGAGACCGTTGAAGAAGCGATGGAACTCGTGATCAAGAAATGCCCGACCAAGGCCATCGTCGAAGTGGGCAATCCCACCGAGGCCGATCTCGAAGCCGTCAAGGACGAAGAGCTTCCCTCCGTTATCACGGCCGACTTTGAAACCACCGTCGACAAAACGGAGTGGCAAGGCTAGCTCCTCAGGAATCGAGGCGACAAACCATGACAATGCAAGAGCATAAAGACACCCATATTGCGGTGGACATTGATGGACTCAAAGGCCATGCTCTGGAGCAGTTTGATGTGCATCAATACTGGGAAGAAATCAAAGCCGCGATGGCTGAGAGTACGCCGTTCTATGCAAAAAAGGAATGGCGGAAGGTCTATAACATTGAGCTGTCCAATGGGATGACGGTTTTCGTGAAAGACATTGACGAAAGCCAGCACGACAAAAGAAAGGTCATCCCTTTTTTGGGCACGCATGAGCCGCAGAGATATTTCAGGAATTACCAGATTCTTCAGCGCCTTGGGATTGACTCGCCCCGCATTTTGTTTTATTTCGGCCAGCGCAAAGGGTGTCGCTGGCAGCGGAGCGTTCTCTGCACGAGCGATCTGAGTGGCTATCTTTCCTTCCAGGCCTATTTTGACCGTCATGGCCCCGGCGACGCGACGGAGATTCTCAAAGCGCTCTGTCAGCTGACCCTGAAATTGCACGATGCGGGATATACCTTTTCCATGGACAGGAATAATATTTTTGTTCGCGAGAAGTTCTCGGGCACGCTGGATGACCTTGCGCTGATCGATTTGGATCACCTTTCCAAAGAGTTCTTCGGTTCTCTCTCCAGACGAAGGCGCAGGCGGGCGCTTCGCAGATTTAGTGGAACAATTGATCGCGTCGATGCCCTCGGCGGCTGTGCAAGTTTTTTTCTGTAAATTTGTTGGTCTGTCATAGGTGGCTCGTTC
>JABGPZ010000066.1 GCA_018644725.1 Phycisphaerales bacterium
CGCACGTGTCACGTTAGAGACTTGAATCCGCCGCTGGATATTTTCAGCGCATTCGCATGAATCCCATTCCCCTCGCAAGGAGACTAACATGTCCCGTAGATTCCACGCCCTTCTGGCCATTTTCTTTGTTGCTGCTGCCGCACACGCAGCCCAGCCCGACTGGAACAATGTTGAGGTCATCGGCCGTAACAAACTCCCCGGCCACGCCACCGCCATGAGCTATACCACGGCCAAAGCCGCCGCGGCCGACGACTGGACCCAATCCACCCGCTACCAATGCCTCGACAGCGACACGGCGTGGAAATTCAACTGGTCCAAACAACCGTCCGACCGCCCGGCCGACTTCTTCAAGCCCGGCTTTGACGTGAGCCAATGGAAATCCATTCCCGTTCCGAGCAACTGGCAGATCCACGGCTACGGCGTTCCGATCTACACCAACGTCGCCTACCCGCTGGCCAAAGACGACGTCATGGGCAAGGTGCCCGCGCACTACACCAAGGCCAAACATCCCAACCCCGTCGGCAGCTATGTCCGCGAGTTTGAGGTGTCCAAGGACTGGGATGGCCAGCAGGTCTTCCTGCACTTCGACGGTGTCCAGAGCGCGATGTATGTCTGGGTCAACGGCAAGAAGGTCGGCTACTCGCAGGCCTCGATGACGCCCGCCGAGTTCGACGTCACCGAATTCGTCAAGGCCGGCAAGAACACCCTCGCCGTGGAAGTCTATCGCTGGTCCGACGGCAGCTACCTCGAAGACCAGGACTTCTGGCGCCTTTCGGGGATTTACCGCAGCGTCTACCTCTATGCCCAGCCCAAGGTTGCCCTGCGCGATTTCTTCGTCCTTCCCGACCTCGACACGACCTACACCCGCGGGACGCTGGACATCCAGGCCAAAATTCAGACCTACGTCGCCACCGCCAGCTGCAAGCTCACCGCGACGCTCCTCGACGAAGACGGCGACCACGTCACCGAAAGCTCCATCGAAATCTCCAGGCTTCAAGGGTGCGTCACCACGAGCCCAAAACTCAAGCTCGACTGCGGCAAGGTCAAGCTCTGGAACTGTGAAACGCCCAATCTCTACACCCTCGTGCTGAAGCTCGAAAGCCCTGCCGGCGTGGAATACACCTCCACCAAGGTCGGCTTCCGCAGCATCGAAATTCGCGACCAGCAAGTCTGCATCAACGGCACGCCGGTGATCTTCCGCGGTGTAAACCGTCACGAAATTGACCCCGACCGTGGCCGCGTGATGACGATGGAACGCATGATCAACGCGATCCGCCTGATGAAGAAATTCAACGTCAACACCGTCCGCACCTGCCACTATCCCGACGACCCGCGCTGGTACAAGCTGTGCGACGAGTACGGCATCTACCTCATGGACGAAGCCAACGTCGAATCCCACGGCTACGGTTTTAAAGCGGCCTCGATCAGCCACCGCCCCGAGTGGGAAGCCCAGCACGTCGACCGCGGTGTGCGGATGGTCGAGCGCGACAAGAACCACCCGTCCGTCATTTTCTGGTCGCTCGGCAACGAAGCCGGCCCGGGGAAAAACTTCGGCGCAATGCGTATCGCGATGCGCGCGATCGACACCTCCCGCCCGATCCACTACGAGCGTAACTCCACCCACGGCGACGTCGACAGCTGCATGTACCCCTCGGTGAAATGGCTGGACAACGTCGGCAAGAACACCAAAACACCCAAGCCGTTTTTCGTCTGTGAATATGCTCACGCAATGGGCAATGCTATGGGCAACTTCAAAGAATACATGGACACCTTCAAGGCCCGCAAGCGCCTCATCGGTGGCTGCATCTGGGACTGGGTCGACCAAGGCCTGCGCGCGAAATATGGCCCGGACGGCGTCAATGCCGTCGTCGCGCCGTTCGAGACCGACAACCCAAATACGTTCTTCGCCTATGGCAACAGCTTCGGCGACAACCCCCACTCGAACAACTTCTGCATGAACGGGATGATTTTCCCCGACCAGAGCATCCCGCCGAAAATGTGGGAAATGAAGTACGTCTACCAGTACATCACCGCCAAGGACATCGACCTCGCCAAGAACACGATCACGCTCGTCAATGAATATGAAGTGACCAACCTCGACGCGTTTTCCGCGACGATGATTGTCCTCGAAGACGGCGCGGCGATTGCAGTCAAAGACCTCGGCCGCTATGACATTGACCCGCAGACCTCCAAGGCCATCACGCTGCCGATCCCAGCCATCACTCCCAAGCCAGGCCGGGAATACACCATCCGCCTCGGCTTCAAACGCCGCAGCAAATCGGGCCTCCTCCCCGAAGGGCACGAAGATGCATGGCTGCACTTCACCCTGCCGATCTCCAAGACAGCCGAGGTGGTCACACCGAAGAGCACGCCCAATCTGCTCAAGGGCGATTCCATCCAGATCAGCGACGGCGGACTGTTCGTCGAGTTCGACAAGAACACCGGCCGCATCACCAAGTACGTCTACAACGGCGAGACACTTCTGACCACCGCAGGCAGCCCGACGCCGTCGATCTTCCACGCTCCGATCGACAACCACCGTGGCCGCCGCAGTCTGTGGCAGAAATTCGCCACGATGACCCGCAGTGCGTCGAACGTGACGGCCAAGGTCATCGACGGCAAAGCGATCATCGTCAACGCCCTGCTCGAATTCCGCAACAGCTATGGCGCGGGCTTCAACGTCACCAGCACCTACACCTTCCCCGGCGACGGCGCGATGGTCGTGGACAACGCGTTCAACTTCGTCGGCTCGCTGCCGGAAACGATCAACCGGATCGGCGTGGACCTTCAGATGCCGATGACGGCGACACGCGTGGAATACCTCGGGCTTGGCCCGTGGGAAAATCACTCCGACCGCTCGGCCGGTGCGTGGCTGGGCCGCTTCACGACGACCACCCACAACATGTTCGTCCCCTACACCCGCCCGCAGCACTGCGGAAACCGCTTTGGGACGCGCTGGGCGACGGTGACCAACCCTGCCACCGGCAACGGGCTGCTGTTCGTCGCGGGTAGCACAATGGACTTCTCGGCCCTGCCGTGGAGCGCGAAAGAGATCGACGCCTGCCGCTATCCCGTTGACCTGCCCGCATCGAGCGCGACCCACATCGCCCTCGACGGCGCGCAAATCGGCCTCGGCGGCGCGAGCTGTGGACCGGGCCCGCTGCCGGAATACCAGCTGCGCCCCACCGCACGCACCTTCCGATACACGATTCTCCCCGTGGGCAAACCGTCCGACCCCGCCACCCTCGCCCGCACCCAATTCGGCGTCTGCGGCGGCGTGACGATTTCGCGCGACAAAACGGGCACGGTCACCCTGACCTGCTCGACGCCCGGCGCGAAGATCATGTACTGCCCCAACGGGTGCATCAACCCCTGCTGCTGCAACAAGGCCAAGGCCTACACCGGCCCGTTTGTCACCAAGTCGGCCTGCACCATCGCCGCGATGGCCACCGCCCCCAAACAGCTCCCCGGCCCGGCGAGCTCGGCGACGTTCCACCAGATCGTGGACCGCTCAAGCTGGACAATCCACTCCGTCAGCAGCGATCAACCCGGCGACGGCGTTGCCAAAGACGCCATCGACGGCAACGGCGACACCTTCTGGCACAGCCGCTGGCAAGGCACCTCCGCAGAATATCCCCACCACATCGCCATTGATTTCGGCAAGGCCACCAAGCTCGCCGGGATTACCTACCTGCCGCGCCAAGGCACCAACAACGGCCAAGTCGGCAAGTACGCAATCTATCTCTCCAACGATGGCAAGACCTGGGGCAAGCCGGTTTCCAAAGGCAAATTCCGCAAGGGGTCCAAGCGAATGATCCTCAAACTCAAGGCAATCGCCACCGCGCGGTACATGAAGTTTGTCGCCCTGAGCCCCGCCGCAGCGGACCAGCCCTGGGCGGCCGTCGCCGAGCTGAACATCCTCCCGGCCAAATAAGCCACCCCGCACATCCAATACACTTGGTCGTTCTTCGGAATTGCCAAGTGTTTTTTTATGGGGATTTGCGGTACAATGAGGATATGAAAATCAAACCATCCATCCTGACGTTCGCCCTCGCGATGCTCTGCATTGCAGGCTGTGAAAATCCCAAAGTCGGAACCGACACGGGCATCAAAGTCCCCTCCAAGCCCGCCCTGCCCGAACTCGAGCTTCCATTCAAGATTGACCCGCTGGACAAAGGCAAAGAGAAACCTTCCCCGGCCGAGCAAGTTCTGCTCGCAAAACTGCATCTCCCGCACATTGAGTTGATCACCCGAGGCCGCAGCTATCTCGACGACAACAAGGTCACGAACTACTCGGGCGTCTTCGCCAAGCAGGAAGACCTCGGCAGCCTCTTTGGCATCGAAAAGCAGCAGCAGATGAAGTTCCGCTTCCGCGAACAACCGTTCTCCATCGCGTTCGCGTGGACGCTCAATCCCGCCCTCGTCGATCGGATGCTCTACGTCGCCGGCCGCTACCCCGACAAGACCGGAAAAGCCCAAATGCTCGTGCGCCCCAAGAGCAGCCTGCAGTTCATCGCTGGCAAAAGCCTTCTGAGAGACCCCGAAGGCAAAGACGCGAAAAAGTCGTCGCTACGCCCGTGTACGAAGTTCGGCCTGCGCAACACCATCGCCGACCTCCAGCGCGTCTACCTCGCCGCGACGAAAGCGGACGAGTGCCACGAGTTTTCCCTCGGCATCACGACCCACGGCAACGACAAGCGGACCTGCCTCGTTCTCGCGCGATTGCTGCCACAGGAAAAGGCCGAATACCCCGCCAAGACGACCTACATCCTGATCGACAGTGAAACGTACCTGCCGCTGCGGATCATCGGCTATGACTGGGACGACAACATGACCTGCGACTATCAGTACCTCTCGATCCAATTCAACCCCGGCCTGACGGATGAGAAATTTTCGCCCGAGAGCTGCAAGATTGAGCCCCCGAAGATCGACAAATAACCTTGAGATTCGCCCTGCTCATCTCGCTGTGTCTGGCCTCGCCGCTGCTGGCGAGTGCGACGCTGACCCCGGCCGACGCCAACGTCCCCGGCCCCTACCGCCCGGCGGTCCTGACCCTCTCCAACGACACAAACGCGACGATTGAACGCATCTCGCTGCAATGGGAACTCGGCGGCCCGCGTGTGGAAACCGCCGTCCTTCTCCCCGCCGGCCAGTCGCGCGAGCTCCCGCTCCTTCTGCCCGCCATGGATCGCCAGCAGACGTTTCAGCTGCGGCTGAACACCGCCCCGCCGCAAGAAATCGCCATCACCTGGCCCGACGGCTGGGCCGACCGCGCGCCGTTTTTTGATCTCGCTCTCTATCGCAAATACGCCGAGCAAACCCACCAGACGCCGCCAAGTCACAAACGCAATCTCCTGCTGACGCTCGTCGTTGGTGTCCTCGCATTGGGCGCGGCGACGTTCCTCCGTAGCGCAAAACCCCGCATTGTGATCTGTAGCGGCCTGCTTCTTGCGACGGCCGGCGGTGCATGGTTCCAAATTTCGTCCCAACCCACGCATCATCGGCTCCCGCTCGAACACGGCGCGCTTTCGCTGCTCTCGGTCTCCCGAACCCAGCCCCTCTCCGTTGCCCCCGGCGACCAGCCGATCTACGCCAACCGCCGTCACCTCAAGGGCGACACCCTGACGCTGACACTGAATCAGGGAACAATCACGGCCGCCCAGGTCGACCTCGCCCCCGGTGAAATTCGTCTGTTTCGTACCGCCACGCGCTGATTGTTATTCCATTTTCGCGCCCGCTTTGCTATCCTGTATTCATGAAACGCATCACCTACACTCAATCGGATTACCGTCAGCAAACCGACGCTCTTCGTGATCTTCTGCGCGCGGGCGGACTTGTCGCCGACGGCGAAACCACCATCGACGTCCCCGTCGCGGTCAAGACCATCATCGACGACGTCGCCACCCGTGGCGACCAGGCCGTGATCGAGCTCGAAGCGAAGTTCGACCAAGCCACGCTTTCGCCCGAGTCGATCCGCGTCAGCGCCGAGGAAATCGCCACCGCCCACAGCGGTGCCGACGAGAAATTCCTCGCTGTCATCCGCCAGGCCGTCGAGAACATCCGCGAGTATCAGAAGCACATCAAGCACACCGCCCCGGCCGATCTCGTCCGCGCAGGCCGTCGCCTCGGCGTGCGATATACGCCCATCGACCGTGTCGCGGTCTATGTCCCCGGCGGGCGAGCAATCTATCCGTCCACCGTTTTGATGACCGTCGTGCCAGCACTCGTCGCGGGTGTGAGCGAGGTCGTGATGGTCTCGCCGCCGAGCTGCGACGGCGACATCCACCCGATGGTCCTCGCGCTGGCGGGCGAGCTGGGCGTGAGCGAAGTCTATCGCGTTGGCGGTGCAGTGGCTGTGGCCGCGTGCGCCGTCGGCACGGAATCCATCCCGGCCGTCCAGAAAATCGTCGGCCCGGGCAACGCCTTCGTCGCCGAGGCCAAACGCCAGCTCTTCGGGCGCGTCGGCATCGACTCCATCGCCGGCCCGAGCGAAGTGCTCATCCTCGCCGACGACAGCGCCAATCCCGATTACGTCGCGGGCGACCTGTTCGCCCAGGCCGAGCACGATCCGGGCTCTGCAATTCTCGTCACGCCCTCGGCTGCACTGGCCGATGCCGTCGACGCGTCCATCGCCAAACTCCTGCCGACGCTCGAACGCGCCGAGGCCATCGAATCTGCCCTGAATCGCTACAGTGCGACCATCGTCACCGAAACTCTCGACGACGCATGCGAGGTCGCCAACGACTTCGCGACCGAACACCTCCAAGTGACCACGGCCGACCTCGACGACACGCTTTCCAAAATCCGCCACGCGGGCGCGATTTTCCTCGGCGCATGCACACCTGTGCCGCTGGGCGACTATTTCGCCGGGCCAAGCCACGTCCTGCCCACCGGCGGCGGCGCAAAAATGTTCAGCCCGCTCTCGGTGAACGACTTCCTGAAATCGTCCTCAACGATTGCCTATGACCAAGCCGCCATCAACGAAGACGGACCGGCCGTTGTCGATTTCGCTACGCGCGAAGGGCTCACCGCCCACGCCAAAGCGGTCGAATTACGCATCCAATAGAACGGATTACTTCGTCGCGTGATCCCAGCCGCCGGGGAAAATCGGTGTTACGTCATCGCCGCGTCGCAACCGCAGGCCGGGCTCTTTCGTGGTCCAGCCAATGTGCGACACTTTGCACGGCAATTGCGGATCGTTCAACAGCGCATCGAGTCGGCCGCGCGGAACCGTAAACACAAGCTCGTAATCTTCACCGTCAAACAGCGCCGCGTCGAGCGGGTCGATGTCCCGCCCTGCCAGTGCATCGGGATGGACTGGAATCGCGTCGGCGATCAGCTCGGCCCCGATGCCCCCCGAGGCCGCGCACAGCCGGGGAAGGTCCATCGCCAATCCATCGGAAATGTCCATCATCGCCAACAATTTATGGCGGAAGTTCAGCAAAATCCCCTCGAGCACACGCGGCGTAAACGAAAGATCGCGCCCCGTCAGCCACGACCCGCCCAGCTCGCCCGTGACGCAAATCGCATTGCCCGCGCGCGCGGTGCTGCGCAGAACCGGTGTCACGCCGGCCGTCGTGCCCGCCTGTCGAGCGAGGATGGTCACCGTGATCGCGAGCTTCGCCGCGTCATGGCGCCAGGCCGCAACGTCTCCACCGACGACCGGGCAGTGAAACTCATCCGCCAATTCGCGAATGCCTTCGTAGATCAGCTCCGCGTCCGCCTGGGCAAAGCCCACCGGCAGTGCAACGGCGACGACGGCCGCCATCGGCAACGCGCCCATCGCGGCAACATCTGACAAATTCCGCGCCATGGCCTTGCGCCCGGCAAGCTTCGGCCCGCACTCGGCGAGATCAAAATGCACGCCGTCAAGCACTTGGTCGACCGCAGGCATGACATCACCAATCGGCCAGGCGACAATCGCCATATCATCTCCCGGCCCGACCAGAACGCGCCCTTCGGGGCCATCGCCCTCACTCCGGGCGTAAATCCATTGATGAAACTCCGACTCGTTCATTGCTTCGATTTCTCAATCAGGCTCGTGGTCGAGCGGCCTTCGACGAGATCGACGAGGCGCACTTCTCCGCCCCAGCTTTCGATTTCGGTCGCGCCGACGACCTCGGCCTTGGTATAGTCCGCGCCCTTGACCAGCACGTCCGGCTGAAGGTGGCAGAGCAATTCCAGCGGCGTATCTTCGTCGAAGAGCACGACGCAATCAATGCACGCCAGCGCGGCGAGAACCATCGCACGATCGGCTTCGCATTGGACAGGGCGCGTGGGGCCCTTGAGGCGCTGGACTGACGCATCGGTATTCAGCCCCAACACCAGCGCGTCGGCCGTCTTGCGCGACTCCTGCAAAATCCGAACATGCCCCGGATGCAGAAGATCAAAGCAGCCATTGGTAAACGCCACGCGCTTTTCGGCGAGGTGGCACTTGGCGACAAACTTCGCCGCCGCGTCCCAATCCAGAATCTTGTATTGCGTGTCAATCGACTCGGTCATTGCACAATCCTTTCGTGAACCTATACCATACCATCCCGGCACGCGCTGTTCAAAAGTAAATTCGGGCGGGCGCTAAATCTTCTTGGTCAGCCATGCATTCGACGGGTAATGCACCATCGCCAAAATCGCCCGTACGGCGATGTCGAGGTTCATCACCAGCCACACATAGGTCAACGGATGCGCCTCAATTCCCCAGTTGGCCTTGATCCACACGTTGCATTGCATCAGCGCATCTTTGGCGAATTGAAGATCGATTCCCGTTTTGGCATACAGCCACTCCGCGCCGCCCCAGTTGCTCAACGCACTGACGACCAGAAAAACGCCGACCAGCCGCACACACAGCGACCCGAACCAGGTAATGAGCATCGGTGTGCGGGTATCGCCTGCCCCCTTGTAGGCCCCATTGAGGACCATCATCGTCGCGAACAGTGGCTGGAAGAAGAAGCAGATCATCAGCGGCGTTTTTGCCAGTTCAATATTTTTGGGATTCTTCGCGACCGCACCAAGCAGGAACTCGGGGCAGAGGATAAACAACGAGCCGACCGCCGTCATGAAGACCACGGCCATGATCCAGCACAGGCGCACCGCTTGGCGTGCGCGAACCGGATCGCCCAACCCGATGTACTGCCCCGCCAACGTCGTCGCTGGCAGCGCAAACGCCCAGCCAGGCATATAGGTCAGTCCCTCCATCCGCACCACAAGCAGGTGCGAGCCCTTGGCCGCCCCGCCGAGCGCGGCGATCATGAAGAACATCGTAAAGTGAATTCCCCACACGCCGACCGACTCGCCGAACGTGGGCAGGCCGACCTTGACAATCCGCTTGATCATCGGCCAATTGCGATGGAACCGCTTCGGGCGGAACATCAGCTTGGAACTGCTCTTGGCGGTGATGAGGAAATAGAACACCACCACTGCGCCAGTAATCCAGCCCAGCGCCGTCCCCGTCGCGATCCCCGCCACGCCATAGCCCATAAACACCAACGTCGAGCTGACCACCGTATTGACCACGTTCACCATCGCCAACGCGATAAACGGCACACGCGTATCGCCCGCGCCTCGCATCGACTGGTTCCCCGCGGTCATGATCCCGATAAACGGCATCGCGAAGGAAAGAATCACCATATAGATCTTGGCCATCGGCAGGGTTTCGTCGGTCATATTCAACTCGCCGAGAACCCAGTCCAGCCCCAGCAACATCAGAATCGCGCTGACCGTACTAAGGATCACGCCGACAATCATCGCCTGCATCACCGCGACATTCGCATCACGGCGCTTGCGTTCGCCACACAATCGAGCGACGAGGGCATTCGCGCCGGTCATCATCGACATCGGCAGCACCCACATCCCCCAACCGAGATACGCCGCCACGGCCACCGCATTGAGCGCGGCCGATCCGTCTGAGACGCTTTTTGTTCCCTCGACGCCAACATACTTCGTCAGCCAAATATCCACCATCCCAACCATGAACGCCAAAACGTGCTGGAAGAACGGCCACATCGCCAGACGGAAAATCTGCTGCCCGAGCGTCAGCCCGGCCAAATTCCCACCCAGCTCGCGCGCACGAGTCGGCGTACCGATATCGTACATTTCCTCGTCTTGGAGGATGTCGGTGGACGTGTTGGAATCGCGTTGGCTCAAAACTCCCTTTCGTGTGGCATGGTTCGGTAGAATCGGGAGAATATATCCTATTCCACACCATAATACCACACCCGATATTCAAAATTGCTCATTTTGGCCTCCTGTAATTTTTCCGACACCAACCTTGACCCTCCCAAACAGGTTATTGGATAATTGAACGACATTTTTCTTTCCAAACCGCCCCCCTCGACTTGAAGCAATCGCCCTTGAACGGTACAATCTGCACCGAGCAAAAAGCTCAACAATCTATCCATTCCACGCAGTCGCCATCGATTCTACGGGGCGTTGCCGGTTTGGGTGTGTCCAAGACAATCAGCACCGGTGTTCCTTGCAGGCCGCAAGGGCATCATTCCCTATAATGGCAAGCTGCACCCGCAGCGGAAGGAGATCATCACCATGATCAAAGGCAACGTATTGATTGGCCAGTCGGGCGGCCCGACGAGCGTCATCAACTCTTCGCTCGCTGGCGTCATCGACGCGGCGAACCATTTCGAAAACGCCGACGCCGTTCTCGGCATGCGCTGGGGCATTGAAGGCTTCATGCAGGGCAACGTCGTGAACCTCTCGGCCGAATCGCAGAGCACCATCGACAAGCTCCGCAAGACTCCTTCGAGCATCCTCGGGTCCTCGCGCCACAAGGTTCAGGATTCGGATTTCCCGCTCATTCTTGAGAACCTCAAGAAATTCAACATTCGCGTGATGTTCATGATCGGCGGCAACGACACGATGGACACGATCCACCGCGTGACGGAATATGCTGCGGCCCAGGGCTATGAGATGTGCGGCGTGGGCATTCCCAAGACCGTCGACAACGACCTGTTTGGCACGGACCACACCCCCGGCTATGCGGGCGCGGCGCGCTTTACGGCGCTGAGCGTTCAGCAAACTGGCCGCCTTTCACGCGACATGCAAAAGGTTGATCAGTTCGTGATCTACCAATCCATCGGCCGCGACGCAGGCTGGCTGGCCTGCTCGGCCGCCCTCGGCAAGAAAACCGAACAAGACCCCCCGCACCTGATCTACACCCCCGAACGCGATTTCGACAAGGCCAAGTTCATCGCCGACGTCAAGGCTTGCTACGACAAGCTCGGCTTCGTGTCGATCGTCTGCGGCGAAGGCCTCAAGTACGCCGACGGCACGCCCGTCTCGGCGACCGAGACCAAGGACAAGTTCGGCAATGAAGAATTCGGCGCGATGGGCGGCAGCTCGGTCGCGATGAACCTCCACAAAATCATCAGCGACGAATTCGGCTGGCGCGGAGAGTTCCAGATCACCGAATCCATGCCGATGTGCGCGATTGACCGCACTCCCCAGCAGGACCTCGACGAGGCCTACAAAGCCGGGCAGACCGCGATGGAACTCGCCGCCGAAGGCACCTCGGGCGTGATGGTTTCGCTCGTGCGCGAATCCAACGATCCCTACACCTGCGTGATGGGAACGGCCCCGCTGGAAGACGTCGCCGTGCGCGCCAAGCCCATGCCCGACGACTTCCTCAACGAAGCCGGAAACTTCCCCAGCCAGAAATTCTTCGACTACGCCCTGCCGCTGGTGGGCGACATCGAAGCCTATGCCGAGCTGGAATACTACCCCTACGAAGGCTAACTCTGAAATGACCACGACGGCTGCTCTCCAATTTGTCCCTGGCACGCGCCAGGACGGCTGGTAACGAATTTCAAGTCTGCGAGTTCTCGATAGAGCGAGGCCAACTCTCTTGCGAAGCAAGAAGTTGAGCAAAACACAGAGGCATCCTCTGACTTGCAGTTCTACAAAAATCCGCTGCATCGGTGCTGATCGCAGTGCCGTCATATCATTCCAATTTCCCTTCCCCACAACCACAATCAAAGGACTCTACCATGAATCGTACTGAAGACAAATACACCCAATTCGCCCTCTGCAAAGAAATGCTCGAAACCGCCGACGTGATCCGCAACTTCGATCCGATGCGGACCGCCGGGATCGCCGAAACCGTTCTTGAAAAGGGCAAACTCCTTCTCACCGGCGAAGGGTCGAGCCGAATTTTGCCCGCTAAATTTGCCATCCGTCGCGCACTGACCCAGGGCATCGACATCCAGCTTCTTACCGCAGCCTCGCGCTTGGCAGAAACCTATAAGCTCGAAGACTTTGCGATTTTCGCCGCGAGCAACTCCGGCCGTACCAAGGAAGTTATTAAACTTCTTCAGGCACAAAAGGCTGCGGGCAACACCGCCCTCTTCGGTCAAACCGCTCAGGAAGATAATCTCCTGAAGGACTACACCGCCGAAACCCTCGTGCTCAAGTGTGGCTGGGAGAACGCCGTCGCCGCAACCAAGAGCGTCGTCGAGCAGGCACTGATCTATCAGTCGCTGCTTTGCCACGTCGCCAAGGACGACATCTCCGACGCGCAGGAGAATAAAAACGCCCTGGGGGCCGCTGTTGAAGAAGCGCTGACAATGGACATCCCCACCGAGATCATTGAGGCCGCTGCGGGCGCTGGCGTGATCCACTTCGCGGGACACGACGATGGTGTCGCCGAGGAACTCACTCTCAAAACCAATGAAATCACCCGCAAAAAGTCCGACTTCCTCGAAGGAACCTACGCCTGCCACGGAATCGAAGAAGTCATGGACGAAACGGACATCATCTTCGTCATCGACCCGATCCTCGACGAAATGGAAAAATTCAAGCAAGTCCTCGTCGATGGCGTTGGCGCGACGGTCGTCTGCATCGCCACCGCTCCCGTCGAACAATTCCCCACCTTGGTCATTCAAGACCTCGGTATCATGACCCCCATCGTCTCGCTGGCGGCGGGCTGGAACCTGCTGGTCGAAATCGGCATCAGTCTCGGCATCGACCTCGACAAGCCCGAACGCGCCCGCAAAGTTGGCAACGAATTCGAAGGCTAATCAAACGCAATTGACACTGTAGGGGCGGGCCTTGTGCCCGCCCTTTTTTTGTACTTCATTTCAATGCAAAACTTGCTGGCGGCCCAATCGGACTTGTATTTGCCCTGAAAGGGCAACAGTGTTTAGCCGGGGGCGTAAGCCCCCGGTAGTCGACGCCCAAGAGTCGGGGCCTTAGTTTCCTGGAAAAAATGGGGACAGTTGCTCTTTGTTTGTATTGTT
>JABGPZ010000003.1 GCA_018644725.1 Phycisphaerales bacterium
ATTGTCGGCTAAGACTCCCATTCAACTTGGTACATATTTTCGGGGGCACGTCAGTCTTTCTCCCTTCCCCCTCTCTCCTCTCTCCTCTCTCCATCCCTCCTACTTGCTGGTTCGTTTGGCGAAGTGCGGGGAGTCGCCCCACTGATTAAAGCCGATGGTCTCGCCGATGGAGTCGATGCGGCGCTGGAGGCAGCCGCGGCACATCGTCGAGTTTTCGTCGAGGCACGGCTTGCCGTTGTAGAGCTGATAGGCGCTGCGGTACTTCGTCTCGGTGATGTTGGGCATGATGATGTTCGCGCCGGCCTGGAGGCCGAGCTCACGGCCTGTGGGGTTGAGCGCCTGGAGCGCGGTGGCGGCGGCGATGTTCACGTCGCGCAAGACCAGCCGCGTCACGGCGATCATCTTCAGCCCGAGATCGAGATTCGCTTCACCGTCGAAGTCCTCGGTGGCGGTGGCGGCCATCGGCGTCTGCTCGTGGACGATGTACGGGCCCATGCCGATCATGTCGATGTCCTGATCGCGGAAGAACAGCACGTCGTCGGCGAGGTCGAGCGCAGTTTGGCCGGGGAAGCCAATCATCACGCCCGTGCCGACCTGATAGCCGGCCGTCCGCAAATCGGACAGCGCCGCGATGCGTTCGTCGTAGGTGTGCGTCTCGGGGTGGAGGGTCTGATAGAGTTCGCGATTCGACGATTCGATCCGCAGCAAATAGCGGTGCGCGCCGGCAGCGTACCAGCGCTGGAAGGTCTCGAGGGATTGCTCGCCGAGCGAAAGGGTCACGCCGAGCTTGCCGCCAGACTCTTTCTTGATGCGCAGCAGTGCGCGCTCGATGAAGTCGACGAAGGGCGCGTCCTGACGCTCGCCGCCCTGGATGACGATCGAGCCGTATTCGCTTTCGAATGCCCAGAGCGCGGCTTCGACGATTTCGTCTTCGGTCATGGTGAAGCGCTCGACGGCGGTGTTGGATTTGCGGATGCCGCAGTAGAGGCAGTCCTTCACGCAGACGTTGGAAAATTCGACGATGCCGCGGAAGTGGACCACCGTGCCGACGGTCTCTTTCTTGGTGGCATAGGCGGCGGCGTGAAGCTCGGCGATGTCGGCCGGGTCGGTCAGCGACAGCAGCTCGGCGAGCTGTTCGCGAGTGGCGGTTCCGTTGCGTGCGGCGGCGAGGGTCTGCGGATTGATCGGCATGGGAAGTCCTTCACTAAAATAGAGGTCGAATCAGGTCATGCAATTCTATGGCCCCTGCGGCGTAAAATCAACTCGCAACAGGATTACATAAAAAAGCCCGATGCGTTTGCACCGGGAAAACCGGGACTGGTGAGAAAATGGGGACTGGTGCCTTTTATTCTGTCCTGTGTTCTCGCCGTTTTTTTCGTTGTCAGGTACCTGTCCCCGTTTTTCTATTTCTGCAGGGGAAAAGCAGGGACAGGTACAAAGTTTTCTTGGTCGTTCGATATCAGCGGAATATTAAAACACACGGAATCAATCTGTCCAATTTCGATGTGGCTGAAAATCCGTACCAGTCCCGGTTTTTCCCGGTACCCGTTTTTCTCGGGAATGCCATCGCACCTGATTGGTTCCACACGTCGGAAGGTCCTTCGGCTACGCTCAGGATGACAGAAAAATAATGAAACACTCAATGGGCACGGCATGCCGTGCCCCTACGAAAAAGAACACAAAAGAAAAGAGACAAATGGGCGAATGATTATTCGCCCCTACGAAAGAGGACATAAAAAAAGCCCGATGCAATGCACCGGGCTTTTGTATTCGTTTTCTTCCAGTCTGTGTTCTGTTGTGGTCTTTGTGCTGTTTCCTCCAGCCTACCGACCTACAGCCTACAGCCTGATTTTTACTTCTTACGACGCTTGAGCATCGCGATTCCGCCGAGGGCCAAAAGGCTCATCGTTGCGGGTTCGGGGATGTTGTATTCCAGGTCGTATGCGCCGCCGCCAGAGTCGGCAATGGAGAACGTGCCAGAGTAGCTGTCGGTCACGTTCGTGGTGTCGAGGGTGATGTTGTCGACCGTG
>JABGPZ010000023.1 GCA_018644725.1 Phycisphaerales bacterium
GCCGTCCAATCACATCCCTCACCCCGAAAAACGGTATTTTTCAAGATGCCCATTAGTCTTTCGGGCGGAAATCGAAAACCGCCTTGATAATTCCGTGTCGTGCTTTTTCTGTCGATTTGACCAACGCCTCGTGGAGCTGGTCAAGTCGGAAATGATGTGTCACAAGGTCCTTGACGCTGATCGTCCCGTTAGCGATCCAGTCGAGTACCACTTTGTAGGTGGGTGTATCGATCCCGTCGTGGCTTTCGATTCCGCGGCCATAGACTCCGCGGGCAGTGATTTCGCGGAACCAGAGCGACGTGAGCCCGACGCGGCCAACTTGCAACGTCCCGAGGACGGTGACCTGGCCTTCGCCGCGGCAAAGCTTGAGGCAATCGGTGAAGCTGTCGCCCGTGCCGACGCAGTCGAACACCACGTCATAGCCGCCCGTGAGGGTCCGGTTGCCGAAGCGCACGCGCTGGACCGTCGCGCCTGTGCGGACGGCGAACATGTCGTACTTCTCGGCCTTGTTGCCCGGATCGACCAGCAATTCGTCCGCGCCCATGGTGCGGATGTGCGGCTTCATGCTCCAGCCGCGATCATAGGCGTCGATCGTGCCGGTGAATCCGCTCGCGCGAAGCGAGGCAATCACACCGAGGCCGATAATGCCCCCGCCGCCATAGACCAGAACGCGCTCAACGTTTTCGAGATTCGTCGAGAACACGCCGTGTGCGCTGCAGGCGAACGGATCGACCATGACGGCCTCTTCGTCGCTGACGTGGTCGGGGACTTCGAAGAGCTGGCTGACGTGGGCGACGAAATATTCGCCCCACGATCCGCCCGTCATCGAATTGTATCCAATGCTCAGCCCCGGCGGCAGGCCATAGGGGCCCGGCTCGTCGGCTGAAAAATGTTGGCAGGAACTGAAGTTGCCCTCGGCGCATCGCGGGCAGACCGGATCGAGGCCGCGCTGTTTGCAGGCGAGCGTCGGCTCGACGATCACGCGCTTGCCGACCCACGATTCGTCGACGTTGTCGCCCACGAGGAGGACCTCGCCGACGTTCTCGTGCCCCATGCCCATCGGCTGAGAGCTGTAGGCCTGAAGCAGCGTGTCCGGCGGCTGTTTCTGCATGACCATCCCCGCGTCCGAGCCACAAATCCCGCCCAGGCGCGTACGAATACACACCCATTCCGGGCCGGGGAGCTTCGGCGAGGGAATCTTGCGAATGGAGAAGCCGTTGAGCTTCGTGCCCAGGCATCCCTTCCAGAAATGCTTGAGCCACTTGCACGTTGCCCAGCCGAGCGGATTGACTTTATAAATCGCTGCTTTCATGATGCCCTATCATGCCCAATTCGCCCCCAAATTGCAAGTCTCATGCGAAAATCAGGGCTACTGACCGAGTAATTCCCCCATGGGTACTATCCCTTTTTCATTGCATATAACTATGACCGCGGGATTGGCTTTCTTAAATGCCGCCACGCCCTCTTTGGTAACCTTCGAATCGTAAAGGTATAGAAACCGCAATCTTTTAACCCCCGAAAGTTTCTTTAGCCCAACATCCGTAATTTCCGTCCCCTCCAATCCTATGTCCGCCAATTTCTTCAACGTCAGGAGATGTGGAATTCCCGCATCGGTAATCTTGGTGCCCTTCAACTTCAAATAACGTATATTCTTCATATTTCGCAGATGTTTCAATCCCGCATCGCTAACCACCGTGTAATTTAAGATTATATCCTTCAACTCCTTACATTTTGCAAGATGAGCCAATCCTTCATCAGAGGTATTAGTGCGCTCCAAATAGAGTTCGACCATCTTTGGCATCGTTTTGATATAGACCAATCCCACGTCCGAAACCATCGTTTCCTGAACATTCAACAGTCTCAATTTTTCCAACCCCTTGAGATGCACCATCCCCGCATCAGTAATTAACGGGTTCTTTGAATAATAGCGTTTCGACTTTGAGTATTGTATAATGCGGTCATTGG
>JABGPZ010000048.1 GCA_018644725.1 Phycisphaerales bacterium
AAGAGACTCCCGCGCCAAACAATCCCGAATTTACAGAAACAAATTTACACTACCCACCCCCAAATCTCATGAAATGTCACATCAAATCGGTCTACATCAATTGTCCTGCTCACATCGTCAAAATAATCTTTCCACACTTCTGAGGCCGCATAGCTCCCAAACCCAAAACCATTATTCATCGTCATACTCAATGGAAGTGTTTGGGGAGAGGGCTGTACTTTTTCTCTACTTTAGCTTGCCCTCCGTAGAATCATTCTGACATGGTTTTCATGGGAGGGCATATCGGATTGCATCCGTCGGACAGGCGTTTAAACATCTACCACAACTGAAGCAATCGGCTGGTAGTTTGTTTTTCTGCACGCGCCCTCTGGCCGCTTCGGACGGACAGGCGCGATCACAGGCTCCACAATCTGTGCAGAGATTGCGGTTGATTCTCACACCGAATAGACTGAACCGCTCGAGGATCCAACTCAAGAGGCCAAAGGGGCAGATAAAATGACAGAACGGTCGATAGACGCCAAGCGAGACGAGGAGGAAAATGCCGATAGCAATCCCCGTAAACAAAGTCTCTACTTCAAGGTTGAAAAGGTTGAACGGGTTCACAAAATGGTAGAGTACAAATCCCTCTTTGTTGCCCACGATGCCGAAAAGAATCAATAGCGTTAGAACAAATAGAACGCTACGGATGGTGTTGGAAACGACGAAGGGAACTTTTCGCTTTTTCAGAGCTCGCAACATGGGCAAGCGGTAGAGAAGTTCCTGCAGTGCGCCGAATGGGCATGCCCAACCGCAAATTAGCTTCGTGCCAATGAGGCTTAGGATCGCGAAGAAAATGAAGCCAAGCACTTTTTCGAGGACGGATGGATAAAGCCCGGCCATGCTTTTGAAAACCTTGACGGTGCCTTCCATCGGGTTGGGCGATTTACCCAGCGCAAACCCGCAGACTGCAATCGACAAAATCAGCACGGCAATATAAAGCCAACTAGGATACCACAATTCCCGGTCCTTGACCGTGGAATTGTCAGGTCGTCCGAGACGAATCAGATAGACCAGCCCAAAGAGTGCGAGGGCTGTGAAAATGTAATATTTGAAGGTGGTGGATCGATGGCTGGCGATGTGATGTGTGGCGTGATCCAATTGCTTTTGGGTGATACCGAATGCTTTGAGGGGTTTGTTCTTTGAGGTTGCCAGAGGAAGGTCCAGTTCGCGGGCGAGACTCTTACCAGTCACATCGAGGGCGGGCGCGATCTGTTTGATCGACATATTGATGGAGAATGGAGGCGTCGAGGCTGGGGCGGAGTCCTCTTGGATTGCCCACCCGCCCACGATAATTGCGATGGCGACAAGGAGTGTCAAAAGAAGATAGATGCGCTGTTGGCGAGATTGATACTTGAGCATAAGATTGCTTTTTTTGGAATTATCCCTTTTTGGGGCCACGTTCCAGCAGGAAAAAGATGGCTAGATAGAGCAAGGTGAACATGCCAATGATCAGCCAGTGATGGATGCCGAGAATCTCGGGAATGCTTTTCTTGCCGTAGGTTCCCCATGTCAAAACGGAGTCTTTCAGGGATGGATACAACTCGGCATAGAGTCCCGCGCCGACCAGCATTCCCAGAATTCCCCATCCGGCATGCCAACGGCCTTCGCCTAACGCGCCTCCTGCCGTGCCGGGGCAATAGCCCAAGATCGCCCAGCCAAGTCCAAACAGGCCGCCACCGATGAGTTGAGCCCCGATGGAGATGGATTTCAATTTCAGATCAATCCACCCCATGTCCCGACAGACATAGATTCCCACCGATCCAACGAGAATGGCTGAGAACATGAATTTCAAAATCGTAGCATCTCGCAAGAGCAGAAATCCGACTTGTTTCTCGAAACGAAGAACGCCGCCCTTTTGCAGGAGAAATCCAAAGAAAATTCCGGTGATGAGTCCTAAGAGGAGTTCCATTAGTTTCCTCCCTTCCGATAGATGCAATTGGCCGCAAGGATTCCGCCAGCCATGAATCCGACCATCGCCAGAAGCCCACTTCCCGCCAGCTGCATCATGCCGCTCAGCCCATGTCCACTGGGACACCCTCCAGCCAGGCGTGCGCCTAGAATCGCAAGAATTCCACCAAGAAAAGCACCAAGAGCTCGAACGTGCCATTTTGGCCCGAAGCGAGCTTTCCAAAGAGTAGGTACGGTTTCGGACTTGAATTCCTGGCTGGCAATCGCTGCAAGAAAAGCCCCAATAACAATCCCGACAACGAGCATCATCTGCCAGTCAACCTTGATCTTCTTCGACTGGAAATACTCATTGGACGAGACGTGATCGGAGGCGACTTGCGATTCGGCGAGCCCAGCCAGCCGGACCATCGTGGTTGATGTGCCGAGATACTTTGGCTTGGCCAGTAACTGCGTCGAAATGACGACGGAGGTGATGGCCAGCAATCCGACCAAGCCGCCAGCAATGTAGGGACTCCAAGGTTTCCGAAACCAATTCATGGTGATCTCCTTCTTGCTTTGTTGTTGTCGTGTGCTACAACTACTCGCTCGATTATAGGCGACACCTGGCCTTGGGGCTATTCAGGAGCGTTTGTCACTTTTCCGGTTTTGGGACAGACGATGCGGGCTTTGCCGGATTTTTTACATTTCCACGGGGCAAACGTGCCGTCGGCCAGCTTTGTTTTCGCCACACCAGTCTCGGGGCACACGTAGATTTCCTTGCCTTTGGCGCATTTGTAGATTGCACACTTACAATTGGTGCAAACGCCCGTTTTGGTCATCCCATTGGAGAGAGTCTGGGGCATGGCTTTGGCGGCCTCGATGACACAATTTGTTTTGGGCGCGGTTTGGTCAGTGGCGGGGTCTTCACACCCAGCAACCATAAATCCGCAGGCCAGTACCAGGGATACTGATAGCATCGTTTTCAGCGTCATAATTCCATTCCTTTCACAAGGGTGTTTTTCGTAGCTTACGCAGCAACTCAAAACAGCCTCTCGATTAATTGTCTTTGATGGGGCTCGCAATTGTGGCCTGGATTTTTTCCCAGACTTCACGAATTTCCCCGGCGCAGCTGGCCTCTTGATATTCGATGACTGTCTGTTGAGCAATTTGAGCATCAGTGATCGCACGGTCATAACGAACGCGTGGGGCGACCTCAATTCCATGGTTTTGCGCGAACAATTCGATTCGATCGGTAATCACCGCGTTGAGATCCCATTTATTGACACACACCATAGCGGGGATTTTGAAGTGCTTCGCTAATTCCGCCACTCGTTTGAAATCGTGCATTCCGCTCTGGGTTGGTTCGGTAACGATCAGCACCAAATTCGCGCCGGTGATTGACGCGATTACTGGGCAACCAATCCCCGGCGAACCGTCGATGAGGATTGTTTCGACACGTCCAGCTTCGGCTAGAGCTCTTGCTTCGGTTCGAAGGATGTGCACAAGTTTTCCTGAATTTCCTTCGGCGATTCCCAGTTTGGCATGGACCAATGGGCCGAATCGGGTCTGTGAAACAAACCATTTGCCATTGATCGCGGGGGCAAATTTGACAGCGCCACCGATGCAGAACCAGTTGCAGACACCGCAGCCTTCGCAAGCGGTTGGGTCGATTCGGGCGGTTTTCTCAACAGCGTCATTGGCGGGACCGTCCATTGTAATGGCATCAAATTGGCAATACTCTTTGCACACGCCGCAGGCGGTGCAGGCGGCAGGGTCGACCGCTGCGCGATTCCCGCCGGAAAAGTCGGTCTGTTTGGTGGGCACGGGGTCAAGGATCAAGTGCAGGTCAGCCGCGTCGACATCGCAGTCTGCGACGATACAGTCTTCTGATAATGCCGCAAAGGAAGCAACCAGGGACGTCTTGCCCGTCCCTCCCTTGCCACTAATGACTACAATTTCATTCATCGTGTTGTCTCCTGGCGGATTCGCTCCAGTAGCCGTTCAATCCCGAAACGATAGCTCTCCGAAACGGCTGATAGAAGCTCGCCGCGTGAATAGGCTTCAGCGACGGGGCGCAAGTCGGGAATTTGAGAAAGGATTGGAATGCCTTGGTCGCGGCAATAGTCACGGGTTTTTGAATCCCCCATATTCGCTCGATTGATGACCACGCCAAACGGGAGTTGGAGTTTTCGCATTGCTTTTACGGCCAGCTTCAGATCGTTCAATCCAAATGGTGTGGGCTCAGTAACAAGAACGACATAGTCAGTGTTTCGAACCGATTCAATGACTGGACACGACGTCCCTGGCGGGCAATCTACGATGGTTATATCGCTTTTGTCAGAGGCCGCCTTGACGGCGTGGATGACAGGCGGGCTCATCATTGTGCCGATCTTGAGTCGCCCCTGGCAAAATTCGATGCTTCCAGCTTTTCCCTGCTGAAGTCGACCTATTTCTTCACGCCCTTGTGTGATTGCGCCGAATGGGCACACCTCCCAACAGCCACCACAGCTGTGGCACAGGTCGGGAAACGTCAAGACCGTTTTGTTCATCACTACAATCGCGCTGAATTGGCAGATCGCTTCACATTGGCCGCAAGCAATACATTTGGTTTCGTCGACCTTGGGGACCTTAACGAAAATTGGCTCGTCGTTTTCCACGGTTGGCTTGAGAAAAATGTCCCCATTGGGAGCTTCGACATCACAGTCGAGATAGGAAACCGTCTGGCCTTGCTGAGATGCAACAAAGGCGAGATTGGTCGCGATGGTGGTTTTTCCTGTTCCACCTTTTCCACTGGCGATGGCGATGTTCATGAGGCGGATTGTTTCTTCTGGAGTTCATCCTCAAGGTGATGGATTTGCTCCTGAAGCGCCGTGATTGTGTCACGCCGTCTTTGGCGAAACTGTAATCCGTTTCCCCCTCGGCCGAGGCCTCGGCCTCGAACTCGGCGAGCTCTTTGGAATCCCATGCATCCTGGGATTTCAACATCGGCGCAGAGTCCCGCGCCACGACCTGTCATGGGGCCCAGTCCGGCAGGGCCTGTTTGATCTCGATTAGGCATGATGTGCCTCCTTTAGTTTTCTGTGGGTGTTGTTGGGTCATCTTTAAGGACCATGAACCAGTCCAAAACTTGCGTCCCTTCGGCAGGTTGCTCCACGCGTTCCTTCGCCGTTCCGCACGACCCAGCCGGCGGAACGATGACTTTGTCCCCGGGTGTCCAGTTTGCAGGAGTTGCAATATTCTCTTTATCAGAAAGTTGCATGGCGACCAAAAGGCGCTTAATTTCCTGCATATTCCGCCCATTACTGAGCGGATAATACAGAATGGCGCGAACAATGGCATTGGGATCCATGATAAATACGGCGCGAACGGCTTGGGTTGTGCTTGCCGCTGGCTGAAGCATTCCAAATGCGCGAGAGACATCCATCGTCAGGTCGCTGATCACGGGAAAAGTGACTTCCACGTCTTTCATGTCTTTGTATTCTATTTTCTCTTTGATTGTTCGCAACCAGGCGATGTGGCTGTAGGTGCTGTCAATCGAAAGTCCTAACAGTTTGCAGTTAAGGGATTCGAATTCTGGCTGCATGGATGCAAAGGTCATAAATTCCGTCGTGCAAACCGGTGTAAAGTCGGCGGGATGAGAAAAGAAAATCACCCAGTGACCCTCATAATCACCTGGGAATTCAATCGGTCCTTGAGTGGTTTCTGCTGAAAAACCAGGAGCGGGTTCTCCGATCAGTGGCATTCGTGTTTCCGTTGTCATAGGAGTCTCCTTTGGGGGCTCTATAGAGAGAGGAATGTGAAAGGCTTGGTTTTCTATTTTTGGTATCGAGGAGGATGGCAACACCCTCGTTGTCTTTGGCGCGTTTGAGTTTGCCTGCCACAGCAGCCTGGCATTCCGAATTGTTGTTCGTTGAGATCCCCTTTGATAAATCCAGCAAGAACATGCTCCACATCGCCGCACACGCGGGGGATTACATCAATCCCTTTGGCAAGGAGCTCCAGCTCCACGGGCTTTGAAATTGCGCAACAAACCAACACGTCCACTCCACGGTCGCGCAGGAATTGGACTCGATACTCAGGATCCGGGCTATCGAGAGCGACCAATTGCCTCGATTGCTCTTGCCTGTGGGTGATCTCGACAAGCAATACGTTAGTGAATACATCGAAGACGGGGCTGATGCGGCCTTGCCAAGTTGGAATTGCGATCTTCATTACAATGATATTTTCAATTCGCGTGCCAAAAAATAAGAAACAATTTAACTGTAGTAATACAAGTATATTGTGATTGATTATAGATGTTGGCCAACTAAATAATCGTGCAAATTGATATGTTATGGAGTAGTATTGTATTGCAACCTGCACGATTTGAGGAGCCCGTAAAATGAATGAACCAAGACGCGAAACCATCATCTTAGATTCGATTAACGAGGGCGTATTCACTGTCGACCTCGACTGGCGCATCACGTCGTTCAATCAGGCGGCCGAGCGGATCACGGGCGTCTCGGCCGAGGAGGCCATTGGCAGCGCCTGCTGCGAAGTCTTCCGCGCGAGCATCTGTGAGACGGATTGCGTGTTGTGGCGGACCATGGAGACATCCCAGCCGATTGTCAACGCCACCGCGCACATCATCAATCAATATGGCGAGCGGATTCCGATTCGCATTTCCACCGCACTGCTCCGGGATGAAGCGGGCGAGATCGTTGGCGGGGTCGAAACATTTCAAGACTTGACGCAGATCGAGGAGCTTCAAAAAGAGCTTCACGCCCGGTACACCTTTGAGGATATCGTCGGCCAAAGCCCCGCGATGATGCAACTCTTTGACATCTTGCCGCTCGTCGCTGATAGTAGCAGTACGGCATTGATTGAAGGGCCCAGCGGCACGGGCAAAGAGATTTTTGCGCGGGCAATTCATAATCTATCGCCACGCAAGAAAAAGCCATTCATCGCAGTCAACTGCGCCGCGCTCCCCGACACGCTACTCGAGAGCGAATTGTTTGGACACAAGGCCGGGGCGTTTACCGATGCTAAGCGCGACAAGCCGGGACGGTTTGCGCTCGCGGATGGCGGCACGATTTTCCTCGATGAAATTGGTGACATTTCTCCGGCGATGCAGGTGCGCCTGTTGCGAGTGTTACAGGAGCGTGTTGTCGAACCCCTCGGCGGCGTCAAGCCCGTCCCGGTCGATGTGCGCGTGATTGCCGCGACCAACAAGAACCTTGCCGAGCTTGTACGTGAAGGGACGTTCCGTGACGATCTCTATTATCGCATACGCGTAGTGCATCTCGATTTGCCCAGCCTTGCACAAAGACGCGAAGACATTCCACTCTTGACCGAGCATTTGATTGCGAAGTTCAATCGTCTTCAGGGCAAGGCCATTGTTGGAGTGAGTGATGAGGTGCTTGCACAGCTGATGGACCACGACTATCCTGGGAACGTCCGCGAGCTGGAGAACATTATCGAGCAGGCATTTGTCCTTTGTCGTGGCGGGGTGATCGAACTCAATCACCTACCACCCGAGCTGCGTCCCACTGGTGCCCAAGGGGACGATGCTTCGCGGCCGATGAGCCTTGAGGCACTTGAAAAACACTTCATCGCGGAAGCACTGAAACGTCGCAACGGCAGCCGTAGCCGCGCTGCTAAAGATCTCGGAATCAATCCCAGCACACTCTATCGCAAGATTAAATCACTTGAGATTGACGTGCCCGAAACCGATGGACGACAGCGGCGAACATAGGATTGCATTTTGCATGAATCGCATAGAGACCGGCGAGTCATTACGAGGTAATGTGAAAATTCTATCCACAGTAACCTTATGTAAAACCTATAGTTGAAAGAAGTTTTTGTTTCAGAGTTATTCTTTGGCATGTTCTTTGCACACTGCTCTATGAAAGGAATTCTTATGAGCAAAATTGCAGTAACATCCAAAGGCGCAAACATTGATTCTCCCGTAGACACACGGTTTGGTCGGGCCGACTACTTCTTGATCGTCGACTTGACGAGCGGAGAATTTTCGGCTGTTGAGAACGAAAAAAATCGAAATGCTGCCCAAGGCGCGGGGATTCAGGCAGGCAAAGCCGTCGTAGGCCTTGGCGTCCCGGCTGTCATTACCGGCCATGTCGGTCCCAAGGCGTTTACGACACTCCAGGCCGGTGGCATCAGCATCTATACCGGCGCCCAAGGGACGGTCGCGGAGACGATTGAGCTCTTCAAGACGGGTCAATTGCAGCGGGCCGCCACGGCCGATGTGGAAGGGCACTGGGTATAACCATGCGGCCGAAAGCAGAGCAGACTCGATTCACTCCGCCCGCACTGGACACGGCTTGGTTGCCGGATGATCTTCTGCCTTGCGTAGAATTCCACGGCCATCTTTGCCCGGGCCTGGTGATCGGATACTGCGCGACAAAGCTCGCCATGCAACGCCTAGGCATCGGACGTGCGGAGGATGAAGAATTGATCGCCATCGTGGAGAACGACAGTTGTGCGGTCGATGCGGTTCAGGTTCTCACAGGTTGCACGTTTGGCAAGGGCAACCTGAAATTTCTCGATCACGGCAAGATGGCGTTCACCTTTGCTACCCGACGCGATGGACGATCTGTCCGGCTTCTCTATCGGCCGCAACTTTTGCCAAAAGGGCAAACCATGCCAGAGGAGCACCAACGTGCATGGACCATCAAGCAGCTACTTACGCATGATCGTCTTGAATTGTTCGAAATTCAAGACGATGTTCTGTGCGAGCTTCCTCCCCGTGCACAATGTTATGAAACGATCTGGTGTGACGCCTGTGGAGAGCGGACCATGGCTACGAGAATTGAAACTATAGACGAGAAAAAATTGTGCGCCGCCTGTCGAGATCAAACCCTTCCGATCCAATCTAATGAAAGGAAACCCGAATGACTTCGTGTGCCCAAGTACAATCGAAAGATGTCTCCATGAGAGAACTTGATGAAGGGATTCTTCAAACGAATATGGGCCGTATTGGCCAGAAGATTCTCGTACTCTCCGGCAAGGGTGGGGTCGGCAAATCGACCGTTGCCGCAAACCTTGCCGTCGCATTATCCAAGGCGGGCAAGCGCGTTGGGCTTCTCGATGTCGACCTTCACGGCCCGAGCATTCCAAAGATTCTCGGCCTGGAGGGGATGCGACTTTGTCCCGATGCGATGGGCCACATTGAACCCATCATGGTCAGTGAAACGCTTTCAGTGATTTCGGTGGGCTTGCTACTGGACAAACAGACAGATGCTGTTGTTTGGCGTGGCCCGATGAAGCAGAACGTCATCCGGCAGTTTCTCAAAGATGGCGTATGGGGCGATTTGGACGTACTCGTCGTCGACTCGCCGCCCGGCACAGGCGATGAACCGCTGGCTGTTGCCGAAATGGTCGGTGAGAACGCGTCGGCTGTCATCGTCACCACGCCGCAGGACGTCGCCATCGCGGATGTGCGACGTAGCGTCTCATTCTGCCGAATGTTGGAGTTGCCCATCGCAGGCATCATTGAAAACATGAGCGGCCTGGCATGCCCACACTGCGGCGAAATTGTCGATCTGTTCAAAACCGGCGGCGGCGGAAAACTGGCGCGAGAAATGGGTGTGCCCTTTTTGGGATGTATCCCGTTAGATCCAGATATTGTTTCTGCTGGCGACAGCGGAACTACGTTTACTCAATCTTCTACCAACAGCCTTGGCGCTCAGGCGTTCGCGTCTGTGATCGCCCCAATCCTCAACCCCATTTCTCCAGCCGAGCTGGAGAGCAACTCCAAGGAGCCTCAATCTATGAAAATTGCTATCCCCACCGCTCAAGGCGAGCTTTGCATGCACTTTGGCCACTGCGAACAATTCACGATGATCGAAGTCGACCCCACAACCAAAAGCGTACTTTCGACCGAAATGCTTACTCCGCCGCCTCACGAGCCGGGTGTCTTGCCGCGCTGGTTGAGTGAACAAGGTGCCAATCTCATTATCGCTGGCGGCATGGGTCAACGTGCCCAAGGATTATTTGTTAAAAATGGGATCAATGTCATCGTGGGCGCACCTGGAAAATCGCCCGAAGTCCTCGCGCTGTCCTACCTCAACAACACGCTGGAATCTGGCGCCAACGCCTGCGACCACTAAGCATACTGGAGCTGTACCTATGCCTGTTACCAAGGCACTTGATGCCTATCAATCAAAACGTCTGAACTGTGCCCAAAGCATCCTACATGGATTTTCAGAATATACATCCGTTTCCTCCGAAGAGATTCTTGCGGCCCGTCAACACGGCGGAGGACGAGCGGAACAAGGCCGCTGCGGCGCGTTGAATTCTGCACTGAAGCTGGTGGAATCCGAGTCTCATCGTGACACGCTATGTGATGCCTTCTCTGCGATAGCGGGCTCGGAATCCTGTCGGATCATTCGGAAACAGAATCGAATCACTTGTGGTGAATGCGTAGAGCTTGCCGCGATGGAACTCCATCAAATGCTGAAGTATTCGCCCAAAAACAAACACAAGGCCAATCACCATGAGTGATCCCACCCAAGAACGTTTGGAGCAAACCCGCTCGAACTATCACGCGCGATGTTTGGTTTGCGCAAGGCCGCACGACAACGCCTTGGCGTTGGAGTTTGAAGTCTGCCCAGACGGCTCGGTTCGCTCCGGGTTTCCCTGCGAGGAATCCTTCGAAGGATATAACGGCCTACTTCATGGCGGAGTGATTTCCTCCATCGTCGACGGCGCGATGACCAACTGCCTTTTTGCCCATGGCATCGTTGCGGTCACCGCCGATCTCAATGTTCGGTTTCGTCATCCGGTTGAGCTACTCGTGCCGCTGGAAGTGACGGCGAAGATTACCCTTAATACGGGCCCGCTATATCATCTCGAAGCACGGCTGACTCAATGCGGTGTGTTGAAGGCAAAGGCGGCCGCGAAATTCATGAAAGCCCCCGCACCTCTCGCTAAACAAATTGAAGAGGATTCCGGTCAAAAAAGGGAGGAGTGATGTGATTCAGAGCAAAACATTGTTCGATGACATCCAGCGAGCCATCCGGGTCGCGGGAGAAGACCTTAAAGACGCCCGAGGGTTTTTGGCGAATCCCGGGTTTCTTGCAGAACGACTTATTCAAGGTGAGCAACGCCGCAACGTTACCATGCAGAAGCATGAAACGCCGATCCCTCGGTTTGCAATTGTCTCCGTAACGTGGGACTGCAATCTTGAGTGCACCGATTGCTACGCCAGCAACTATACCTCTGGAAACGAACTCTCACTAGATCAGCTCCGCTCAACCCTGGAGCAATGCATTGACGCGGGAACCTGCTTCTTCATCATCGTTGGCGGCGAACCGTTGATGCGGCCAGGATTGTTGGAGTTGTTGCGCAAGCTGGATGATGGGTTGTTTTTGGTCTTCACAAACGGGACGTTATTGAATGAAGCCCACGCCCAGCTCTTTGCAACCAGTCCTAATCTTATGCCAATTTTCTCTATGGAGGGCAGCTCTCATTTTACCGACTCTCGCCGTGGCGCTGGGGTGGGCGTTCAAATTGCGGAGGCAATGACATGCCTCACGGAGCATAAAGTGCCATTTGGGATTTCCTGCATGGTCACGCGAGAGAATGTTTCACTTGTGACCAGCCGTGCCTGGTTTGATGAAATATGGCAGCGTGGAGTTCGATTTGCGTTTCTGGTCGATTACATTCCAATGGAAGATATGCCAGAAGGATCGATGATTCTCACGGCCGAAGACATGGCCGATAAACAGGCCGCGCTGGCTCAGCGATGGGAAGACGCCAAGCCGCTGGTCGTCAATTTTCCGCCGGATGAATATCTGGACAGTGCACCTTGCATGGCGGCAGGACGCGGGATGATTCATATTAACGCCGACGGGTTTGTTGAACCATGTCCCTTTAGTCATTATGCCGCTGACAATATGAAGGATAAATCCTATCTGGAAGTTCTACAGGGGCCGTTTCTCACGCGTCTTCGGAATGAAGTCTGCACACGCCCGAACCCGACAAAATCCTGCCTGCTCCAGCAACAGGAAGCTCTTGTGAAATCCATTGCCACACAAACGGGAGGATTTTGCACTGAACACCTTCCCACAGATCCCTTTTCACAACCAATCGCACCATCCGTTTGGCAATAGGAGAATCCATGAATGTGAAACGAGCAATGTCCATAATCATTGGCCTGTCAACAATCACAATGATTCTCGTGTATAACCCATCCACAAAAGCAGTCGCCGCACCTCCTGAACCCAAGGAGAGCTACGCCTCACCGGTGGCGATTGTTTCTGATGGGACAAATCTCTATATTCCCTGTGCAACAAGTTCGAAAATTCTGGTCGTGAATGCCAAGACAAACAAATTTGTAACGGCGATCAAAACAAAGACTCCACTCAGCGGTGCGAGCCTGTCAGGGAAAACGCTTCATGCAACCTGTGGTACAATTCCGGGAAAGCTCTTGTCGATTGACACTCGAATGCACAAAATTATAGAGTACAAACAGACATTTCACGCGCCGTGTGCTCCGATTGTTTCAGGGAAAACTATCTACATTGCCGACCGATACCGAAACCTCGTGATTAATGTCACCAACGGCAAGACAATTCCCGTTAGCCGCGAGCCGGTCGCCATGGCCGCAACTCCAGATGGAAAAACCCTTCTCGTCGCGAATCTATTGCCGGCCGGTAAAGCTAACGGTGACTACGCATCAAGCCTTGTAAGCCTCATCGACACCGCCACGGACAAAGTCATCACCGAGCTTCCATTGGCCAACGGCGCAACAGGGCCGCGTGGAATCGCAATTGATCCTGAAGGAAAATTCGCTTACATCACCCATGTCCTTGGGCGCTATCAGCTACCTACAACACAGATTGAACGCGGCTGGATGAACACCAATGCGATCTCGGTGATCGACATTGCCGCGAAACAAGTTGTCAATAGCGTCCTGCTCGATGATGTGGATTTCGGCGCGGCCAACCCATGGGGCGTGGCTGTCAGCCCCGACAGTAAAACACTGGTTGTCACTCATGCAGGGACTCACGAGTTGTCGATCATCGATCTTCCCGGCCTGCACAAACTCCTTGATGAGTATGCCAAAACCGGCCGGGCCAAAGAAGTGCCGAACAAGCTCTCGTTCTTGTCGGGCATCAGGCGACGCGTAAAATTGCCTGGCCGAGGGCCTCGCAGTGTGCTTATCCTTGGCCGTATCGCTTGGGTGCCGATGTATTTCTCCGACACATTGGTCCGAGTCGACCTTGATGAGAAATCCCTCCGAGCCATACATGAAATTCCTCTGGGGCCCAAAGTGAAACCCTCCCAGAAAAGACTCGGGGAAATCTTTTTCCATGACGGCGCCTTGTGCCTTCAAAAATGGCAATCGTGTACATCCTGCCATCCTGATGCTCGCGCCGATTCGCTAAATTGGGATCTGTTGAATGATGGTTTGGGGAACCCCAAGCAAACGCGTACCATGTTGTTCAGCCACTATACGCCGCCGGTTATGATTACGGGGGTCCGGTCGGGAGCGGAGCACGCTGTCCGTTCGGGGATTCGGTTCATTCAATTTGCAGTTCGCCCAGAATCGGATGCCAAGGCGATTGATGCCTATCTTAAATCTCTTGCATCAATCCCAAGTCCATTGCTCATCAACGGAAACCTCTCCCAATCCGCCCAGCGCGGGAAGGTCGTGTTCAAGGCTGCAAAATGTGCAACCTGTCATACTGGAGTCTATTATACTGACCAGAAAAAATACGATGTTGGACTTGGAATCGACATTGAAAAGGGTCGTGAATTTGACACGCCAATTCTGAGTGAAGTTTGGCGAACCGCGCCCTATCTCTATGATGGCCGTGCGAAAACCATGATGGACGTTCTCACAACATGGAACAAGAACGACACCCACGGGAAAACATCAAATCTATCGAAGCAACAGCTTAACGACCTTTGCGAATATATTCTCTCTCTATGAGCTTTGAGGACGATTTGAAGTTAGCCACACAGGCAATATCGAACAACCTGACTACTCAGTGAAAGGGATAGAAATGACAAATCCATGGGACAGCATCATAGGGACAGACGAATACAATGCCACGCTCAAACGCGCTCAGGCGTGTGCCGCCAAGGCTGGCTGGCGTTTGAACGATGACACCGAGCGCGTTGAAAAGGTCATCGGCCTGATGACGCAAAATTTCACCACCGCAGGCGACTACTATTGCCCCTGCAAACAAACCCACCCCCTTGATCCCCAAAACGATGTCGTCTGCCCGTGCTCGGAAATCAAAGCAGAACTCGGCAACGGCGGCTGTTGCTTCTGCAAACTCTTTTTTCTAGATTGATACCAATTTTCAGAAGTTAAATGTTGATGATTTTGAGCTGCTTCTTGACGTAGGTGCTGCCGACATTCACTACGCGAAGGGAGCCACATTGCCGCTCTGCGGGCCAATGACTGTGGCCACAATAGACGTCCGTCACTTGCGGGTACTTTGACAGAAGTTCACCAATGCGCGTCGAGCCCATATAGGCCATCGCAAACGCAAACCGTCCAGGCCGGCCCGGCGGCACGAGACCATCAACGGGTAGATGATGGACGAAGGCGACCACGCGATCCACTCGCGCCGCCAGAGACTCAAGCTGCGTTTCAAGTGACGCCAGAAGGCGATCGAGAAATTCCTCATCACTCATGCCAAGGTTCACCCGCCAGCCGTCCATCCATCGCGCACCGAGGCGTTCGTGTCGCTCGTCCAGCGCGGCAGCATGGATATCCAACAGTTCTGTGTGTTCACCATAATATCGCGCAGCCGCAGGAGTGATCTTCTTCTCATAAAAAGCCAGTGGCAATCCCAGAGACTCGTCGCGCAGAGAATAGTCATACCATCCGACCGACCCCACAAATCCCACGCCGCCCAATTCGGCCGGTGAAAAATCGAGGCATTCGAACCCTTCTTCGGCCGCCCATGCAGGAAGGTCGTGTTCATAACGCTGAAGTGAACATTCACCCGGCCACACCCAAAGACAGTGGTTGCCTGGGACAAACCATTTTCGGCCAGGGAATTTTTCGAACAGTCGCAGTGCTTCACAAAATGCCTCCCTATTCCGGCCAGCGATGTCGCCGACAATCACCAGCGCGTCGCCGCCAATTGCAAGCGCCTGCTCGGCCGCCTCTTCGGCGGCTGCGCGACTGCGGGCAATGTCATAATGGATATCGGCTGTTACAAGAATTCGCATACCAAAGTATAAGTTTATCGCCTGAATGTTGCCAGTCACCGGTTCTGAAATGGGTCTGGGAAATACCACGGCGTCACACGCCCGGATATACAAAACGCGCCCGCTTCAGGAGAGCAGGCGCGTTGTTGACGGCGAGGGGAAGATTATTTGACTTCGAAAAATTTCTCGCCGGGCACGTTGCAAATCGGGCACTGGCCGGGAATCACTGTGACTGTATTGCCGCACACCGGGCAAAGATAGATGCTCGCCGCGGGCAGGTCGCCGCCAGCCTCGACGGCTGCGATGGCTTCGACATACATTGCGTTGTGAATCTCTTCCACCGCGAGGGCGTTCTTGAAGGAGAACACGGCGGGCTTGTTTCCCTCGGCCTCGGCTTGAGCGAGAAACGGCGGGTACATTTCTTGGAATTCGTGGGCTTCGCCTTCGGCGGCTTCTTGCAAATTCTTGATCGTTTCACCAATTCCCCCAAGCACCCTCAAATGGGCGTGGGCATGAATGGTTTCTGCGCCAGCCGCAGCGCGAAACAGTTTTGCGACCTGGGGCAGGCCATCCTCTTCGGCTTTTTTTCCAAACGCAAGGTATTTCCGGTTGGCTTGACTTTCGCCGGCAAAGGCTTCAGCGAGGTTTTCGTTGGTTGTGGTCATTGATCCGCTCCTTTCAAAAGCAGTTAGACGTGTTGAATACGTGTATGGTTGGAGACTTCGGAATGAACAGTACACAAATCCTCGACGCTGAGGTCGTGGAGATTGGCATGGCCAGTCATCCGAGAAAATTCTTCGAGTTCATGGGTCAAGCTGCGGAGGAAATTCGCAAGCAAAATCGACGATTGCTCCACATCCAGCCTCGCGCGCAGGGCGGGGTCCTGGGTAGCAATCCCGAGGGGGCACTTGCCCGTGTTGCAGATTCGGTATTGCTGACACCCAATGGCCATCATCGCGGCCGTGCCCAGTGCAACGGCATCGGCCCCCATCGCCAGCGTTCCCGCCAGCAGCGCCGCCGTCATCATCCACAGTTTCAATTTCATTGAGGGTCTCCAAAAGAGGGGAATTAACCCAAGCTATCATGCCATAGAACCCGCTCTCACGCAAGGCACTGCCCTCGCTCGACATAAAAAAACCGCGCTTCGAAATTTCGAAACGCGGCACGCTGACCCCACGGGGAGTCGAACCCCGGTTGCCGGGATGAAAACCCGGTGTCCTAGGCCACTAGACGATGGGGCCGATAAATCGGCTGCCCAGGGGCAATGTCGCCCCAAATCAGCGGGTCGATATAATATCAATTTTTCCCGTTACGTCAAGGCCGTTTGGCAACTTTTTTTGAAAAAGTCGCCCAGCGTCCACGTGCGGTCCAAATTGCCCGAGATCGACCTCTCGGATAGAATGAAAGAGCTGGGACTTGAACCCAGAACCTACGGCTTAAAAGGCCGTTGCTCTACCAATTGAGCTACTCTTCCAACCGGACGCGGAATTATAGAAGATTTCGAAAAGATTGCAACCCCTTTTTTCCCACATTCCCTCATTTTCCCTTCTGCCCAAAGCAACCCTTGGCAATTGCGGGCAAATCGGCTACACTTTGCACCAACGAAAGGAGCGGTTCGTGCGACATTTTCCCATTCCAATTTTGATGATTCTCCTTGCAGGCTGCAGCCAGCAGGGGACCACACTGTCCTCATCCAGCGCCCTCTCGTCCAGCCCCAGCGATGCCCCGCTCGCGCAGGGGAAGCTCTGGACCCAACACGGTGGCCAGCTTTTCTGGGACGACCAGGCCGTCCTCACGCATGTGCGCAACCAGATCTCCCTCCTGCGCCACCGCAAGCTCCTGATCAACCACAAGACCCTCCGCAAGCAGGTCCGCGCTCGCACCGAGGCCAAGGCGAACATCGTCAACCCCGCGTGCGCCCACAGCGAACCCAAGGCCATGGGAAGCCTCTATCGCCCGCTGAATAAGCACACCCTCGCCGTGTTCACGTTCGCCGACGACGGGAGCTACCACTGCGGCACAGGCGTTGCCATCGGCCACGATGCAATCGTCACCAACTGCCACGTCCTGCACACCGTACCCAACGAAACGCTGTTCGCGGCGATGGACTCCACGGGCAACGTCTACCCCATCAAGGAAATCCTCGCGAGCAACCTCAAAGACGACATCGTCATCCTTCGTCTCGACATGGGCAAAAAAACACTGTGCCCCGCGCCGCTGGCCAAGACTCTGCCCGACCCCGGCACGGAGGTCTTCCAGATCGGCCACACCCGCGAAGAATTCTTCTCCGCCACCCGCGGGCACATCATACGATACTATCGCGCCGACCGCGAGAACAACGGTGTCAGCTTCCGCGTTGGCTCGTTTGACATCTCCAACAAAGTCTCTGCGGGCGGCTCTGGCAGCGGCCTGTTCAACGCGCGCGGCGAACTCGTGGGCATCTACACCTATCGCACGTGGTACTACCAAGACTCCGAGTCGACGATCAAGGTGCCCAAGCAGCCCGACGGCTCGACCGAATACATCGACAAGATTTCCATCTACGCCCGCCACAGCTGTGTACCCGTCACCGAAATCCACGCCCTGATCCTGTCCAAACCCGACAAGAAAAAATAGAGCGCGGGATTTATCAACGATCTGTGTATAATGATGCCATGAGTGACCGCCGGGCCATTTTGGATCGCATTCGGGACTTCATCGCGGAGATCCCCGCCGCACCGGGAGTCTATCTGTTTAAAGACGCGACCGGGGTTGTGCTGTACGTCGGCAAGGCGAAATCCCTTCGGCCTCGCGTGGCGAGCTATTTTCAGCCCGCCGCCAATCTCGCCGCATCGCGCGGAGCCGATTTTGCGACCATGATCGACGAGCAGATTTGTGAGGTCGACTTTCTCGTGTGCGAGTCGGAAGTCGATGCGCTGCTCCAGGAAAACCGTCTCGTCAAGGACATCCAGCCGAAGTACAACGAGCGCCTCAAAGACGGAAAAACGTTCCCCTATCTGCAAACCCGCACCGGCGAAAGCTTCCCGCGCGTAGAAGTCACGCGCACACCGCTCTCGCGCGGGGCGAAGCTCTACGGGCCGTTCGTCCATCCGTGGGAACTCAAGCAGGCCATGCCGCTGCTCCAGCGCGTGTTCAAATTCCGCACGTGCAAGCTGGAGATCGTCGAGGGCGAATCCGCGCGCAGCCGGCCTTGCCTGCTCCACAGCATCAAACAATGCACCGCGCCGTGCTGCCGGCGGGTCAGCCGAGACCACTACGCCTCCCAGATTGACCACCTTCGCAAGTTTCTCGATTCCAAGGGGACACTGTTGCGCCGCGAGCTGCAGGCGGAGATGGCCACCGCGGCCGAAGGGCTGGACTTTGAACGCGCCGCCGCACTGCGCGACGAAATCCGGGCGCTGGAAAACCTCCAAAAGCGCGGCCTCAGCAGTGAAGACCTTCAGCCCGAAGCGTTCTATATCGACCCCGCCGACGGGCTGGCACAACTCGGCAAGCTTCTCGGGCTCGACGCGCCGCCCCGCGTGCTCGAAGGCGTCGACATCGCCCACCTCCAAGGCCGCGAAGTGTGCGGATCGCTGGTGTGCTTCATCGACGGCAAACCGTTCAAACATCGCTACCGGCGCTACAAAATTCGCACCACCGGCGGCAACGACGACACGGGCGCGATCCGCGAGGTCGTCTCCCGGCGATTCGGCAAGATCCGCGACGAGGACCACCTCCCCGTCGACGTGCTGATGATCGACGGCGGCAAGGGTCAGCTCAACGCGGCCGCGAAAGCCCTCGCCGACACGCCGCTGCGCCCGACGTGCCTGATCTCACTGGCGAAAAAAGAAGAGCTGATCTACGTCGCCGGAGAGGCCGAGCCCATCCGCCTGCCACGCCGCAGTGGTGCGCTGCGACTACTGATGGCCCTGCGCGACGAGGCTCACCGATTCGCCCAGCACTACCACCACATCCTCCGCCGCAAAGCGACCCTCCCCGACCACCATATCTCGCGCAAGAAGCGCAATTCACGGCAATAGGCCTTCCGCGAATCCGTTTGGCATGGTATAGTCTCGGACTCAAACTTCACCCCCGGAGATTCCAAATGATTTCACGCCGCCAACTCCTTCGCAACTCTGCTGTCGCGCTCGCCGCGTCGGCCGCTCCCTCATTCGCCAATCCCGCCACAAAACCCAACCCCGTGCAAAACGTGTTGTGGATTCTTGTAGACGATCTCGGCAGCCAAGACCTTGGCTGCTACGGCGCAGAATTCAACCAAACCCCTCGCATCGACGCCTTCGCCAAAGAAAGCCTGAAATTCACCAACGGCTATTCCGCCCATCCGGTCTGCACGCCCACCCGCGCGAGCGTCCAAACCGGCAACAATCCCTGCCGCAAAGCGATCAACATCACGGCGTTCCAAGAAATGCCCGCCTCCCAAATCACCATCGCCGAGAAGTTGAAACAACAGAAATTTCGCACCTACTACCTCGGCAAGTGGCATCTCGGCAACAGCGGCTCACAGCTCCCCGAGGGCCAGGGCTACGACGTGAACATCGCTGGCAACGGCTGGGGCCAACCGATGAAGGGGTATTACTCGCCATGGGGAATGAAAAATCTTCCCAATGGGCCCAAAGGCGAATACCTCACCGACGCGCTGACACAAAAATCGGTCGATCTGCTCAAAACCCACAAGGCCAAACACGCCGAGAAACCCTTCTTCATGCAGCTTGCGTTCTATCAAGTCCACACGCCGATCCAACCTTGCAAACGATATCTCGAACACTTCCAAGCCCGCAGAGACAAATTTCTCAAAGAGGGCAAACTCAAAGCCAAGCGACCAAGTCGCGAAGAGCGCGGCGGAAGAACCAGCCTCCAAAGTGGCAATGTTAATTTCGCGACGATGCTTGCCTGCGCGGATGAGTCCATTGGCAAGGTCCTCGACACGCTCAAAGACCTTGGCTATGACAAGAACACCCTTGTGATCCTCATCGGAGACAACGGCGGGCTGAGCACATTGAAGAAACGTATTTTCGGCAAAAAGCGCGACTGGCCGCCGACCTGCACGTTGCCCTTCCGCGCGGGCAAAGGCTGGTGCTATGAAGGTGGCACGCGCATTCCCTTCCTCGTGCGAATCCCCGGCATGACCAGCGCGGGCAAGGCCTCCGACACACCAGCCTGGACGGCCGACCTCTATCCCACGACGATGGGCCTGCTTGGCCTTTCCGCGCCCAAGGGCCAATGCCTCGACGGCGTAGACCTTGCGCCCGTCGTGGCGAACCCAGAGGCAGAACTCAAACGCGCCCATCCGATGGTGTGGTTCTATCCCCACCCACACGGTAGCGGCTGGCCGGGCGGCTGCGCCATTCGCGACGGGAAGTGGAAACTCCTTTGCGTCGACAAAAGCTGGGAACTCTACGACCTCGACACCGATGTGGCAGAATCGAAGAACCTCATTACGTCCAACCCGGCCAAAGCCAAAGCCCTCCGGGGCAAACTCGAAGCCTACCTCAAAACCGCCCGGGGGTCACTCTTCAAACCGCTGCCTGAATAATCGATACGAGCACACTCTGCACCGAAGAAAAACGAAACCCCTTTCAGCTCATAGGGATCCGCCATGATTTCACGTCGTCAACTCCTTCGCAACTCTGCGGTCGCGCTTGCCGCGACGGCCGCGCCCACGCTCGCCCAGGCCAAGCCCGCCAAGCAGCCGAACATTCTGCTCTGCATCGCCGATGACGTGAGCTGGCGCCACCTCGGCGCGCATGGCTGCTCCTGGGTCAAGTCGCCCGCGTTCGACCGCGTCGCCAAAGAAGGCCTGCTCTTCAATCGCGCCTACACGCCCAACGCCAAATGCGCACCCTCCCGCGCGTGCGTACTCACCGGCCGCAACTCCTGGCAGCTCGAAGAAGGCGCGAACCACTGGTGCCACTTCCCCGCGAAATTCAAATCCTATCCCGAAGCGCTCTCCGAAAACGGCTACTTCGTCGGTTACACCGGCAAAGGCTACGGCCCGGCGATTGTCAAAACGGTGGACGGAAAACCGCGCGATCTGCTCGTGCGACGCTACGCCAAGCGCACCGCCAAGCCCCCGGCGCGCGGCATGTCGGCCTGCGACTACGCAGCCAACTTTAACGACTTCCTCAAGGCGCGCCCGAAGGACAAACCGTTCTGCTTCTGGTATGGCGGCCACGAGCCCCACCGCGGCTACGAGTTCAAGGCCGGCATCAAGTACGGCGGCAAAAAGCTCACCGACATCGACGCCGTGCCGAAGTTCTGGCCGGACAACGACACCGTCCGCACCGACATGCTCGACTACGCGTTCGAGATCGAGCACTTCGACAAGCACCTCGGAAAAATGCTCAAACTACTCGAAGCCGCCGGCGAACTGGAGAACACGCTGATCGTCGTCACCAGCGACAACGGCATGCCGTTCCCGCGCGTCAAGGGCCAGGCCTACGAATATTCCAACCACCTGCCGATGGCGATCCGCTGGGGCGCGGGCATCGCCAAACCCGGCCGGGCCATCGACGACTTCGTGAGCTTTATCGACCTCGCGCCGACGTTCCTCGACTTCGCAGGCGTCAAGGGCAGCGGCGGCATGCAGTCCATGCCCGGCAAATCGCTACGGGAGATTTTTGAATCGTCCAAGGCCGGACTCGTCAACGCCAAGAACGATCACACCCTCATCGGCAAAGAGCTGCACGACGTCGGCCGACCCGGCGACGTGGGCTATCCCATCCGCGGCATCGTCAAGGGCAAGTTCCTCTATGTGAAAAACTTCAAGCCCAGCCGCTGGCCCATCGGCAATCCCGAAGCGGGCTATCCCAACACGGACGGCAGCCCGACCAAAACCGTATGCCTCAAGTCGCGCACTCAGCCCGGCCAAGAATTCTTCTGGGCGATGAACTTTGGCAAGCGACCGGCCGAAGAACTCTACCAGATCGACACCGACGCCGAATGCCTCCGCAACCTCGCCGGCGACCCACACTACGCTTCAATCAAAGCAAAACTCGAAGCGCAAATGATGGAAGAACTCACCGCACAAAAAGACCCGCGCGCTCTGGGCAAAGGTGACGTCTTCGAGAGCTATCCCTATGCCAATGCGCGCAGCCGGAACTACTACGAACGCATCACCAACGGCAAGTGCAAAGCTGGCGGTTGGATCAACGCGTCCGACGTCGAACCCCTCCCCAGCAATAAAACCCGCAAGAAGCCCGCAAAAAAGAAGTAGGTCATCAAAATTCTGAAAATAGAAAAAAGCAACACGAGAAAACCCGCGAGAATTGCTTCAATACTTTGTTGGACGGGTATTATTCAATAGAGGGAAGGCCGATACTCAAGAGATAGTCATAGATAGAGTCGTAAAAGTGGCTTTTTCGTGTCTGATCAGAGTCATTCCCTTCGGGCACAAAAATCACCATCCCCTGTCTCGCTCTAGTAAGCAAAACGCGGTAGGCATTTTTCATATACATCTTCCGTGTCTTATCGTTGACGTTTTGCCACTTTGTCCCCTTAAATGCGCGATACTCCCACTCTGTTCCATTAAAACGAAGATTGGCATCCCATGCGAGACAGGCCCAGTCAAGTTCAAGGCCTTGGATTTCAAATTCGGTGGCGACTTCTTCCAAATAATAGGAAGACCGCACATCATCTTTACCATTCAAAAACCATAGGCACGGGTCGGCTTTGGATTTGACTTGAATGCCGTGCGGGCGAAGTCGTTGTGATCCAGAATATGCGAGAAGCCCATATCGTTCTGAACCCCGTGCTTTTTCAATGAGCCACTGTTTTGCTCGATCAACATTTCTTGTCACGCAGATCGGATAGTCTGGGCCAAGCCGCTCGAACAATTCTCGCGCTTGGTCTTGTTTGCAATCCAAAAGCGTCTTTACAAATTTTGACAAAAGCTCCGACCTAAAGGATCGAACTGAAACAGAAAGGTGTAGTGATGAATTATGGTTTAAATTCTCCCGAATGATGTTGGAGAAAAGATTTGTTCCCTGGGTGTATTCAAATTCTGTCAATTGCGGCGATGCGTAAACATGCCAATGAGAATAATTTTCGCGAATGGCCCTGAACCATTCGGGCAGGCCCGCTTCACCGGTATTGATCTCTTGCCCGCCGCCAATTAAGCAAACAATAACACACCAATCTTCATGGCGATCCATTACACTAATGAGAAAATCAGGCTCAGAATGATTGAAGTTTGGGCGACTTTTCTTTGCCGCCATGAATTTCCTTGTTTGTTCCAATGTCCATGCGCGCTGGGCTTCATCGAAGATTGCCACCTTTTCAATCGGCGCATCTTCTGTGCCAAGCGAAGCGTCCCGAAAATGATGAATGTTTTGAATGAATGCTTTTGTTGCCCGACGAGCTTCGGTGATTCGAATCCGCGTGTGTTTTTCTCGAGCTTCCGCAACTTTATCACGAGCAAGTGCTTCCTGAAGAACGGCGACAAGTGGCCCGTTGCCCGATAGAAAAACAGCGTGTTCTCCCTCGTCACAATTGTGCCGCTCATTTGCGATATTAAGGCCGGCCAGCGTTTTTCCTGCTCCGGGAACCCCTGTCACAAAGCAAATCGCTTTTTTGTGGTTTTGTTTTGCGTCCTCAATAATTTGGGATAGACAATTTGATGTTTCATGGAGGTTGATCGCACCAGAATCGGAGCGCGAAATGTCTTTGACATGGTGCTTCTTGTATAAAGCCTGAGCCGCCTCGATGATTGTGGGGGTCGGAGAGTAGGCAGATTCTTCCCATTCCTCCGGGCAAATAGGTGCATCGACATGTTCTTGCATAATCAGAGAAATTACTTCACCCAGAGATTCCGTATTCGCGAAGAGCGGGGCAAAAACCAGGTCATCATATGGGCAAAGCGTATTTTCTCGCGTCGGCGCATCGGAAGCTAGGACAATGGGGAAAATCTTACGGAAATGGCTTTCTGCTTGGAAATTTTTTAGGTCTAAGGAATAATCCATGACTTGATCGATCGCATAGGCGTCATAGGCGGTGGCATTTTGTTTAAATTCGATAGGGATCACAAGTCCCGAGAGAAGTATAACGATGTCAACTCGTTTCCCCATTCGAGGTATGGCATATTCGAGCAAGAGGTGCCCTTGCTGGAATGAAGAGAGTGCCTCTCTAAGAATTTCTATTGAAGCCAGCCAAGAATCTCGCTGAGTTCCTTTTAGGTCAAACGGATGATTTTGAGTAAGCTCAACAATGGGGTCGTTCTTGCTGTGAAGAAATGTACCGATTTGGGATGAATAATAAGATCGCTTCATAGATTCCAATCGCACTAGAGACTTCTTTTAGTTCCTCTTGAGAATACGTAGTTTGCGCAGGAAAGTAAAGTGTGCGAAAGAACAAATTATACCAATTCAACAAGTAATAGAAATTCACACAACATGGGCGAAAGGTTTTTCACCCCTACAGCACTAGACACAAAAATGCAGAGGTGCATTCAATGGAAACTCACTGCAGCCCCTTAATTGATTGGGCGGGTATTAAGCTATTCCACGTCGGCGGTGTTGGTGAGTTCGAGTTCGGCGATTTCGCACAGCACATGGTAGATCACCTGCGTGGCGGTCTGAATCTCGGGCGTGTCGGACGTGGGAATCGCCAGCAGCACGTCGGCGATATCTTTGCATTTGCCGCCGCCGTGGCCGGTGATGGCCATCGTCGCCACGCCATTGTCGCGGGCATAGTCCAGCGCCGCCACCACATTGGCACTGTTGCCGGACGTGGTCATGCCGATGGCGAGGTCGCCTTTGCGGCTGAGACCCTGGAGCTGGCGCGCGAAGATCTGCTCGAAGCTGTAATCATTGGCGATGGACGTCAGCGCAGAGGTGTCGGTGGTGAGCGCGACGGCTGGATAGCCGGGCCGCTCGAGCTTAAACCGCCCGACAAGCTCGGCCGCAAAGTGCTGGCTGTCGGCGGCAGACCCACCGTTGCCGAAAATGTAAATCGTATTGCCCGCGCGAAGTGTGTCGACGACCATTTCGGCCGCGACCTGAAGCTCTTCGCCCATCGCCTTGGCGGCGGTGGTGAGCATGGCGGCGGTTTCTGCGAATCGGGTTTGAATCAAAGTGAGTGTCACTTGGGGGTGCCTTTCGTTGCGGTGAGGCCAGAGGGTGCGTCCGGGCTGCGTCGCTGAGCGGCGAGCCAATCATACAGGTCCGGGTCCGAATAGACCCGATTCCAAATCGAGTGGCCCAGGCCGGGATAAATCGTCAGCTTGGCGTGATTGTTTGAAGCACGCAACGCGCGCTCCATCTGCAGGGCATAGAACACCGGCACGTTCTTGTCGGTTTCGCCGTGATACATTCGGATCGGCATCGACGCCACGCGGGAAGCAAGATAGGGATTCCCCGAACCACACACCACCGCCAGCGCGGCGAAGCAGTCGGGATATTGCTGGGCCAGCGACCACGCGCCAATTCCGCCCATGCTCATGCCAGTGACATAAACTCGCGCAGGGTCCACGCGATGGGTCTCGCAAATCGACTTCAGCAGCTCCATCACGCTGACGGTCATCTCCGCATCCGCCCACCACTTGTCCTTCGGACAGTGCGGCGTGAGAACGATAAACGGCAGGCCGCGACGGGTGGCTTCGCGCGCCGGGCCAAGCGTCGCGAGCTTGCCCGCAGACCAAAGGCGCTCGCCGCTGCCGTGGAGGAACAGAATCAGCGGCCATTGGGTGTCGGTCTTTTTGTCATACTCGTGGGGCAACTGAAGAAGGTAATCAATCTTGATCGAATGGCGGATCACGCCGGACATGGTCCTCACGTGCTTCGTGCCAGCCTTACCCGACTCAATCGTGACATGCTTTTTGCGGGGCATCAACTCTGACCACCACAATGCCCCCGCAACCCCCAACGCCACAAACAACCCGCCGACAATTGCATAGCGCAACAGTCGCTTGGGGGTGATCGGTCGGGATGGGGCCTGCTCTTCGATCAGAATTCTCCCAGGTGTTTCCGGGCCAGATACAGCCCGACATACGTCTTAAGGTCTACACTATACCCGCTTTTCGCGCGCTCGGCAAGAAACTCGTCCGCGTCCGCGAGCGGGATTTCGTGTACGGTGATCTCTTCGCCCTCGTGTTCAAGCCCGCCGCCGGGGCCGACTTTGGTGAGCCCGGTCGCGAGAACAAAGCCGATTTCGAGCGTGTTCGATCCGGCCGACGGTGCGCCGCGGAGAATCAGTTCGAGCGAGGCCGCGTCATAGCCAGTCTCCTCGATCAGCTCTCGCCGTGCGGCTTCGAGAATCCCCTCGTCATCGTAACTGTCGCCATCTCCGACGAGGCCGGCCGGAATTTCCAGACAGGGCCGACCCACCGGCAGGCGAAATTGCTCTACAAGAACGATCCGCCCATCATCCAATAGCGGCACGATCAGCACGACGTCGGAAAAGCACTGCGGCGTGATATATTCCCACGTGCCGCGTCGCATGAGGTTGTAGTATTTCCCCTCGCCGAGAACGACAGGGTCGGATTGCATGTCACGTTTGCTCATCGCCAGATTGTACCGAATCGGCCTCCAAAGCGAAACCCTCCGCCATTATTTCGCATAGCGTTTGGCCATCGCCTTGGCAGTTTGGGCGAGCTTGCGGCGTAGCGGCGCTGGCGAAATTACTTCCGCCTGATCGCCATAGCCGAGCACCCACCAGTGAATTTCGTTGATGCCGTTGACCCGCGCACGGAACTCCAGCGAGCCGTCGGGCAGGAATTCGGTTTTCTGCGACGAGTGCCAATGGACCTCGGCGACGTTTGTGGCGACCTTGGGCGCAAAGCGGATCACGACATCGTAAAACCGCCCCTCGGGGATCATGTTCCACGCGCCGCCGAAATGCTCGTCCAGCTCGACCGGGTCACGCGGGCGAAACGTCGTCTCGCGCACATCCAGCCGCTTGATCCGCAACAGTTTGAACGTGCGAATGTCTTTGTGCTTGGGCACCCACGCCGCGAGATACCACGCGCGCGTGACAAACTGCAATTGCAGCGGATGAACGGTCTCGCGGATCGCCTTGCCTTCGTAGAGGCTGTTGTAGTGCAACTTGCACACGCGCCGCTCGCGGCAGGCCTGCGCGAGGGCCTCGAAGTGGGACGCGGCAAGAGAGTCTCCCCGGCAGGTCGGCGCAAGCTTGGTGCGCAGCACGTTCAGCGAATCGAACACGTCCTGACGCAACCCGCGCGGCAAGGCCGTCGCAAGCTTGTTGATCCCACTGGTGAGATGGCCCCACAGCGGCAGGCCCCGCAGCGGGCTTCGGCCATTGTCTGCCAGCGCCAACATGCCCAGCGCCTCGGCAAATGTCAAATGCACCGGCGGAAGATAGTACCCCGGCGGAATGTGATAACCACCCAGCTCGTCATCGATTTCGATGGGAATGTGCGTCTCGCGCAGCAGGCGAATGTACCGATAGACCGTACGCTGGGAAATGTGCAGCTTGGCCGCAAGCTCGCGGGCCGAATACCGATTCGGACCTTGCAACAACATCAACAAATCCAGATAACGACGCAGGGATGCCGACTTCATACCGCCTCCTCTGCCACTCGCAGCTACAGGAAAATCTGGAACACGCTCCAGAACCCCGCCGCCAAAATGGCCATGCCGAGTAGAATTTTTACGAACAGGGAAATTGTTTCGTGCCAGACCTTCGAGATGTCCTCACACCGCATTGCGCGATATGCCAGTGCCACGCCAAACGTCAGCGGCAGCAGCCAAAAGATCGCCTGCGCCGCAGGAATCTCCATTGGATGGACGAAGAGTGTTGCAATCATGCCGCACCCCCCTCTGACTGGGTCTCGAGGCGAGCGGCCCGTTTTTTCGCACCGATCATCAACGCCAGCATCGCCGCGTCAAACGCACACAACACGTTCAGCATGCCCGCGACACCAGTGTAGGCGTGGGCAATATTGTCTTCCGGATAGGTCAGCGCAATGCCGCGCTTGGCCAAACGCGCATCGATGGCCATTTGCTTGTTGGGCATGCGATCAACGAGCCGCCCGGCGGCCTCGACAAACCCGGGCTCCGCGAGCAATTCGCGATAGACCTGGTCCTGGCGATACCAACCCACCAGCCCGTGCGCGCCACTGCCCATCTGAGCAAGGAACCAATAGGGCTCGCTCTGGCGGTCGACGGTCATCGTCCCACCCACGGCCACGCCGGTATAAAACAGCGCTGAAATCGCCACGAAGATAATCAGACCGCGCTTGACCTGACCAAGGAGCATGTGCCCCGCGCCGGGAATCAGCCACCCCAGCACCGCCGGCAACCCCCATTGAAACAGGGAGCGGCCTTGATCCGCCAACGCCCCGGCACCCTCACAAAGATGAGTGCCAGTGGACTTGGGATCGGATTGTTGTGTCGGTTTGGCCATGCTCTCCAATTGCGCCTTCACCCAAACGGTGAGATTGTAACGAACGTCCTATCTTCCAAATCGTATTGTTTTACTTCTTGACCTGGAAAGGTGATTTTGATTTCTTCGGGCGCGTGCCACGCGGGCCACGGCCTGTCGCGACCACCACATCGCCGGCCTCGGGGGCCATTTCTTCCTGCTCGCGGATGTGCTTGCGAATGATGACCTGTTCCAGTACGCCCGCGAACGTTGAGGCCATGATGTAGAGGCACAGACCCGAGGGGGCCTTGTAGAAGAACATCAACATCATCACCGGCATCATGATTTTCATCATGTTCTGGTTGACTTTTTGCTCTGGGCTCGCCGTGGTGCTCGACATCGCCGGATTCAACTTCGACTGGAGGTACATCGCGAAGCACAGCAGCAGCGGCAGAAGGTTGAACGTGTTGCCGACGAAGCTGCTCTGGAGGCTCGCGGGCAGCACAAACAGGGCATCCGGCACGGACAGGTCCGTGATCCACACGGGCAGGAACTGCGCGTGACGCAGCGCCACTTCGGTATTCAGGCCACTGAACAGCGCAATCCAGATCGGCATCTGAATGAACATCGGCAAGCAGCCCAGCATCTGTGCCGCGCCGACGCCGTGCTCTTTATTCAGCCGCATCATTTCCTGCTGCTGTTTGCGCGGGTCCTTTTTGTATTTCTCTTTGATCGCGTCGAGCTTGGGCTTGAGGATCGCCATCTTCTTCTGCATCGTCGCCATGGAGATCTGCGATTTCTTCGTCAGCGGGTGGAGGCACGCGCGAACGATGAGCACCAGCAGGATAATCGCCAGGCCATAGTTGCCGAAGAACAGGTTCATCGCGAACACGCCCAGCAGCCACATCAGCCCGCGCACCAGCCATTCCCACGTGCAGAAGCAATTCTTCGTGGTCACCGACGAGGCGTATTGCAGGTCGCCATACAACGGGTTCGCGCTGAACAGCGTACGCAGTTTCGGCCCGCAGAACAGGTCCATCTTCATCGTCACGGTTGCGTCGGGGGCAATCGTCAGGTCGCGGAATTTCATCACGCCCATCCAGGCGCGCGGGGTCTTTTTCTCAGCCTCTTTGGACGCGAGGTCCTTAATCGGCTTGGCGAAATATTCAACGTTGTACGAATCGATAGCGCTCTTGGAGCCCTTGGGCGGGATGAGGTAGAGATAGCTCGCAAAGAATTTGTTGGCCATGCCCGTCCAGACCACGTCGAGTTTTTCCATCCCGTCGTCGGTTTTCTTCTTGTCGAGACGATAGGCGAAGTACTGGTCCTTGAGGTGCTCCTCGGCCTCGTCGGCCGTCATGCCTGCCTCTTCCCACGCCGCGCGACGTTTCATAAAATAGGGCTTGGCCTTGTTGGGCAGGTAGGTCTCGAACAAACTGTTGTCTTCTCCAAGGTCGTCGAGTGCGCTCGCCGCCAGCTTTTTGGGAGTGATCACGCCGTCGGCACGCAGGCCGGACACGCTTTCGCGCATGTCGCTGCGGAGGTCTTCGGACGTCATCCCCAGCGGGCCAAGCTGGTCGAGGGTCAGCTTGATTTCTTCGCCCGTCTCATTGGTCACGTCGAGGGACACCTCGAGCGAGTGGCTGTTCTTGCGAAGGGTATAGGTCTTGCGGAGAGTGAGATATTTTTGGGTATCGGCGCGGCCACCCTGGCGAACGACGACTTCGAACACGGCCGACTGGGCCGACTTGTCCGCCGTCTCGCTCTGGCTGGCCAGTCGCCATTTGGGCATGTATGCCAGCTCGTCGACCCCCGTGGCGTCCTGAACGATCTGCATTTCGCGCGTCGCCATCGAACGATGAATCGTGTTCTTCACCTGCACGGGCGAAAGAAGTTTGTAGTGCCCTTCGCCGATTTCCTTGGGGGTTTCGCCCTTGGCGGCCTGGCGCTTGAGCGCGACGGTCTGATAGAAGTTCGTCAGGTAGGTCGACTCGATGGCCGCTTCGGCCGCCGTCAGGTTCACCTGCATCTTATAGCCCGCAGGGTCGGACGGGTCGAGCGAACCGAGCGTCGCGGTTTGGGGGGTCTTGACGTTTGCAAGCAGGGTGTCCACGGTCGTTGCCAGCGCCTGGCGCTTAGGCGAGTCGGCCTTGGGCGCGTCGTCGCTTCCCATGAAATACTGAAAGGCCATAAAGATCAGGCCGAAAATCAGCAACGTCGTAAAGAGTGATTTGAGTTGTTCCACAACGGGCTCCTGGGTTATCTACACGGTTGATGGTTGGTCAGGAAGCGCTCAAAAGCGCTTCGGCGGCAGCGAGAATCTCGACGACCTCGGCCATGCGTCCGACACCACTGGTGCCGCACGCCAAATGCCCCTCGGCCGGGCCCACCAAGTGGACACCGTCTTCGAGAAGCGTTGCACGGTTGCGCTGGGTCGCGGGCGCGTCCCACATGCGCGTATTCATCGCCGGGGCAAGAAGAATCTCACAGCTGCCCTGTGCGCTCAGTGCGAGTGTCGAGACCACGTCATCGGCAATGCCGTTGGCGAGCTTGGCCATGCAATTCGCCGTCGCGGGCGCAATCAGCACGAGGTCCGCGCGGTCACTGAGGGCGATGTGCTCGGGGCGATGGGTCTCGACGCGGTCGAACACGCCCAGATGCACCGGGCGATTGGTGAGCACTTCCAGCGTCAGCGGCGCGAGAAATTCCCGCGCAGCCTGGGTCATGGCACACGTTACACCCGCGCCGCGCTGGGTAAGCTTCGACGCGAGGTCGGCCACCTTGTAGCATGCGATGCCGCCGGTGAGGCAGAGAAGAATCTCTTTGCCCTCCAGCGTATGGGTCGACGGGTTGCTCATGCGAGTCTCCTGAGACGCTTACTTCAGCTTCGAGGGCGGAGTGATGTCCGACGCGTCATAGTCGATGGAAATCTTGTCCTGCAAGATCTCTTCGATGACGAGTTCGATACGGGTCATGCCCGGTTCGCGCTCCACGAGGGGCTTGGCGCCCTGGAGGATTTCGCCGAGACGACGTTGGATCAGCGCGGTCAGTTTGAACTTGCCGCCAACTTTGTGAATAATTTCTTCGCTTTTAAGGGCTTCGATCATGAGTAGGGTCTCCTGAAGAGGGATCGTGTAGGTGTTAGGTCAACGCGACTTCGAGAAGTGCGCCGATGGCGTCTTCGAGGACGTCGTTGATGATTTCAATGGTGTAGACGCCCGAGGTTCGGGCGGTATCGAGTTCCCAGTGGGCCTTGCTGAGGCGCCGCTGGAGGGTTTCTTGGTCTTCGGTGCCCCGGCCTGTAAGTCGCGCGTCGAGTTCCTCTTTGGAGGGAGGAGCGATCAGCACGAATGTTGCGCCGGGGCATTTGTCTGCGACGGCGAGGCCGCCTTGGATGTCGATTTCCAGCAGGACTGTTTTTCCTTCGGCGCGCGCCTGGTTCACCGGCCCGGCCGGCGTGCCATAGTAGTTGCCGAAGACGTCTGCATGTTCCAGCAATTCGCCCGCCTCGATCATCGCCTCGAACGCCTCACGGCCAACGAAGTGGTAATCGCGGCCATCGATCTCGCCCTCGCGCGGCTGACGCGTTGTGGCCGAGACGCTGTAGACGACGCGGCCTTCGCTGCGGGCAATCACTTCGCGGTCGACGGTGGACTTGCCCACGCCCGAAGGCCCGGACACCACCAACAGCTTGCCGGATTGATTCGCGGTGTTCGTCATTCGATGTTGGCGGCTTGTTCTTTGATGCGGTCGATGGCGGCTTTGATGTCGACCACGCGCTGGGCGATGTCAACGTCGACGCTCTTGGAGCCGATGGTGTTGGCTTCGCGGAGGAGTTCCTGTGCGAGGAAATCGAGCTTGCGCCCGACGGCCTTGTCGGAGTTGACCATGCGGCGGAATTCCTTGAGGTGCTGCTTAAGGCGCACGAGTTCTTCGGTGATGTCGCTGCGTTCGGCCATCAGGGCGACCTCGCGGGCGAGGATGTCCTGGTCGATGTCGACGCGGGCTTTTTCGGTCATCTCGGCGACGCGCGTCGAGAGACGTTCGTAGTACGCATCAACGATCTGGTTGCCGTGGGCGGCGATTGCCTCGAGGTGCGACTCGATCAGATCGATGTGTCCGGTCAGCTCTTCGCCAAGGGCTGTACCCTCCACGCCGCGCATCTCGATGAGGTTGTCGATGGCTTCGTCGAGCGTCTTGGCGACGGAGGCCGCAATGGCCTCGGCCACGTCCGACGTCTCCGGCGAACGCATCACGCCCGGCAACTGCAGCAACGTCGCGAGGTCAATGCGGTAGGTCGGATTGGGGTCCGACTCGATCTCCCGCAACTGGCGAAGGTACTGCTCGAGGGCGGTGGTGTTGATCTCGGCGACGTTTTTCTCGTCGCTGAGAGTCACCCGCAACGCCAACGAAACACTGCCGCGCGTCAGCCGACGGCGGAGAGTCTGTTCGCAGGGAGCTTCCAGCGCCGAGACCATTTCCCCCATGCGCTGGGAGATTTTGAGATAGCGGTTGTTCACCGACTTGATCTCAATGGTAAACTCGACACCGTCGCAATTGCCGCTCGCGCGGCCAAAGCCTGTCATCGACTTGATCATAAGTATGCCTTTTCGCGCTCAGCGCGGAAACTAGTTGCTTGTCGCGTCCGCGGCCGCTTCCGTTGCTTCGACGGCTTCGGCCTTGACCTCTTCCACACCCTTTGCAGCTTCGGCCTTCGCCGCTTCTACAATTTTGGTTGTTTCGGTTGCTTCGGCGTCATCGGTTTCGACCTCGACGGCCTCGACCACGACGGGATAGGAAATCGCAGTCGCCTCGGACGTGGCCCAGCGCTTGCGGAACGCGCGCGCATTGAGCGTGTAGCCCGTCTGGAGCTTCACGCGCTTCTTGCGGTCATAGGACTCACTCTTTTCGGTGGGGTCCTTGAGCGGGTTTTTCTTCCCGTCCTTGTTGAGGGTCTTGGTCTTGGTGTAATAGATATTCGCGCCGAGGGTCAAGCTGGTCAGCTCGATCGTGGCCGAAGACTTCTCCTTGGTTTCGCTGACGATCTTGGCCGTCACTGGCGCAACGTCGCCCGTCGGCACGCTTGCGCGCGCAACGAGTGTCATGGAAATCGTCAGGCCGAGGAACAGGACCGTCAGAACGATTGTCGCCCAGGTCAGCGCGTCGCCCGTGCGAGTGCCGAAGGCTTGGCTGCCGCCGCCGAACGCGCCCGACAGGCCGCCGCCGCGACCCTTTTGGATCAGGACGATGCCGATCAGAAGCAAGCTGACGATCACCAGCAGAATACCGAGAAATGATAGCATTGCAGTGTCTCCATCTATAGAGGATTGAAATCAGAGTGATGTCTCCCCCACGCCGCAGCGACGCGAGGGAGCGTGAATGTGTGTCTTACTTGGCCGCTTCGGCAACGCCGGCTGTGATCAGCGCGGTGAAGTCTTCGACCTTGAGGCTCGCGCCACCGATGAGGCCGCCGTCGACGTCAGGCTGGGCGAGAAGGTTTTCCACGTTGCCGGGGTTCATCGAACCGCCATACTGGATGCGCGTCGCGTCAGCAACTTCGGCGCCGAACATGTCCGCGAGAATGCTCCGCACATAGGCGTGGGCTTCCTGCGCCTGGTCGGGGGTCGCCACTTCGCCGGTGCCAATCGCCCAGACGGGCTCATACGCGATGGTAATGGTCGCCATCTGCTCAGCGGTCACGCCCGCGAGGCCCTTGCGGAGCTGGCGTTCGTTCACGGCGTTGGTCTCGCCGGCTTTGCGCTCTTCGAGCAGCTCGCCAATCGCGAGGATCACCTGCAGGCCGTCGGCGAGTGCCTTCTGGACCTTGGTGTTGATCAGTTCGTCGGTTTCACCAAAGATGTGACGACGTTCGCTGTGGCCGAGGAGGACCATCGTCGCGCCGCAATCTTTGATCATGTCGCCAGAGATCTCAGCGGTGAACGCGCCCTTGGGCTCGAAGTACATGTTCTGTGCGCCAACCTGGAAGTTGCTGCCGGCGGCGTTGGCCGCGGTCGCGCCAAGGTAGCAAGCGGGGACAAACGCGCCAAATTCGACGGTGTCGATGCCCGCGAGGGTTTCCTTGAGGCCCGCGACGAGCGCTGCGCCCGACTCGAGGGTGGTGTTCATTTTCCAGTTACCAGCGATGAAAATTTTGCGTGCCATGATTCAGATTCCTTTGTCTATGGGGAAAGTGTGTTGTGTGTTATATGCTGTCGAGAGTTATACGGTTCCCATCGCGCGGGGATAGCTCCCGAGGATGAGCAGTTCTTTGCAGAAGGTTTGGAGTTCTTCAATCGCGCCGCGAAGGTTGTCGTTGTCGCGGTGCCCTTCGCAGTCCGCGAAGAAGAAGTATTCCCAATTCGCGCGCCGGGACGGGCGCGAACCGATGTTCGTGAGGTTCACTTCCCACCGCGCGAAGATATTCAGCGTTTCCGCCAACGCGCCGACCTGATGGTTCGTGGAGAACAGAACCGAGGTTTTGTCCTTGCCCGTGCGATTGGCGGGATCTTTGGCGATCACGATGAAGCGCGTCTGGTTGTTGACGTTGTCTTCGATGTTGGGGAAGACGATTTTGAGGTTGTAGAGTTCCGCCGCCATTTCCGAACCGATCGCAGCGAGGTTGGACTCGTTGGAGGCCATCTCGGCCGCGCGGGCACTCGATGCAACGGGGACCAGCTCTGCACCGGACAGGCCCGTCGACAGCCAGTTGCGACACTGGGCGAAGACTTCGGGCTTGGACGCGACGAAGCGAATGTCTTCCGGCGGGCAGTTCGCCAGCAGGTTGTGGTGAATCTCGACGAGGACCTCGGCGATGATGTGCACCGGCCGGCCAATGAAGCTGTCGAGCGTGTCGATCACGCCGCCGCCGAGGGAATTTTCGATCGGGACAATGCCCAAATCGCAGTGCCCAGCGAGGACTTCGTCGAATACGCCGCGGATGTCTGGCAGGGGCATGTGCTCGACCGACGCGCCAAATTTCCGCATCGATGCGATGTGGCTGAAGCTGCCCTCGGGGCCGAGGAAGCCTACGCGCTGGGGCCGTTCGAGCGCGAACGAGCCGCTCATCAATTCGCGGTAGATCGCCTGAAGCGTTTTTGCCGGCAGGGGGCCCTTGTTCAGACTATTAATGCGGTTCAGCACCGCATGTTCACGGTCCGGCGCATAAATCGGCGTGCCGTCGTTTTGTTTGACCGCGCCCACGGAAACGACAACCTTCGCGCGTTCGTTGAGGGTCTGGACAATGTCCTGATCCAGCTCATCGATCTTCTTGCGCAATTCCGCAAGGCTCAGATTGTCATACTTCGTGTCGCCCATGAGGGTCCTTTCGCCCCGATGCCACATCCCACGGATACGCCAAGCGCACCGCGTTAAGCAGCAAAGCAGGAAATCTTTGTCTATTATGCCATTTCTGCGCATAAATTGGCCGCAGAAACCAGTGGGAGACTGTACCGCGAAACCCCCGATTCGTCAACCCTTTTTTTGTTTTTCATAGAGCCGTGCGGGGAATTGTTGGGCGGGAGGAATCAAGCTTTGTATAGAACCTCAGGTTTCCCTACAGATGGAATGAACACGATGAGATTGTTTCTGTTTGCTTGTGTGAATTGAGGCCCAAAGGCCGTTCGTCCGGAGGTCGATTTTGCATACTACATAATAGAACGCAAACCCGAGAAATGGAGGCGGCCGTCCTTTGGCCTCTTTCCCTTTTCATTTTCAGGCATCTGTCCCCTTTTTCCCTCCTGCGAGAACCGCGAGACCCGAAATCTCCAGCCCATTCTTTTCACAGACCAAAACCGCAAGCCGTTTCGATCTTCTCCTCCCAGCCCGCCAATTCTGAGAGAGAATAAAAAAGAGAGGGAAAACCTATTGCAATTGTGAGGAAATGTGCTATACTTCTCGCCCTTATGACTCCGGGAGGAGTCTCGACTGATTGATAGACACCAGATAATTCTGCTTTTGGAGAGATAAACATGACCATTGATGCAAGCCTGAAAGTCAAGAGTGGCCTCACCGGCCGTCGCAGCGTTCTCACCCGCGCCGAGCGCATCGAAAAGATGATCGATGCTGGCACGTTCAACCCCGAAGCCGACGACGCGAGCGCCTTTGGTCTGCCGAAGATGCGCACCATCCGCCCCAAGGCTGGCGGCAAGAAGAAAAAGGCCGAGAAGACCGACGAAGCCACCGAAGAGTAAATCTTCTGTCGCTCCGAGCTTGCAGCCCAGAGCAGACTGTGATACAACATTGGCCGCGACAGGAACTCCCTGTCGTGGTCATTTTTTATGCCGCCCCCATTCATAGGAATCAGACATGGACACCTATCAAATCGCATCCCGCATGGACAAGCTCGACGCCTCGGGCATTCGCAAGGTGTTCGACCTCGCGGCCAAGATGAAAGACCCGATCAACCTTTCGATCGGCCAGCCGGACTTTGACGTTCCCGAGAATCTCAAGCAGGTCGCCATGGACGCCATTGCGGCCGGGCAAAATCGATACACCCAGACCCAAGGTACCGCCGACCTTCGCGCAGCCATCGTCAAGCGCTGCGAAACCGAATTCGGCTGGACCGACGCACCCGACCGGCCGATGCTGGTGACCTCGGGCGTGTCCGGCGGGTTGCTGCTGGCGGTGCTGGCGACGGTCAACCCCGGCGACGAAGTTGTCATCGCCGATCCCTACTTCGTGATGTACACCCATCTGATCCACCTCGCCGGCGGCGTGCCCGTACTCGTGGACACCTATCCCGATTTCCAGCTGACGGCCGAGCGCATCGCGCCGCACATCACCGACCGCACCCGCATGGTGATCCTCAACACGCCCTCGAACCCGACCGGCACGGTGATGCCCGCGAGCGAGCTACAGGCCATCGCCGATCTCTGCCGCCAGCACAAACTGCTGGTCCTCAGCGACGAAATCTATAACGACTTCTGCTACGACGGCGAGTTCGCCAGCTTCGCGAACTACTATGAAGACACGCTGCTGCTGCGCGGGTTCAGCAAATCCCACGCGATGACCGGCTGGCGTGTAGGCTGGGCGACTGGCCCGGCGGCGATCCTCGAAAAAATGACCATGCTCCAGCAATACACCTTCGTCTGCGCGCCCTCGATGGCCCAGGCGGCCGCAGCCGTCGCGATGGAAACCCCCATCGACGACCACGTCGCCAGCTTCGCGCGGCGGCGAGACATGGTGTTCGATGCCCTCGGCGACTGGGGCCTGGCCAAGCCCGGCGGCGCGTTCTATGCGTTCGTGCCCGCTCCCGGCGGCAATGCGACCGAATTCGTCACCCGCGCAATCGACAACAACGTGCTGGTGATCCCCGGTAGCGTATTCAGCGCGAAAGATACCCACTTCCGCATCAGCTTCGCCACGGCCGAGGACAAACTCGCCCAAGGCCTCGACATCCTCAAGTCACTGGCATAGCCGAAGGCGCGAAAAGCAACCACAACGTAACCACGATGATACAATCGCAGGCAATCGACAAAAGGGAACCGCGATGACTCCACAATGCACACCCGCGCAAAAAGCGCCCGACGCCGCACATCCGCTTGACCTGCTGAATTGGAAACAGGTCGCGGGACTTTGTTTCGCCGCGATGGCGATGCTCTATGCCGCGTTCGAGCCCGTCGCATGCTGGCCCTTGGCGTGGATCGCACCGGGTGTGTGGGCATGCGGCGTGATCTTCGCGCGTAGCACCAAAGCCGCACTGTTACTGGGCGGACTGAGTTGGGTGGCGTTTTGGCTGGTGAGTGTGTGGTGGCTGATCTTGCCGACGGGCGTGGGGTATGGCTTTGCGGCGTTCCACCAATCGCTTGGCCCACTGGCACTGGCGTGGGCACTTCGACGCGTCGCCCGAGGCCCGGTACCCATGACCCTCGCGCTGCCAATCCTCTGGTGCGCGATGGAACTGTTCCGCGGCGCGGGCCCGCTTTCGTTTGAATGGTTCTTCCTCGCCCACAGCCAATGGCAGCAACTCTGGCTGATCCAGATCGTCGAATTCACCGGCCCACTCGGCCTGAGCTTTGTCGTCGCCGCCGCCAGCGGATTGCTCGTCGACTGGGTGCGCACAAAAGTTCTCGCCGCGCCGAAACGACCCGCCGTCATTTCCACCGCCGTCACGGCCCTGGCGATTGTCGTTCTGCTCTGCTTTGGCCGGGGCGCAGCAAACTACTCCCCCGTAGAAGGAGGCCTGGTGGGCATCGGCGTCGTACAGGACGTCTTCCCGCTATCGCTCTCGCAGCCGTCCGCAACGCCCGACCAATATCTCGACCGTCATATTGTCCTGACGCTCGACCTGCTCCCCGACCGCCCCGACGTGGTGGTCTGGCCGGAGACCATGATCCCGCCCGGACTCAACCGCGAAGCGGCAACCTTCGACCCTGCGCGCGCATCCGACGCCGAGGTGCGCTGCTTTGCGAGAAAAATCATTCGCGACCTCAAATGGCCCATCGAAAAAACCCGCGAGGTGATGACCCGCGTCGTGGGGCCCCAGCCCATGGCCGCCTATCGGTGCGCGGCAACCGAGGTGTTCCTCTTCCGCCACCTCAAGCCCGAACAAATCAACGCACTCTCCCCCCGGGCTGCCTCCACGTTGTGGAGCTTCCTTCAGAGGCCGATTTGGAGCACAGAGACCTCCGCCATCAAAGCCGAGCTGCGATCCCTCTCCACAATCAAAACCGCCGCCGCCCACTACGCGATGGAAACCAACTTCAGCCTCGTCTTCGAAACCATCAAAGGCCGCGCCGCGCTCATGCAGGTTCTCGCCGTTGCGATGGACTGCCCGGTTCTCGCAGGCGGCAGCACATGGCACCGCAACCCCACGCCCCTCGACCAAGACGATCTGTGGATTTATCGCAATGGCGTGATCGAATTTACCCCAGACGGCGACTGGGGCTGGCACTATGCCAAGCGGGCGCTCGTACCGTTCAGCGAAAGCGTACCCGGAAAATATTCCTTCACGTCGCTGTGGCGGCTGATGCGAAAGGCCGTCCCACCCTCGATGGTCCAGATCGAGCCCGGCCCCAGCGATACGCCCTATCTCCTCCGAAAGCCCGACGACATTCCCGCCGTCGCTGAATTGCACACGCCAGTCTGCTTCGAGGGCACCTTCGCACGGCGCTGTCGGGAGCTGCTTTTGGCGGGAAAACCGGGCCAGGGAAAAATTCTAATTAATCTTTCCAATGATGGATGGTTCGTGTATACTGCCTCGCCCGAGTCTCAAAAGCAAACGCCCGAGCACATGCTGCATTTCACGCAGGCTGTTTTTCGGGCGGTGGAAACGCGCACGCCAGTGGTACGCGCGGTCAATACCGGCATCAGCGGCTGGGTCGACCCCGGCGGCAACGTGCGAAAAATGATGAAGAATCCGGCCGCCGCTGGCCGAAAGAATACGATAGCCCCTTTCCGTGCGGTCTTTCACGTCGCGCCAGGGGGAACAACAACGCTGTACCTGCGATGGGGCGAATGGTTCGCCTTGGCAGTGACGGGTGGATGCCTACTGCTGGCACTGATCCCAGTCCTTCTCTCTCGAAACAGTCGGAACTGATTATATGAAGATACAACACTCCCTATGCCTGTTGCTCGCCCTCGTCGCCTCTACGGTGATTCTGGGCTGCGATCTGGCCAAGATCAACACCCCTTCACTCGGCTTTGGCCAGGAAGAGGAAAAGCCCGATCCCGACGCCTGCACCGTCAATCTGGACAAGGCCTATGTCGACGCGCGCGCAGCCCTTCTCGCGGCCGCCAGCGACCGAAACCCCTACGTCCGCTCTTACGCCATCGAAGCGATTTCCAACGTCTTCGGCAAAACCTATTCCAGCGCACTCATCCAAGGTCTCAACGACCAGGCCACCCTCGTGCGCTTTGCCTCGGCCATGGCCTGCGGCAAAAACAAAATCACCTCCGCCAAGGCTCGATTGATCCAACTCGTCGAAGACCCCGCCACCGACGTGCGCGTGGTCTGCGCGTGCATTTACGCCCTGAGCCAGATGGACCACACCCGATTTGCACCGATGCTGGGCTTTTTGGTCTCGGGTGAGTCGGACGAAGACTTCCCCCAAGGCCGCGCCGAAGCCGCCCGCGCCATGGGCCTGATGAAACACCCCACCGCGCGCAAACTTCTCCACGGCCTGCTCGCCAGCGAAGAACACCCCGCCGCACGCCTGAGCATGACCGAAGCGCTTGCCCGCCTCGGCGACCGCCGCGCGAAACAGGTTCTCGAATCGTACGCGCATGCGCTCTACCTCGACATGCGCTTGGTGGCGATTCCCTCGATCGCTCGCCTGCGGACCCCCAATGCCACAACCATTGCCCGTCGCCTGACTTCCAAGACCAATCGGCCTCGCATTCGCATTGCCGCCGCGGGCGCACTGGGCCTGCTGGGCGACAAAAGCACCATTACCGAAGCCATGTACCAAGACTGTGCTCGGGCGCTGAACAGCCCCAAAGCACTGTTCCTCGAATTCTCTAACGATGGCGCTGCGCCCAAGCATCACGATGTCTCCTCGTTGCAACAACTCGCCGCCCGCAGCCTGGGCTGGATCGGCCAAAAGCGTGCGCTGGACATCCTCGCGCCCAAGCTTCTGAATACCGACCCGGCCGTGACGGTGATGGCAGCGGAAGCGACCCTTACGATTCTCGGCCCGCGCAGCTTGCCGTTGCCCAGGCCCAAGACCCTCGCCGCCCCCGTGACATGGTCCCCCCAGCCGACCCGGACCCTGCCCAAGGCGCGCCCGGTCGCGGACGTGACTCCTAAAACGGACACCCCGATCAAACTGCACACTGCAGGCGCTGGCGACACCGACTGGAAATAGCATTTCCAAAACGCTAAAAAAGAAAACATCTTCTGGAATTTGCTTGACTTGCAAGCGCTTTCCGAAGAAAGTATATTGATAAAACTCCGGGGGAGGTATAACTTCTCGCCGGACAATCGGAACCCTCTAATCTGAAGGAGATGGGCGTTGAATATCCTTACAAAAATCTGCATCGTGGTGGTCGCACTGGCATCAATGGTCGCTGCTCCCGTGTTTATCAACATGGCGACGGTTCCGGAAAACTACCGGTCGCTCTTCGAAAAGCAGAAAGCTGAATACGGCTTGCTGAAGACGCTCGCCCAAGGCCGCGCCGAAACGATCGGAGCCCTCCGAGCGGAAGCCAAGCAAAGCGTCGATACCGCGCGCAGTTCCCGGGCGAAAGACCTGAGTACGATCACGCGCCTCAACTCCAAGATTACGTCGGTAACGGCGGAGTATCAGGCGGAAAAGAAAGTGCTGGCCTCCATCGTTGCTGAACAGACGAAGATGGCCGCTTCACTGGCTACGCAAGTGGACAACAACAAGGCCCTCGAAGCGCAGCTCCACGCCAGCCGGCAGACCCAGAGCAAGCAACAAGCTGCAATGATCGACCTGGCCGCCGCTCTGCGCGAATCCAAGGCCGCCTGCGCCCGTCTCGAAAAGGCCATCAAGGTCTATCGTGAAAACGCAGCCGACCTCGAGGCACAGATCATCGAACTCAACCGCAAACTACAAGAAGCCCTCAAGGGCGGCGGCACAGAAGATGCCAAGGCCGCTCCCAGGCCCGACAAACCCATCTCCGCGAGCGTCACGGCCGCCAAGGACGTGTTCCTCAGCATCAACGTGGGTTCGGCACACGGCGTCAAAAAAGGCATGGAACTGATCGTCTATCGCGGCAGCACCTATGTCGGAATGATGCGTGTAGAACAAGTCGGTGTCGGCAGCGCCGCTGGGACTCTGATCACCAAGGTCCTCGCACCTCAAGCGGGCGACAAGGTCGCCAGCGATCTCAACCAGTAAGGAGCTGCGATATGACCGAACAACGTGAAATCCAAGTCAAGCCCCAGCCGACGGTCTACACCGTCCTGCTGATCGTTACGATTCTCGCACTGGGCATCTCGACCTATTTTGCCGCGAACCGCCTGATGGGCCCGATGCCCGGCACCAGCCCCTCCAACCCCAATGCCAATGGGTACAACATGGAAATGGGCGACCTGACCAAGCCTTGGGAAGAACTCGAAAAGGCCGCCGGGCTCAACAAGTTCTCCAAGGACCAGTTCGCCGACCCCGAAGAAGTCGACGGCGCCACGCCGGATAACCTCTCCAACGGCGCATAACCGCCACAACAAACCCACCAGCGGTTCCTTTCGAGGAGCCGCTTTTTTTATGCCTGGAAAAAAGAGGGACTGTCCCCGTTTCCCAGCCCCAAAGCCACAAAAAAGCCCAGCAGGGCTTGCGCTCTACCGGGCGGGGTCATCTGCACTGTGGGACTATTTCTTCTTCTTGTCTTTCTTCGGTTTCTTTGTGTCCGCGCCGGGCTTGAAGTCGGGGTTCTTCGTGGGCATGCCCGCGCCGATTTTCTTGAGGTAGTCGTGAAGCGTCTTGTGAAGCTCGGCCGCCTTCTTAGGATTGGTTTTGGCCAGATTCTTGGTCTCGCCAATGTCGTCCTTGAGGTTGAACAGGAACTGTTTTCCAAGATGATAATTATCCACGAGCTTCCAGTCGCCTTCGCGAATCGCGCTGGAGGGAACGTGCAGCGAACCGTGATAGCGCGGATAGTGCCACACCATCGGCTCGGTGCGATCGAGGGCCTTCTTCCCGTCGAGCAAGCCCGCCAGCGACACGCCGTCGAGACATTGGCCCTTGGGGTTCTTCAGGCCAGCCTGGGCCATGATCGTGGGGTAGTAATCTTCGGCGTAGACCGGAACCTCGCAAACCGTGCCGTTGGCCTTGGCGCGCGGGTCACGGATGATCACCGGCACGCGGATGCCGCCTTCGAAGCACCAGCCCTTGCCCGCGCGAAGCGGATAGGCCGAGCTGGGCCCGCCGCTATTGCGGCCGGTGGTGGCAAGCGTGCCGTTGTCGCCGGTGATGTAGATGATGGTGTTGTCATATTGGCCAGCGTCTTTGAGCGCCTTGAAGAGTCGGCCAAGGTTTTCGTCCATGGCGTAGACCATCGACGCAAACGCCGCGTTGTCCTGAACCACGCGCGTCGTGCCGAAAATCTCGCGCTTGGTCTTCGCCGGCGCCTTGCCGCCATTTTTCGCGGTCAGCTCGGCGATATATTTCGTGCGCTTGGCCTCGAACTTCTTGATGTGGCGCTTGCAGGCCTGGATGGGCGTGTGCACGGTGTAGAAGCTATGATAGGCGAGGAAGGGCTTGTCCTTCGGCTGGGCCTTGATGAGCTTGATCGTTTCGTCCGTCAGCCGGTCGGGGAGATATTCGCCCTTGGGCCCGGAGGGGAGCTTGGGGTTGTTGTAGGGCGAGTAGTAGCCGCCGGGAGGCGAGCCTTTGTGGTGGCCGCCGTGGTTGACATCGAAGCCTTGGTCTTCCGGGAAGAACCCTTTGTCGCCGAGGTGCCACTTGCCGCAGAACCACGTCGAATAGCCCGCGGCCTTGAGGGCCTCGGCCACGGTAACCTGCGCGAGGGCAAGCTGGTCTTCATTGGGCGGGACGAGAATCTTCGCTCGCGGATCTCTGCGAGCTCCAATCCAGTCCGGGAGGTTGATTTCTTTGCGGACAGGGTTGTTGCCGGTCATGATCGCCGCACGCGTGGGGCTGCAGACGGGGTGGCCGGCGTAGCCGTCGGTGAATCGCACGGCCTCTTTGGCAAACTTGTCGAGGTTGGGCGTTTCGTAGAACTCGCTGCCATAGCAGCTCGCGTCTTTCCAGCCCCAGTCGTCGACGAGGACGAAAAGGATGTTGGGCTTCTTGGCGGGCTTCGGCTCGCAGCTGCCGCAATGGGCCAGTGCACGCGGGGCAGCGGCGGCGGCCGCCATCAGCGAGGCGTTCTTGAGGAACGTTCGGCGTTGAATCATCAGAAGTCTCCTGAAAAGGGAAGTGGATATCGAGCCCTTGATTGTACACCAGCCAAACGAAATTCAAAACGGTTTATTGGCCCCGCGACATAAAAAAGCCCGACAGAATGGGAAGTCCATTCCGCCGGGCGTTGGTGGTTGTGGGTGCGAGGCTATTCACTCGCGCCGATGGTGAACTTCACCGTGTAGGTCTTGTTCGCGGGCAGTGTGTATTCCTTGTGGGTTTTGGCGCCCCAGGAATTGTCACCGCCGACGCCCATGACCTTGCCGTCGATATTGACGGTGTAGAACTCACGCGTGCGCGCGATCAGCTCGTGGGTGTGATTGGAGTTTTCAATGTCCGAAATCGTCCACGGATAGACGCTGAAGCTCAGCGCACCGTAGCCCCAAACGTCCAGGCCCTTGCCTTTGCCAGACAGCGTAAAGCTCGTGACGTCGGTGCGGTTGCCGACAAGCTGGGGCCGGATATACATGTGGTTCCACGTCGGATCGGTCAGCTTCATCGTGTACCCGCCGAGCTTGGCGCCGGACTTGCGGTCCCAATAGGTTTCATGCGGGCCGCGGCCGCTCCACGCGACGGTGTCCACGCTCTCTTTGGCAATCGCGCAGGTCATGCCATAACGCGGCAGATCGGGCAAGTTCTTACCCTTGGGTGTAAGGGTCATTCCGACGGTCACCGATTTTTGAGAGAGACGATACTCGATTTTCACTTCGCTTTGGCCGACGGCCAAAGTGCGAATCGCAGTAACCACCGTGGAGGTCTTCTCTTCCTTGACCGTAATGCTCTTGAGGCTGCCTTTCTCATACGCTTTTTTCCACGCGCCGAGTCGGCCTGTGTAGCGATTGCGCATCTGGTTGTCGTTGGCAGGCTTCCAGAAGTTGGGCCGCATCGGCTTGGCAAAGGTCACGCCATTGAAGCCCAACAACTCGCCGGTCTTTTTGCAGACCACCATGGAATTGTCATTCAACTCGACGGCAATGGTCTCGTCGGCTTCAGTAACCGTCGCTTTGCGGGGGCGCACTCCTCCCGTTCCCATAAAGCCGAGGCCGTTGGCAGGCATAATGCCATCGACTTGATCCCACGCCACCAGTGAACCAACGGGAAGGTTGCCATCTGGTTTCTTCAGCTTGAAATCAAAGGTGATGCGAAGGAATCCTGGAATAATAACTTTTGGTTTGCCTTCTTCCGTGCGCGGTTTTAAGTGGTTCGACTGAACGGTGACGATCTTCTTTTGTTTTGGACCAATGCCCGAAAGATCGATCGTGCCGGTTTCGCCCCAGTTCGTCGTCCACGTACATTCGACGTAGTCGAGGTTGCGGAAGAAGTTCTCGTTGTAGATTTCGAACTTGCCCGTCTCGGGAGCAATCGGTTTGACGTGGATGTTCTGATAGGTCTTTTGGACTTGGTAGTAGTGGGGGTTGGGGGTGCGGTCGGGGAGGATCACGCCGTTGCAGCAGAAGTTCTGGTCGTTGGGCTTGTCTCCGAAGTCGCCGCCATAGGCGAGGAAGGTCTTCGGAGCGTTCGGCCCGGGGACGATGGTCTTCGGCTCGGGGATGACCTTCTCAAACGCAGGCGCTTTGCCGGCTTCGCCGATTGCGACCTTGAGCAATTTGCATTGGGCCAACACGCGGCTGGTTACTTCCGAGTTCGTGCCGATGCCAACGCGGGCGGGGCCCCTTTTGAGCTTGCCGCTTACTTTTTCGCTGACGAGTTCTTTGCCGTCGAAGAAGAGCGTGGCAGTCTTGCCGTCCCACACGGCCTTGAGGGTGTGGGGCTTGCCGTCGGCAAAGCTGGCGGGCACTTTGGCCGAGGCCGCCTTCCAGCCGCCCTTGACCAGGTAGAGCGAGAAGTGGAACCCTTCCTTATCGCCGCGCAAGAGATACTGGTGGTCGCCCTTGGTGACGATCGGCTGATAGTCGCTAAAGTTCGTGCTACCGTTGGACTGAATCGTCGTGGTGATTTCCACGGATTCGTTATAGTTCAGCGCGAGGGATTCTTTCTTGTTCAGCGTCAACGGCAGTGCGGAAATCTCCGTCGCTTCAACGCGTTTTTCCAGGCCCTGGTCGACCCAGTCCCAGATGTGGCCGCCCTGGAGATATTTCCCCGCGCGGATCGCGTCCCAGTAGTCATCGAGGTTGCCGATGGAGTTGCCCATCGCGTGGGCATATTCGCAGAGGATCATCGGACGCAGGCGCGTTCCCTTGTTCTTGCCCGCAGCGTGCTCGGTCGCGAGTTTTTCCATCTGATTGGTGTATCTCACCATGCCGACGATGCCGGCATACATCGGGCAGACGATGTCGGTGTGGTTGCGCTGGCCTGCGCGTTCGTAGTGGGTCGGGCGCGAGGGGTCGCGCTTGTGGACCCAGCGGCCGAGGGCTTGGAAGTTCACGCCGTCGCCCGCTTCGTTGCCATACGACCAGATGATGACGGCCGGGTGGTTCTTGTCGCGTTCGACCATCCGCACGAAGCGGTCCATGTGCGCTTTTCCCCAGCTGGGTTTTTTCGCGAGCGATGCATCGCCATAGCCCATGCCGTGGGATTCGATGTTCGCTTCGTCGACGACGTACAGGCCGTAACGGTCGCACAGGTCGTACCAGTAGGGGTCGGAGGGATAGTGGCAGGTCCGCACGGAATTGACATTCGCGGCCTTCATCAGCAGCACGTCTTTTTCCATCATTTCCTTGGTGACGACGTGGCCGAGCTTGGCGTCGTGCTCGTGGCGGTTGACGCCCTTGAGCAGCACGGGCTGGCCGTTGACCAGCAGCTGGCCTTTGTAAATCTTCGATTCGCGGATGCCGACCGTGCAACCGACGACCTGAACGGTTTTCGTCGCGCCGCCGAGGCCCTTGGCCTTGACCTTGGAACCGACGAGATCGCCGAGCCCCCTGGCCAGCGCGTCGCCCGCGCCCGCTTCTTTGGCAATGCCGCCGACGAGATCGCTCGCGACGCTGCCCGTTTTCTGCGTGAGAAGAACCTTGTAGAGGTAGGGCGTTTCCGCCGACCAGAGTATCGGGTTCTTCACAGTCGTGGTGAAGGTAGCGGTGGTCCCGCTGACCTCACCCGGAGTAAGCGTCGCGACTTCCTTGTTGTCCGCGTCGAGCAGGACGGCCGAAAGACCTTCGACGCCACCCGTTGCAACAACCGTAATGTTCGCGGTTTTGTAGTTGTCACGCAGGTCGGTCTTGACCTCAAAATCGTAGACACTGTTTTGGGCTTCGGAGACGAGGAACACGTCGCGGAAGATCCCCGAGAGGCGCCAGAAGTCCTGGCACTCGAGATAGCTGCCGTCGGAGTAGCGGTAAATTTCGACGGCGAGAGTGTTCTTGCCGGCCTGGAGCTTGTCGGTGATGTCGAACTCGCCGGGGGTGCGGCTGCCCTGGTTGTAGCCAACTTCCTTGCCGTTGACCCAGACATAGTACGCGCTGCCCGCGCCGGAGAAGTGCAGCGTAATCTTGCGGCCATCCCAGCTCTCGGGCACGGTGAATTCGCGGACATGGCTGCCGACGGGGTTGCGATGCTTAAACATCGGCCAGTCCTTCGGCGGCTCGCCCGTCACGAACGGCGGGTTCTTCTTGAACGAGTAGGGGTGGTTGCAGTAGATCGGGATGTCCCAATTTTTCTTGTTGTGGTAGCCCCACACCTGCCAGTTGCACGGGATGTCGATGTCGGTCCAGGCGCTCACGTCATAGCCGGCCTTGTAGAATTCTTTCGGGCGCGACGCGGGGTCGGGCGAGAAATTGAACTTCCACTTGCCGGTGAGGGTCTGGTAATAGGGCGACGTTTTGTACTCGCCGGAATCGAGCGACTTGACCGCCGTCGCGGCATTGGGATAGGGCATGAAGGTCGCGCGGGCAGGAAGACGATTTTTCTGCAGCATGAGCTCGTTTTCCCAGTCGGGCGCGGCCGATGCGGGAAGCGCAATCGCCAAACCAGTGATCAGCAACGTCAATAAGAGGGTCCAGTGTGCCATGAGGCTCTCCTAACAAGAGGTGGGTGAGGTGTCGTTTGGGGGAAAGATGGTAGCATGCTAACATGTCTCCGTCAAGGTCGTTTTGGGAAATCGCCCGCAAATCCGCTATACTGTGGCAATGGACCACCTCGACAACAACGCGATCCGCCAATTGCGGCGGCGACTGCTGAAATGGTATGACACGCATCAGCGGCAGATGCCCTGGCGCGACAGCCGCGATCCGTATGCGATTTGGGTGAGCGAGATCATGCTCCAGCAGACGCGCGTGGCGGCGGCAACGGACTATTTCAATCGGTGGATGGCCGCGTTTCCCGCCGTGGAAACCCTCGCGGCGGCCCCGCTGGACGATGCGCTGAAGCTGTGGGAAGGGCTGGGCTATTACAGCCGCTGCCGGAATCTGCACAACGCGGCGAAGCTCGTCGTGAGCGAATTTGACGGCGCGCTGCCGACGACGGCAAGCAGCCTGCTCGCGCTGCCGGGCATCGGACGATATACGGCGGCGGCCATTGCGTCCATCGCGTTTAACCGGCGCGAGGCGGTGCTCGACGGCAACGTCATTCGCGTGCTCACCCGGCTGTGCAACGACGACCGCGACCCGCGCGCCTCGGCCGTCAACAACGAACTGTGGGCCCGTGCGGAACGGCTGCTTTCGCCGACGAGGCCGGGCGATTTCAACCAGGCGATGATGGAACTCGGCGCGATGGTCTGCACGCCCAAATCGCCACGCTGCGTGGACGATCCCAAGCTCTGTCCGCTGTCGAAACTCTGCGCGGGGTTCGCTGCGGGTACGGCCGAGACGCTGCCGAAAAAAGCGCCGAAGAAAAAACCGCCACACTACACCATCGGCGCAGCCGTCGTGATGGACTCCCGCGGGCGCGTGCTGATCGCGCGACGCAAAGAGGGTGGCATGCTCGCAGGACTGTGGGAATTCCCCGGCGGCAAGGCCGAATCTGGCGAATCCCCCGCCGACGCCGCCGCGAGAGAAACGGCCGAAGAGGTCGGCCTCGATATCGAAATCATCGAACCCATCGCCACCGTCGAGCACGCCTTCAGCCATTTCCGCATCACGCTCCACACCTTTCTCGCGCGCAAAACCTCCCGCCGCCGCGCCAAGGCCATCGATGTCGCGGAAGTCCGCTGGGTTCCGCCGGCCGACCTCGCCTCCTTCGCTTTCCCCAAAGCCAACCACGCCACACTGCGCTGGATCGCGGACCAACAATAGCAACACCACTTGTCGCGTCTGCTTTGTTGTAGGGGCGAAAAATTTTTCGCCCTTGTTTTCTTCTTCCTCTGTTATCCCTACCTCTCGCAAGCGAGAGGACGGGCTTGTAAAAAACACTGCAACCCTCCCATGCAAGAAAATCAAAGTAACAATTTCGTTTGCATTTCGGGGCAAACTCGCTATACTTCCCGCCCGAAATTCAACTTCCCACACCGACCCCGAAAGAGTCCCATGAGCGACATCCCCAACTGCCCGCTGTGCAACTGCGATTACTGCTATGAAGACCGCACGTTTCTTGTCTGCCCCGAGTGTGGCCACGAGTGGAACCCCGCCGCCGACGCTCCCGCCCCGGCCGAAGACGCCGGACCCGTCTACAAAGACGCCAACGGCGCGATCCTCGAAAATGGCGACACCGTCATCCTCATCAAAGACCTCAACATCAAAGGCTCGGCCTCGCGCATCAAAATCGGCACGAAGGTCAAAAACATCCGCCTCGTCGAGGGCGACCACGACATCGACTGCAAAATTCCCGGCGTCGGCGCGATGATGCTCAAGTCCCAATTCGTCAAAAAAGCCTAAGCGAGTTCTTCGAGCGGCCAAGCGCTACTCGCCGTTGTCAAAAAGCCTCATCGTCTTCGTCATCGTCGTCGCCAAAGTCAAAAAGCCCGTCAGGTACGTCCTCGTCATCGTCATCAAGGTCCAGAATGAAGGTACTTGTCCCGATGCTAACTTCGGGCAACGCTTTGCGAATTTGCTCGATCCCTTCTTCGCTGATATTGGATTTTCCCAGCTCCAGACGGCCCATCTTTTTGAACTGCAAGAGGGTCGCAATGCACGAGTCGTCCACGGCGGTTTTCGCAATGCCCAAATACCGTATCTCTGCAGCGTCCTTGATGTGCTTCAGCCCGGCGGAAGTGATTGCCGTCTGCGACACATCTAAGCTTTCCAGCTTTCGCATTCCCGAAAGATGCTTGAGCCCGGCATCCGTGATCGCCGTCTGCGACACATACAGGCTTTCCAGCTTTCGTATTCCCGAAAGAAGCTTGAGTCCGGCATCCGTGATTTTTGTTTTGCGCAAGCGCAGGGACTGCATGTTCGGAAACCCGCAAAGATGCGCCAGCCCCGCATCCGTAATCGGGGTCCGATCTAAGTCCAAGCGGGCCAGCGTTTTGATCGGCTTGAGAAGCGCCAAAGACGCATCGGTAATCTTGGTTTCAGACAAGTCCAGGCTCTTGAGTCGCGAAAGGCCCTTGAGGTAGACCAGCCCGGAGCCAGTGATGGCCGTCTCTCCTATGTCCAGGCTCTCGAGAGTCACCATCTCCTCGAGACATGCAAGCCCTTCATCTGTAACTTTCGTGTCCCAGAGCGACAGTCTGGTCAAGCGGAGCGCCCTAAGGTGAAACAACACCGCATCGGTTACGGGGGTGCCGCTCAGATCCAACTCCTCCAGATGCGTCATCGTCCCTAACGCTTGCAAGTCGTCCTCGCTGATTGTTGCTCCCATGAGGTCCAATGTTTTGAGATTGGTCATGCCTTGAAGATACTTGAGTCCCGTACCGGTAATTTCGATATCCCCCAAACACAGTTCTCGCAAGCCCGTCATTCCCGCAATATGGCGAAGCCCTTCTTCGGTCACGCTGGTCCATGCCAGATCCAGCTCCCTCAAGTGTGTCAACTTTCGCAAATGTGCCAGCCCGGCATCGGTTACCGCCTCCCCGCCCGACCTGAACCCGACGATCCAATTAATCGCAAAGCTCTGCAATTGCGAAAACTCTGACAAGGCCTCCAGCGCAGTGTCCGAGGCGTCGATTTCATACGCAACCAATCTCCTCAGCTTCGTCAGCCCCTTGAGCTGCGCGATCCCTTTTAGCGTCACGAAGTCCCCCAACGACAAATCCTCAATGTTTTTCAATCCGGCAAGATGAACCAATCCCGCATCGGTGACCTTCGTCTCGCGCAGGTTCAATTGCTTGAGCGCTGTCCATTCCTTGATGTAAAACAGCCCCGCATCGGTCACGGCGGAGCCCCCCAGATCCAGTGCGGTTACATTTGTCAATTCCTTGAGGAGGGCCAGCGAGGCATCCGTATACAAAGCTTTGTCCAGCCGAAACGTTTCGAGTTTTGTAATGCTGGCAATGTGCGCCAACCCCGCCTCGGTAATTTTCGTTTTGGTGAGATCCAAATATTTGAGATGCGCCATCTCGCCAAGGTGAATCAGACCCGCATCGGTAATGGCCGTTTCCCCCACCCACAGCGACTCCAGCGTCTTACTCGATTTGAGGTGCGCCAGGCCCGCATCGGTGACTTTCGTCATGTTGAGATTCAGGGTTTTGAGATTTGCCATATCACGGAGAAGTGCGAGGCCCGCATCCGTAATGGCCGTTTCTCTCAAGCCCAGATATTCCAATGTCTTGATCGACTTGAGGTGCGCCAGACCCGCATCCGAGACCCCTTTGATTGTACTCAACGAAAGGCTCCTCAAGTTTGGAAGCGATTTGAGGTGCACCAGGCCTGCATCCGTGACCGTGCTATTGTCTGAAAGAATCAGCCCACAGATCTTACTACAAAGGGAAAGTTGCTTGAGGTCGGCATTGGACAGGGAGTGCTCGCTGCAATCCAGCTCGGCCTGGCCAGTCCAGGTCTTCGTAAATTCCACAATCTGCTTCACCGTCAAATCGGGCAGGGTCAAAGTGGGACGTTTCAATTGCCCTATTTCCGCACCGATGCGCTTCCACGTCCAGCCTGGATCCAACGTCGTGATTGTTATACGAAGTGATTCGTCCGCGGCAGGCGTCTCCCATCCGCCGCCAGGCGGGAGCGTTCGCATAACATGCTCCCCGTCGCCTATATATGTCACCTCGCACGAAAAGGGAATGTAAATCGCATCCTTGACGATGAAAGAATTCGGCTCTACTTCGGCCGGGGCATCTGCGGACAGTGCGGGCAGTTTCGAGGCGGGGGCCACCGACTCCGCCGCCGGCTCCGCCGTCGCGAAAACGCCAGCCATCGCCGTCGCCAAAATCCCAAATCCTATCATCCACTGTCGCCGTTGTATCATGATCGTCTCCCTGGGAAATGTCTCCACATGCAGAATTTCAGTATAGCCCGCCAGGCCTGCAGGGTCAATTTCTTTGCGCTGCGTCGCGGCAATTTTTGATTGAATGGTTTTTTTTGACAATGGGTTATGGTATATTTTTTAGATAGTGGCAAGCGGGAGCCAAGGAGACGAGTCATGATCGAAATTCAATCGGACAAGTGTGGCGGCTGCGGCGACTGTGTCGATGTGTGCGTTAAGCGCAACATCAAAGTCGACGACGGCGTGGCGGCTGTGGTGTCGCCGGACGCGTGCATCGAATGCGGCCAATGTTATGCTGTCTGTGCGGCCGATGCGATCCAGCTCGATTTCGCTGGCGCGACGGCCGTGGAAATCACCGAACCCACCCCCTCGCCCAAGGCCACGCAAATGCTCCTCGCGACCAAGCGCAGTGTCCGCATCTTTACAGATCAATCCGTCGACCGCGCCACGCTCGAAGACCTTCTTGACGCGGCCGCCCTCGCCCCGAGCGACAAAAACACCCAACGCCGCGGATTCGTCATCGTTACCAATCGCGACACCATCCGCACCATCGACCGCGCCGTGTGCGCCTCGCTCGGAAAAGCCGCGAAGATTCTCTCCTGGCCGGTCCGCAAACTCATCGGCCTGTCCAAGCCCGCCTTCGCGCGAGAGCTTACCGCCAACCGCCCGTCAATGGCCGCCATCGCAAACGCCTCCGCCAAGGGCCACTTCCCAATCTTCTACGACGCACCGTGCGTGATCTTCGGCTATGGCCCCAAGGGCAATCTCGTCGCCAAAGACACCGCCGACGCCGCCCAGCAATACCTCATGCTCGCCGCCCACGCGATGGGCCTCGGCAGCTGCATGATCGGCTATGCCACAACCCGCGCCAAGGCCGTCGAGCCGTTCCTCGACCTGCCCGCTGGCCAACGCCTTTTGACGTGTACAATCCTCGGCCACCCAGCCGTCGACTACAAACGCGCCATCCCGCGCAAGCGACCCCCCACAACCTGGATCAACTAACCCTTTGACGCGAACCGTGCAGCACGGATGGTTGCACACCGTGGTTCCGACTGATACCCCAACTAGGAGATTTTCAATGATGAAACACACCCGAACCCTGATCCTCGCCATGCTGCTCGCGATCGGCTCCAGCACCCTGCTGGCCAGCGCCGAAGCCCCCGCCAAAGCAGACGCCGGCAAAGAGGCCGCCGCCAAAGTGGCCCCCGCAGCCAAAATCACCGGGGAAGTCGCTGTCGTCAAGGCCGCGGGCGATGCCGACGCGTCCGCCCAGCCCGTCTATGTCCGGATGGGGAAATACTATCCGCTCATGATTCCGGCGCTGCTGGGAATCATCCTCGTACTGCTGCTCTATGTCCGCCAGCTCCAGAATGAACTCAAAGCCGCTGCGAAAGAAACGGCCACAGAGTAACCTCCGCCAAACCAAAACGACCCTGCCGCCTCGCAGACTAACCCTCGAGGCCGTGGGGTCGTTGTCTGTCCACTAAATCGGGCGAGATCGTCACGATCCGCAACCAACCCCCATCAACACGCCCACATCCCAGGCGTGTTTTTTTGTGCGACCGCGCCACGAGACATTTCCAATTCCAGCCGCGAGTTTGTACAATGCAATCTCATCGGGCCGACACGGGCCCGCGAACATTCAAAGGAGTTCTCATGCGAAATCTGATCTATCTGCTTCTTCTCGTCACGCTGTGCGCGGCTGTCCCGTCCTGCACCACCGTCGATGCCCCCGCGCTGCCGCTGACCGCCCACCCCGACGCAACCAATTGGGAACCGCTGTTCGGCGAAGAGCTCAAGGGTGCAAAATTTCCCACCGGCATATGGAGCATGACCGAGGGCGTACTCTCGGCCAACCAGGATCAAGTGATCTGGACCAAACAATCGTACGACAACTATGTGCTGGACCTGGAATTCAAGACGGCCGAAGGAACCAACTCCGGCGTGATCGTCTATTGCAGTGACCGCGAACGATGGGTCCCCAACTCCGTGGAAATCCAAATCGCCGACGACTTCTCCCCCAAGTGGGCCAAGAGCGACAAGAGCTGGCAATGCGCGGCGATCTTTGGCCATCAGCCCGCGACGAAATCGCTCGTCAAGCGCCCGGGCCTGTGGAACCACTATACGATCTCCTGCGTTGACCACCTCATCACCGTCGTGCTCAACGGCCAGGTCGTCAACGTCTTCGACATGCGCCGCTACACCTTGGCCGAGAAAAACCCCGATGGCACACACCCCCCACCCTGGCTGAAAACCCCCAAAGCGGAACTCGAAACCAAGGGCTACATCGGCCTGCAAGGCAAACACGGCAAAAGCCCGGTCTACTTCCGCAACCTCTCCATCTACGAGCTGAAATAGGCCGTCGCGCAATCCCAAGCATCAAACCGAGGTCAAGCCTATATGTTGTATAGCTTGACCTTTCTTATACCACCCCTTGTATACCCTAATTGTTAAAAGGTCTCCAGTTTTGATGTATTGAGGGTGTTGGCTAAAAAAGATTTGCACTGTAACTCTTTTTGCAGAAAGCGGTTAGGTTCACTTTCTAAAAGTATCCCTTGACAACGCGCTTTTGTGTGGTACACTTCGCGCGAACTTCGGGACTAGTCCGAGGGCAAAAAGGGCAACAAAATCAAGCGATTACGCCGCCGCGCGCGGCATCACAATAGAAAGGGCATGATGGTTTCGAACCAATCTTTAAAGGGCAAGCCCCGCTGTGCATCCACTATTCGCAGCTACGATTCGGCGCTCAAATATTTGTACTCGCAAACCGACTACGAGCAGATGCTCCGCGTTCGGTACAACCGCGACACCTTCAGCCTCGACCGCATGCGCTCATTGCTTAAGGCGATGGGAAATCCGCACAACTCGCTCAAGGCGATTCACATTGCGGGCACCAAGGGCAAAGGCTCGACGGCGATGATGCTGTCTTCGATGCTCCGTGGCAACGGCTACCGCATCGGCCTGTATACCTCGCCGCACATCAACGACATTCGCGAACGCATCAGCATCAACGGGGAGATGATCCCGCGCAAAGAGCTGATGCGGCGAATCGCCGGCCTTGCGCCGATCATCGAGAAAATGTCGCCCAACAAGCCGACCTTCTTCGAGATTTTCACGGCGATTTCCTTCGCATACTTTGCTGAAAACGACATTGACATCGCGATCATCGAAACGGGTCTCGGCGGACGCCTGGACAGCACGAACGTGATCAAGCCGATTCTCTGTGGGTTGACGAGCATTTCGATGGACCACATGCACCAGCTCGGCACGACGCTCGAAGAGATCACGGCCGAGAAGGCGGGCATCATCAAGCCCGGCATCCCCGCGATCAGCGTCGAACAACTTCCCGAAGCCGATGCCGTTCTGCGTGCCGCCGCCAAAAAGGCCAAGGCCCCGCTGTCGGTCACGGGCGTAGACATCCCCTTCAGCTTCCGCATCGAGTCCCAGCGCGGCCGACGCGGCTGCCTCACGCGCCTGTGCTTCAACACCGAACGCAGCCGCTTCGAACACCTCATCGTGCCCCACCTCGGCGAGCACCAGGCGATCAACTGTGGCCTGGCGCTGGCGATGATGGACCACCTCAAAACCACCGGCATGGAAATCGACGACGCCAAGGCGCTCGAAGGTCTCTTCCGGTTGAAAATGCCCGGCCGGATGGAGTTCGTCTCCGAGGCCCCGCGCATTCTCCTCGACGGGGCCCACAACGGCGCGTCGCTCTCCTCGCTGCACCGGTCCATCGGCCAGCAGGTGCCCTATGACTCGCTGATTCTCGTCTTTGGCTGCAACACCGACAAGGACATCCAGGGAATGATGAAGCAGATCGCCACCGGCGCGGACAAGGTGATCTTCACCCGCGCGTCGACCTCCAAGCGCGCCTGCGACCCCAAGGAACTCGCCGAGCTGTATACCGAGTTGTCCGATGGCCGCATCGCCCAGGTCGCCGACACGCTCGCTGAAGCCGTCGACATCGCCAAGGGCGCCGCACACGGCGAAGACCTCATCGTCGTCACCGGCTCGTTCTACCTCGTCGGCGAAGCCAAGGCCCTCGTCACCGGAAAACGCGCACCGGCCATGGCCTGGTAAACACGCCACACAAGGGGTGCCGTGGAATGTGGAGCGTACTCGCGACACAGCCACGTAGACACCACCGCCCCTGACAATCCAACCACAAAAAAACGCTCGAGCATCTGCCCGAGCGTTTTTCTTTTGTCTATTCGTAGGGGCGCTGAAAAATTCACTCTCCACGGTTTTCAAGCTCTTTCTTTTTTTGCCGCTCCAAGACTTTAATGCTTTCCGCCACAGGCAATTCTTCGGGCATGGTTCCACCGATATCTTCAATTGTCTCGCGAACTTTTTTTCCAACCTCATAATGCGCCTTATTAGCATTCTGCTTCCCCTGAATTTTTTCGCGGCGAAGCTTTTCTTCTGCCTGTGTTGCTCGAAATAAGTTTGCTGCCAACTCTGTACTACCCATATGATCTAAAATTTTCTGACTCCTTTTTAGGCCCTTTCTCCTATGAATCCCTTTGGCATCAAGCCCCCCGTAGAGCCCTTTGTAACCGTGGTTTTGAAAAATGGCGTAATCAAGATTTGTTTTAACCCCAGCCCCTTTGGCGGCTTCGACCAACTGGCTATTATGTTTTTTTACTTCGTCACGAAGAAGGATCCGCTTCTCTCCCTCTTGTAATTCAACAAAATCTTTCCCCTCGTCACTCAATTCTTGCCGTCGTGTTTGGACAGCAAAATACGTTTGCGCTTCCGCCACAATCGGTTTGGCCGGATCTGCATTTTGAACCACCAAATAGCAGGCATACCGAGACAATGCGATAGAATCCATTTCACGCGATGCCCCAGATCCAATTTGAACGCTTTCAGAAAAAACTTCAAAATGTTCGGCGGGGTCATGGCCCGAATTCTTACAAGCGGTTTTCGCCTTATCTATAACCGGCAAAAAATTTCTATATTCAGCATAACCAAGAAGTTTTCCAAATAGCCGTGCTGCCCAAAACTCCACCCCCTCCTCCGATGTATAGCGAATAAGACTGAATACGCTTTTCTCGTCACGTTCGATGTTATTTTCCATGGCTAATCCTATTCTTTTCAAAATGTTCTTCATTTGACCATCTCGTGCATCTCCACGAGATGGTTTACTTTGTATTAGTTAATTTCATTCTACCATTACTCTCCACAAACGCAAGTTTTATTTTTGTTCGGGCCCCCGTTTTTGCGGTAGCCAAAAAAGGGCACCCACAAGGGGTGCCCCTACAAAAGCGCTTCATTCGCGCCCTGTGTTTTTTTAGTGGTCGCAGCCGTCGTCTTCGATCATGTCGTCGCGGACGTGGGACGCGGAAATTTCCGAGTACATGCCGCCGCGCGGGGTGAACTTGCCCGTGATCTCGAGCCACTTGGGGTTCAGCGCCGCGACAAAGTCGTCGATGAAGCGGTTGATGAGGTCTTCGTAGAACGCGCCCTCGTTGCGGTAGCTCTGATAGTAAAATTTCAGGCTTTTGAGCTCGACGCACAGATCGCCGGCGACATATTCCATCGTAATCGTGCCGAAATCGGGATGGCCGGTGACGGGGCAGACGCTGGTGAACTCCGGCTGCACGTGCTTGATGACATATTCGCGATTCGGGTGGGGATTGGGGAACGTTTCGAGTTTGGGGGTGTCCATATTGAGATCCTTAAGAAGGGTAGAGTGTCGGTTGGTCGCGGCCTCGCTGGCCTGGTTCCCCATTATCCACGCTTTTGTGGCACTGTCAAGTTGAGAGTTCTCCAGCCTTCGCTCGCTCCACATTTCTTTCGCGCTCACAAGGGGTTTGAGCAATTTTCACGCGGCCACTTCGTTTGACAGAAGGCCCGGCGGCCTGTATAACAAATGCTCGGCTTTCCCGTTCCTCATTCCGGAGAATTGATATGATGCATCGCAGACGATTTTTGCAGGCGAGCGGCCTCTCCGCTGCAGCGTTGACGGTTGGCGGCTCGGCCTTGGCCCATTGCGGCAGCTGCGCGACGGATAAGAAACCCGCCGGCAAACAGCCCAACGTGATTTTGATTCTCGTGGACGATATGGGCTTTGGCGATCCGCAATGCTACAACGCCAAATCGCTGATTCCCACGCCGAATATCGACGCGCTCGCCACCGCCGGCATGCGTTTCACCGACGCGCACTCGCCGTCGAGCGTCTGCACGCCGACGCGGTATGGCATTCTCACAGGCCGGTATTGCTGGCGCACACGCCTGAAGAAAGCCGTACTCTGGGAATGGGACTCGCCGCTGATCGCCAAAGACCGCCTGACGATGGGAAAGATGTTCCAGTCGCTCGGCTATTCGACAGCCTGCGTGGGCAAGTGGCATCTCGGCGAGGACTGGTCGAGAATCCGCACGCCGCTCAAGAAAGGCGCGAAGCCTCCAAAGGGTAAAACCGTCTTTAAAGACAAAAAAAATTCGGCGACATACGACTTCACCCAACCGATTCTCGAAGGGCCCAACGAGCGCGGCTTTGACTACTACTTCGGAACGTCCGTGCCGAACTTCCCGCCGTACTGCTTCATCGAAAACGACCACACCGTCGGCATTCCCACCCTCGCCAAGCCCGACACGATGTTCGGCCACCCCGGGCCGATGATCAAGGGCTGGGACCTGACGCAAATCATGCCCGGCCTGTTCAACAAGGCCAACAGCTGGGTGAAAACTGAAGCCGCGAAGAAAGACAAACCGTTCTTCCTCTATCTGCCGCTGACCGGGCCCCACACGCCCATCGCGCCGACGAAGGAATTCCAGGGCAAGACCAAAGCCGGCTGGTATGGCGACTTCATCCACCAGATCGACCACCACATCGGCACACTGATGAAGACGCTCGCCGACTCCGGCGAGGCCGACAACACCCTTGTCATTTTCACCTCCGACAACGGCTCGCCCGCGAGACTCGGCACGGGCGACATGGCCGGGAACAAAATGACGGTCCACAAAACTGGGCACATCCCCGCTGGCGACTGGCGAGGCCTGAAGTCTGACGCATGGGAAGGCGGCCATCGCGTGCCGTTCATCGTCGTCTGGCCCGGCAAAACGCCGGCGGGCAAAACCTCCAAAGAGCCCATCAGCTCGGTCGACCTCATCGCGACCCTCGCGGCCGTCACGGGCTATACCCTGCCGGACACCACCGCGCAGGATTCCCACAACCTCCTCGACCTGTTCACCGGCAAACCCGTCGGCATCGATGCAGGCAAGCCCGCCCTCCGCGAAGCCATCGTCCACCACTCCGGCGGCGGGATGTTCTGCTTGCGCCAGGGCAGCTGGAAGCTGATCTGTGGCCTCGGCTCGGGCGGCTTCAGCGGCAAAGGGCCCGCGAGCCTGCGCCCCAAAGGTGCCAAAGGCCAGCTCTACAACCTCAAGCTCGACCCGAAGGAAAATGACAATCTCTGGCTAAAACAGCCGAAAAAGGTCGCCAAACTTACGGCCATCCTCAACAAGTACAAAAAAACAGGCCGAAGCGCGCCGCTGCGCCACAAAAAATAGCCACACCGCAATTTCTCCTCGCCCGCCGGAACCCGTTTCTGGTGGGCGTTTTTATGCGACCATCGCTTTGACAATTTCCCGCCCGGCGGGTATGATATCGCGCTCTAAAATCAAACTTCACGTCACATTCACTGGCCTCTTGGCCAAAAGGAAGACCCATGACCGACGACTCCAAGATTATCGTAGACGACGACTGGAAAGCCCAAGCCCAGGCCGAAAAGCAGAAACTCGCCGAAGAGGTCGAGCAGCAGCAAGCCCAGGCCGCCGAGCAGCAAAAAATTCCCGAAGCGTCGTTCTCCGCGCTGGCCAACCTGATCGGTACCCAGGCCATGATGAGCCTTCAGGGCATGCAAGACCCCGCTGGCAGTGGCAAAATGGTCGTCGACCCCGCCGCCGCGAAATACTTCATCGACACGCTCGTGGTCCTCACCGAGAAGACCGAAGGCAACCTCTCCGAGGAAGAAGCCACCCACCTCAAGCAGATCACCGGCGACCTGCAGATGGCGTTTGTGGAAATGATGAAGCACCTCGAATCCCAAGGCGCACCCGGAACCGCCGCCCCGGCCGAAGAGGCTGCCGCCGCTCCCAAAATCGAAACCGACGTCTAGCACGTCGGCCCCTCGACCGGAGCCGGAAATTCGCCTCAAGCTCGTTCCCTGTTGCGTGGCCTAGGCCGCGATTGCATTGACGGCCATCGGTGCGCACTCGTCCAAGGCGACCAATCCCAAAAAGGAACCATCGCGCTCATGGCTTTTTCGTCCGGGGTATGCTAGGATTTCTCCATGCACCGTTTGTCTCGCCATCCTGCCGGCCACGCGTTTACACTGGTTGAAGTTCTTCTGGTGCTGGGGCTGCTTGTGGTTTTGATGGCGACGCTGGCATCGGCCTCGCTAATGACCTCGCCGCGCGATGAACTCGACCACAGCGCCGAGGCCCTCGCCGGGACGATGCGGATGGCCATGGCCGAATCGGCTCTCCAAGGCCGGCGCTTTCGGCTGGCGTGGGACGAAGAATCCGCCGCGCTCAAAATCGAAGTCGAAACCGAACCTCTCGCCGCACCGGGAACGTTTTCGCCCTATACCAAACGCCGCTGGGCGCGGGACATTCTTCGCCCGGGAGTGGCCGTCGCCTCGATGGCGCTGCGCGACGACAGCGCGATCAACATCCTCGACCTGAACTACAGCGCCATTGCCGCGGCCACGACCTTCGGCGGCCCCGCCAGCGAAGCCTCATTCGCCCCCATTGTGTTCTATCCCGACGGCCGCTGCGACGCGAGCGAAATCACCCTCCGCCACACCGCGCTCCCCGCTCGCCGGGCCTTGCTGACCTGCGACGCAATCACGTCCACCATCACCATCGAATCCGCTTTGGGGGAGGACGATCAATGACGCGCCCCGCCCCAACTTTTCCGCGCCGTCGTGGCGCGATCCTTCTCGAGGTCGTCCTCAGCCTGTCGCTGTTTGTCCTCGCGGCCGCGCTGATCCTTTCGGCCTTGCGCGCCTCACACGACGCAGCCACCTTCGTCCGTCAAGATATCCACGGCGAAAATCTCGCCATGAGCATTCTCTCCGAGCTGGAAATGGGGCAAATCGATCTGGCCTCGCTGGACGATTCGCCGCTGGCATTTTCCGACGACGAGGACGACCCCTTCGTGGACTGGTCGTGGGAAATTTCCTCCGAAGATCTCGACGCCTCCTCCGAACTTCCGCCCGAGCAGCAGCTCACCATCATCATCCGCAGCCCCAATGGGCGCGTCGCGATGCGCCTGGTCACGCTGTGGCCCGCCCAGGACGAAGGCGAACTCGAAGAGGTTGACGAAGACGGCGCCGCCCCCGACGACCCGGCCAAGGGAGGTGCGCTATGATCCGCCGCAGAAAACAACACGCCTTCACTTTGGTGGAAGTCCTGCTCGCGCTAGGGCTTACGGCGATTCTCGCATCGATGATGTTCGGGCTCTATCACGCCTCGGCCAAAAATCGCCGCCTCGTCCAGGACGAACTCGAAGAGCTTCGCGTGATGCGCATGGTGATGAACCAGATCTGCCGCGATCTCACCTCGGCAGTCGCGCTCAAAAAAATCAACGTCGGCATGAGCGGCCAACCCGACGCGGCTGAGTGGGTCTGCATCGACCTGCCCGCCCGACGCGCCTGGGCCGAAGCGCAACTCGGCGAGCAAAAACCCACCCCCGAAGCCGACCTGCGCATGGTTGGCTATCGCCTTCGCGTCGAAGAAGCCACGGGCGACGAACTCGTCGTCGGGATCGAACGCACCCTCGAACGCATCGTTACCGGCGAGTCCACTTCCCAGCCCTCGCGCGGCGAAGAGGGAATGGGCGAGTCCAGCTATGAAGCCGCCACACGTCGCCAAGAAGAACAAGCCGCCGAAGCCGATGAGGACGAAGCCGCCGAAGACCGCATCACCGTTCAGCTGCTTTCGGAGTCCATTCGCTATCTACGGTTGCGCTATTTCGACGGTCAGGAGTGGCTCGATGAATGGGAAGACACCGCCTCGATTCCCGTCGCGGTGGAAGTTTCGCTGGGATTCAAACCCGCGCTCGTTGCGCTCCTCGAAGCGGACGACGACTATCCTCACGAAGTGTTCCGCCGCGTCGTCTATCTCCCCGCCAACGCCAACACCGCGCCCGCTGGCACACAAACCACGGGCCTGGGAGGGACACGATGAGCCGCCGCCAACCCCACTCCCGTTGCGGCGTGATCCTGGTGATTACGCTGATGATTATCGCCGCGCTCGCGCTGGTGACGATGAGCCTTCAGCTGCTGTCGCGCTCGTCGCTCGCCGCCAGCCATGGCCAAAAGAACAATCTTCAGGCGCGCCAGGCGGCCATGTCCGGCATTCGCCGCGCCATCGCGCTGCGGATGATGTATCCCGACGACGCGGGACAATGGCTCGACAATCCCGAAGGCCTCGCCGACCAGCCCGTTGTCGTGCAAGATGGCCAGATCGAGCGCGGGTGGTATTTCACCGTCTATGCGCCCGGCGAGGAAGACGAAGTTCGCTACGGCATCATCGACGAAGCCTCGAAAATCAACCTGATGGCCACCGACGCCGAAACGATGCTCGCGAGCAATTTGCTCTCGCCCGCGCAGATTGATTGCCTGATCGACTGGATCGACAAAGACGACGAAGAGCGTCCCGAAGGGGCCGAAAGCCAGTTCTATCTCTCGCGCACTCCCGTCGGTCACGAGGCCAAAAACGATCAACTGCTGACCGTGGAAGAGCTGCTGCTGGTCGCAGGGTTCGACGCGCCGACGCTCTGGGGCGAAGATGCAAACTTCAATGGCACGCTCGAGCCCAACGAAAATGACGGCGACGAAACCTTCCCGCCCGACAATGCCGACGGTGTTCTCCAGCGCGGCCTGCTCTCGAAATTCACGGTCGTGAGCTGGGACCGCGACACCAACAACGCGGGCAAGCCACGGATCAACATCAACGGCAGCTCCCAGGACCTCGCCAAGCTCGACGACACCGACCTCCCGGCCGAGACGATCGAATTCATCCGCTTCGTCCGCGGGCGCAACATCCGCTTCAGCCACCCCGTCATGCTCTACGACCTCGAATACCAGGGCCAATCCTCCGGCGTGGGAGCAGACGAATTGCCGATGGTGCTCGACCTGCTCTCGGTCTCTCCCAGCACGGGCAAGCGGCCGCTCCCCGGGCGCATCAACATCAACACCGCGCCCGAAGACATCCTCGCCGCCATCGCGGACATCGGCGAAGAACTCGCCGCAAAAATCGTCGCCGCGCGCAGAACGCTCGACCCGGCACAGAAAAATTCCGCGGCATGGCTGGTCGGCGAAGGCGTAATGACGAAGGAAGACTTCCGCGATCTCTCCGGCCGCATCACCGGGCGCAGCCTGCAATTCCGCATCCGCAGCGTCGGCTATCACCGCCCGAGCGGGCAATTCTGCGCGCTCGAAGCCATCGTGGACATCGCCCAGGGCAAACCGCGCATCCTCTATCTGCGCGAGCTGACCCGCTGCGGCCTGCCGGTGATTCCCGGCGACTCGGCCACCACCGTCATCGGCGGATAGTTACTTTGCGGCCGGCTTGGTAATGCGGTTGAGCTCTTTGCCGTCGGGTGCGCAGTGTACGAACGAAATCGACGGATTGGCTTTGTCGTCGCGACGAACTTCGACCTTGAGGAACCCGCCCTTGATCGCGAGATAGCGGTGCATCTTCGATTTATGCTTCTGGGAAAACCCGCCAGCGTGCTTGTCGGAAATCGGCCCGGTACAAAATTCACGTGCGCCCGATTTTTTGTCCACCGACGCATACTGCCAGTGGCGATCACCGCAGACGATGTAACAATCCTTGGTTTTTCCGATCAACTCGCGCAGCCAATTGCCCTCGTGCGTGAAGCCTTTGTTGGCGTGGTTGTCGTTCTTGCCGCTTGCGCGGTCGGGCCCGACGATCGGCGTCGGCGAAATGACAACCTTGAACGTTGCATCGGACTCGGCCAGCGTTTTCGTCAGCCACTCCTTCTGCTCTTTGCCGAGGATCGTCTTGTCCGGGCCGTCCTTGGCCGCGTTCTTCGAGCGAAAATCGCGCCCTTCGAGCAGCCAGATTTGCAGATCCTTGCCCCAGCGATAGGTGCGGTAGGTTTTCTCGCCCATCGGCACCTGCTCGCGGAACAGTTCCAGCCCGCGCGCAAACGTCAAGCTGCCCATCTGCGATTTGCTCCACGGGTCGCAGTCGTTCTGCAGCGTTTCGTGGTCGTCCTTTTCCATGTAGCACGGCACGACGGTGTGCATCGCGCGGATGTGCTCGAGGCCGTACATGCGGTTCCATTTGAACCGCGCGGAGGCGGCGCATTTGACAAACGGGTGGGGCTTGTCGTAGTAAAGGATGTCGCCGGTGTGGACGAAAAAGTCCGGCTTGAGCGCGGCCATGCTTTTGTAGCTGAGCGGCCCTTGCGGCGTGTCGATGGTGTCGTAGCGCTGGCCAGTGACCGCGACAAACGTGATCGGCTTGACGGCGGTGGGGTCCGGCGCGCTGGCGAACGAGCCGCTCTGCGCGGCAAACACCAAAGTGCCTCCGGGCTTGCGCGCGTCCAGGCGGACAGCGTAGTTCGTGCCCGGCGTAAGGCCGGTGACGCTGAACTGCTTGGTGGAGTCCTCCTTGGGGTCGACCGCGACAAATTCGCTCTGATAGACCACTTTGCCATCAGGGTCG
>JABGPZ010000002.1 GCA_018644725.1 Phycisphaerales bacterium
CGTCTGGCACGTGGTCCTGAAGGCGGCGTTGCCCGAAATCCTGACCGGCATGAGAATCGCCATCGCCTTCGGATGGACTACCCTGGTGGCCGCCGAAATGGTCGCGGCGAAGGCCGGAATCGGCGTGATGGTCCTGAACGCGGCACGCTTTCTCGCCACCGACATCGTTTTCCTCGGAATTGTCGTGATCGGGATGGTCGCCTTTTTCTTCGACTCCCTGATGCGCATGATGGAACGAATGCTGGTGCCGTGGAAGGGCAAGATCTAGTTTTCCGTCTGCAGCGCTGGTCCGTTAGAGCGTCGTGTGAGAAATCGGAATCAACAAGGGGATTCCCAAATAGCCTGAAATGTGATTCACCATATTTGGAGGTGGATCATGGGCAAGAGCTATTCACTGGACCTGCGCGAGCGGGTTGTTTCCTTTGTTGATGCCGGTCACTCCCGTCGCGAGGCGGCTGCGCGATATGACGTGAGCCCGAGTTTTGCGGTGAAGCTGGTATCACGTCATGAGGCGACGGGTTCGGCGGCGCCGGCCCGGCAAGGTCGTCCACCTGGGGGCGGCAAGCTGTCGCTCCATATGGACTTTCTGATCGGGCGGGTGGATGAGCGCCCCGATATCACGATGCCCGAGCTTTCGGATATCCTTGAAGCCGAGCGTGGTGTGCGCGCGCACCCGGCTTCTCTATCGCGGGAGCTGTGCAGGGCTGGTTTCTCTTATAAAAAAAACGCTGATGGCCTCGGAGTGCGGACGCGAGGATATCAAGCACAAGCGGCGGATCTGGATCTGCCGGCGCCAACCCCGGATGCGACTTGATCCGACACGCCTGATCTTTATCGACGAGACGTCCGTAAACACCAAGATGACCCGCTTCAGAGGCCGCAGCCGGCGTGGAACGCGGCTTCGGGCCAGTGCGCCATTTGGGCGCTGGGGTACGCAGACATTCATTGCCGGTCTGCGATGTAACGGCCTCACCGCACCTTGGGTGATCCCGGGTGCGATGAACAGGGTCGCCTTCGACACCTATATCGCCACCCAATTGGCCCCGACGCTGGCTCGCGGTAATGTCGTCATTCTTGACAATCTCTCGGTGCACAAAAGCACCAAGGCCACCGAAATCCTGAGAGAGCGCGGCGCATGGTTCCTGTTCCTGCCGCAGTACTCGCCCGATCTGAACCCCATCGAAAAGGCTTTTTCGAAGCTCAAAGCCCACCTGCGCGCCGCCGCCGCGCGGACCTTCGAAGACCTATGGCGCTCGCTCGGAGATATCTGCGCGCTCTTCGAGCCCGAAGAGTGCTGGAACTACTTCAAAGCTGACGGATATGCGTCCGATTAAATGCACGACGCTCTAGGCAGCGCGTGTTCGCCGGATTGGCGGCGGCCGACCGCGTCTAAATCGCGCTGCCGAGGGCGTCGTGGAGAGGTGCCAGGTGGTCGGCATAGTTTTCCACCGAAAAGCGCGCCAACAGCGGCGGCGGCGCGATTTCGGGTAGCGGTCCGTCGTCCTCGATGCCACAGAAGGCGAGGATTTCGCGCAGGGTCTCCGGGCGCCGTTCCGCCAGATCCTCGAAACGCACCTCGAGGAAGGGGTTGGGTAGAACCGCCTTCCAGTGGTCCATCAGTTCGCCGTACAGACGGCAATAGGCGCCCAGTTCCGTCAGGTCGTAGCTGTACGGCTGTGCGCCTATTGGGTATTTGCTGAAATAGCCGGCGACGCAGGTATCCAACGGATCGCGCACGCAATAAACGATGCGCGCCCGTGGCACGATGAGGCCGACCAGTCCGAGAAACAGCACGTTGTCGGGAAGGGTATCGACCACGTGTCTGGCTTCCGGGGCAAAGCGCGAGAGGGCGGCGACCAGGGCATCGCCCTCGCTTCGGGCGTCCTCG
>JABGPZ010000104.1 GCA_018644725.1 Phycisphaerales bacterium
CGAAATCATGCAACCGACTCTCACTTAGCCTGGTACATAAAACAGGGGCAGGTCATAGGGACGTATAAAGAAAACTCCAACTAAAAGGCCTATCATTGATTGTCCAAGTAGCTTTCCTATAGAAAAGGCGAGACTCTTACTATCCAGACAAAATAAAAGATATGAAAAACCCAAGAGTAGGGTAAAGCCCACTAATATTCCCGATAAAATCAACAAGTCTAATTGCCAGTATTTCTTTGCCGGGCTATCGGATCGAGTGTTTTGATTGGCATTCGTAAGCTGTCTTTTTCTCGCGTTAGGATCTGCTATCGAATCTGGCATTTTCTTATCTTGCCGTATTTCAGGTTGAGAAAACTCCAACCCCTTGAGCATAGATGCTTTGGCCCAACCCTCCAGCCCATCTCGCCAAACCATGTCTGTAGACAGTAATTTACCCGTTGCCGCAAGTTCTTTGAGTTGTTCGGTGGTAAAAGGACCGTGTTTTTCACCATTTTTCGCAATAACCCATTCAGTCATTCTCCACTCCTTTCGTAAAATACAACAGTGATGACCCAACTCCAAAATCGATACTATAAGCATGCCGCGACGTTGTCAAGGCATAATCAGAAGTAGTGATGTGTGATTTTTTATACTATTTGACAATAGACTGCCTCGATATCGCGTTAGTCTTGCATATGGGGCGAGAAATGCTTACATTGGCTCGGATCCAACCCATATTCGAGAAACCCCCACGATCTCATTGAAGGAGACCTCATGAAACGACGTGAATTTTTGACCGCAACCGGCGTGGCTGTGTTGGCAGCGAGCAGCACTTTGCGTGCGGCCGCCACCGCCAGCGCGAAACGCAAGGTCGGCGATCGGCCGAACCTGATTTTCATCCTGTCCGATGACATCGCTCAGGGCGACATGGGCGTGTACGGCCAAAAGCTGATCCAGACCCCGAACCTCGACCGCCTGTGCAACGAAGGCACGCGCTACCACTCGGCCTACACCGGCACGAGCGTCTGCGCGCCGGCACGGACGTCGTTCTTCACGGGCCTGCACATGGGCAATTCCCCCACGCGCGCCAACCGCGAGCTGAAGCCCAAAGAAGGCCAGCGGCCTCTGCCGCCGAACACCGTGACCGTCGGCAAGATCCTCAAGTCGGCCGGCTATGCCACCGCGACGATGGGCAAGTGGGGCATGGGGATGTTCGATTCTTCCGGCAGCCCGTTGAAAAATGGCATCGATCACTTCTACGGCTACAACTGCCAGCGCCACGCGCACACCTATTTCCCGACCTACCTCTACGACGACGACAAACGATTCGGGATCCCCGAAAACAAAACCGGCAAGAAGGTCTACGCGCAGGAACTCATCCAGCAGGACGTCCTCAAGTGGGTCGGCAACCATGCCGACGAACCCTTTTTCCTGTTCTACGCGATTACGCTGCCGCACACCAAATTGGAGATCGACGATCTGGGCATCTACAAGGACAAGCCCTGGTCCAAGGATCAAAAGACCTATGCCGCGATGGTCACGCGCATCGATTCGGATGTGGCTGCGCTGGTGAAGCTTCTGGAGGACAAGGGCATCGCCGACAACACAGTGATCGTCTTTGCTGGCGACAACGGCTCGTCGTTCTCGCCGAGCTCATCCATCGGCAAGCGGTTCGACCAGACCATGGGCGGCAAACTGCGCGGTTATAAGCGTAGCATGTATGAAGGCGCACTGCGTCAGGCGGCGTTTGCGTGGGGTCCAAGCTTTGTCAAGGCAGGGCGTGTCACCGACGAGCCGTGGGCGTTCTGGGACCTGCTTCCGACCTTCGCCGAATTCGGCGGCGCGAAGATTCCGGCCGACTTCACACCCGATGGCTATTCGCTGGTGAAATTCCTCAAGGGCGGACCCGCGCCCAAGCGCGAGTATTTCTATTGGGAACTGCACGAAGGCAGTGGCAGCAAACAGGCGATCCGCTGGGGCGATTACAAGGCCGTGCGATCCGGCCCGGGCAAGGCGGTGGAACTGTACAATCTGAAAGACGATCTCGGTGAGACCACCAACCTCGCCAAGAAAAAACGCAAGCTCGTCGCCAAGGCGATCGAGATGATGAATTCTGCCCGCACGGCCGATCCGGATTGGCCCGATCCGGCCAAACCCCGCAAGACCCCCGCGGACCCGAAGAAGAAGAAATCCAAAAAGAACAAATCGAAAGACAAAACCACTCAGGAATAGTCGCATCACCAAACCGGCGGCCTCCTGAACCGCACGAAACCACAAAAAAGCCCGGCCAAATGGTCGGGCTTTTTCATACACCGTCAAGGACTCGAACCTTGGACCCGCTGATTAAGAGTCAGCTGCTCTACCAACTGAGCTAACGGTGCGCGGTTCCCGCTAAGGGGCTGTGTATAATATCCATTTTTCGTCGCAGGTCAAGAGGCTACCAGTTATTTTTTCGGAACTTTTTACGACCCAGCTCGCCAGTGAATGGTAGCCGAAAATTACCCGGTTGATTTACAGGCCGGTGCGTTCGATGTCGGGGAGGGTGGCTTCGACTTTGGCGACGAGGTCGCGGAAATTATCGAGTTTCCAGCCGTCAAGGGTGATCTCATCGTCGGCGGTGTGAAGGACCATGATTTCCTTGGATTTGAATTTGGAGAGATCAATTTGCGTCACGGCCGACCATGCGATCTTGGTTCCGCCGACATAGCCGACGCCATCGTCGTCGGCGACGAGCACGCGGGCTTTGGCCTTGAAAAATTTCCAGGCGAAAAACAGCCCGCCGGCGGTGAAGACAAACTGGCCGTAGAAGTTGAACGCCCACGTCGCCCAGGTGTTGAAATCTTTGTCTATCGCCATGTAGGGATAGGTCCCCTTGGCGATATCGTAGACGCAATAGAGTCCGAACCCGACGAGCATGATTGTGGCAAATCCAAGGCGGAGCAGGGGGTCGCGGGCGGCTTTGCATTCAACGGTCGCAGGTGTGGTTTCGCTCATCGGCTTCTCCTGAAAGGGAAAACGGAAAATGGGTTCAATTTCGTTATCTCTAAGCATGTCGAAAATCGAGAGAAATTCAAGCGAAAAGTGCGAAAATTGAGATTTCCACGCAGTGTTGCGGATGAACCGGCCTATAATCTTGAAAACCCCATCGATTTTTATTGACACGGGCGATAAAGATCGATAAATTATTCGTCCTCCCGGAAAGACCGGGCGGATTCTACAAGCTACTAACTTCTCCCTAACCCGAACTAAGGAGTTCAATAATGGCAATTAAAGTTGCAATCAACGGTTTCGGCCGCATCGGTCGTCTCGTATTCCGCGTCATGGCGGAAGCCCCCGAACGTTTCGACATCGTCGCGGTCAACGACCTCGCCGACGCGAAGACCCTGGCCTACCTCGCCAAGTATGACTCGACCCAAGGTCGTTTCCAAGGCACGATCGAAGCAGGCGACAGCGCCCTGATCGTCAACGGCAAGAACGTCAAGCTTTGCGCTGAGCGCAACCCTGCTGACCTTCCCTGGGCCGAGCTCGGTGTGGACGTCGTGATCGAAGCTACCGGCTTCTTCCGCGCCAACGCCACCGACGACAAGCCCGGCTACGACAGCCACATCGCTGCTGGCGCCAAGAAGGTCATCATTTCGGCTCCCGCATCGGGCACTGCCGAAACCATCGTCATGGGTGTCAACGACAACCTGCTGACCGCCGACAGCGTCGCTGTCTCCAATGCGTCCTGCACCACCAACTCCCTGGCCCCGGTTGCCAAGGTCCTCAACGACGCCTTCGGCATCGTCCACGGCCTGATGACCACCTGCCACGGCTACACCAACGACCAGAAGATCCTCGACCAGGTCGCTGGCGACCTGCACCGCGCTCGCGCTGGTGCCTGCAACATCATCCCCACCACCACCGGTGCGGCTGTTGCAGTGGGTAAGGTTCTCCCCGCCCTCAACGGCAAGCTCGACGGTGGCGCACTGCGCGTTCCCATCCCGACCGGCTCGATCACCGACCTCACGGTTGTGCTCGAAAAGGAAACCACCGTTGAAGAAATCCACGCGACCATCAAGGCCGCAGCCGAAGGCGAATTCAAGGGCATCCTCGAGTACACCGAAGATCCCATCGTCTCCAGCGACATCGTCCACAACCCCGCCAGCTCGATCTTTGACGCAAGCGTCACCAAGGTCATCGGTGGCAACCTTGTCAAGGTTGGCATGTGGTACGACAACGAGTGGGGCTACTCGAACCGCACCGCGGACCTCGCCGAACTGCTCATGAAGCTGTAAGGCATTCGCAACCCGGCATAACGCCACTTCAGCGGGCGATCCAATTTGGGTCGTCCGCTTTTTTTGTGTCTGTGGGGCGTTCGCGCTGTTTGCATGGGCTGCCCGAAAAGAAAAATTATAAAAGGGGGAACCATTCAGGACGATACGCGTCAGAAGGGTAGACACAGGGCGCACGCCGCGTCCGTGTGAAAGGAGAATCCCATGAAACGCTTCGCAAGTGCCCTGATCGTGTTGGCCGCGTCCGCATCGCTGTTTGGCCAAATTGTTATTCATCCGCCGCGCCCGCCTCGCCCGCACCCCGCGCCGCCGCGGCCCGTTGTGAAGTGGTCGATCACCAGCCACGATGTCGATATCAAGGTTCGCCATCAGGTCGCTTCGATTGTCTCGACCCAGACGATCGTCAACAATGCCAGCGGCATGATTGAGGCCGAGCTGATGTTCCCCGTGCCCAACAATGCCGCGATCAAGAATCTCACGCTGATGGTCGACGGCAAGGAATTCGCCGGCCAGCTTCTCGATGCCAAGACCGCGCGCAAGACCTATGAAGAAATCGTCCGTCGCCGCAAAGACCCTGCGTTGCTGGAATATGTCGGCATGGGCATGTTCAAAACCCGCGCGTTTCCGCTGCTGCCGGGCAAGCCCGCGAAGATTCAAATCGCGTACACGACGCTCTGCAAGAAAGACGCGAATTGCGTTGAGGTCGGCTTTCCGCTGGGTGTGGACAAGCTCAATTCCAAGGCGATTGGGACGGTTACCGTCACGGCTGACATCAAAGGCCAAGGCCGCGTGCCGATGGTCTATTCGCCGACCCACGACCTGACCGTCAAGCGAAAAGCGCCCGAGCATGTCGTCGCGAGCTGGACAGCGAAAAACGTCATGCCGCTGACCGATTTCACCGTCTATTATCAAGACACCGGTGACGAGGTCGGCGCGTCGATCCTGCTCTATCCCAATTCCGACCCCAAGCAGGCAGGGCATTTTCTGATGATGCTCAGCCCGAACTTCAAGCCCGCCACCGGCGCCAAGGCCGCAGCGAAAGACATCGTCCTCGTGCTGGACAAGTCCGGCTCGATGAGCGGCAAAAAGATCCGCCAGGCCTGCGAGGCCGCCAGCTATATCCTCAAGCGTCTCAACCCCGGGGACCGGTTCAACATCATTCCCTACAGCGATGCGATTGAGCCGAGCTTCACGGCCCTTCAGCCCGCCAGTGAGAAGATGATCAAAGAGGGCATCGATGCCATCGACGAGATTCAGGCCTCCGGCGGCACGAACATCGCCGAAGCACTCGCCATCGCCCGCAAACAGTTCGACCCCGAGGCGACCCGGCCGAAGTATGTCATCTTCCTCACCGACGGCCTGCCGACCGTGGGCAAGACCGACCAAACCGAAATCATCAAGCACATCGCCGCCGCGTCCAAAGACACCAAGCAGCGCATGTTCGTTTTTGGTGTCGGCTACGACGTAAACGTCAAACTCCTCGACAAGCTTGCGATTGACTACAAAGGCCGCAGCGACTACGTCAAGCCCAACGAACCCGTCGAGCGCAAAGTCACCACGATGTACAACAAAATCCGCAACCCGCTGCTGACGAACCTCAAGGTGTCCATGCCGTATACGATGAAGTGCAGCGAAATGTACCCGCGCGAACTCGGTGACCTCTACGACGGCGATCAGATCGTCGTGGCAGGGCGGTATAAGAGTGTGCCCATGAACAGTAGAGACAGCGCTATCTTGACTCTCACGGCCACTGCGCCAAATGGAAAGACCGTCACGTTCAAATATAACTATCCCATCAAGCCCCTCGCGCGTGGTGAATTCATCGCGCGGCTGTGGGCGACGCGACGGATCGGCTGGCTGATGGACCAGATTCAGCTCAACGGCGAGAACAAGGAACTCACGGCCGAGGTCGTGAAGCTCTCGAAGGAATATGGCATCCTCACGCCGTATACGAGCTTCCTCGCCGATGACCGCGTGAATCTCGCCCGCTCGGCGGTAGTTACCAGCGAAGCGCGTCGCAAGTTAGGCAGCCTCGCCAAGGAAGAAAGCGGAGCGGGGGCCCAGATGGCTGCCAAGACCCGCCAGAGCCTTAACTATGACGCCAAAGCCTCTACGCCAGCCCCCGTGGCCAAAGCCGCTCCTGGCTGGACCGCCAGCAAGAAGATGAAACGTGCCGCAGATGGATTGATCACGGGCAATGCAGATCTGGATTCCTACGAGGCTAATAAGAAAGAACGCGTCAATGGCCTCCGCCAGGTCGGGAATCAGGCGATCTATCAGCGTGGCCGCGTGTGGATCGCCGCCAATGCGACCCACCTCGATCCCAAGAAGGACGAATCGAAGATCAAGACGGTCAAGCAATACAGCGAGGAATACTTCAAGCTGTCCCGCGCCAACACCCGCAGCGAAAACGCCATCCTTGCCTCGCAGCAAGCGGGCGAAGAGCTGCTCGTCGCCTTCCGCGGCCAGGCTTACCGTATCACACCATAGACACCTCCTCCTGCGCCCTCACGGCGTAGACAACATCCCGCCCACAGTGGCGCGATCTTCCGCCATGGAAGTTCCAGAGAAAACCCGCCCACACCGGCGGGTTTTTTCGTGGGACTGTGAAAGGGCACCGATTTGCTCGGCAATTGAAACTTTGGCCTCAAGTCGCTATAATCTCTCGTTCAGGACCACCCCCAACTGGAGATACCCTTGAGCGACGAATTTCAACATGAATGTGGCGTAGCGGCTTTGTACTATATGGACCAGGCCCAGGCCCCCGAGGGCCCGCTGAGCGAGATGCTCTCCGGAGGGAATGTCACGCCCCTGATGCCGCGAATGCTGCTGAATCTCCAGAACCGTGGCCAGCTCGCGACAGGGATGAGCAGTTATGATCCCAATCGGCAGCAACTCCTTGATACGTTTAAAGATATCGGAAATGTCGCCGAGGCGTTTCGCATGTCTCACCCGGCAAAACACGAGGCGATTCTCGAGAAATACGCCGGCCGTGCTGCCATCGGTCACGTTCGCTATGCGACCTGCGGCCAGGAGAACGCGCGCTATGCCCAGCCCTTCGAGCGCCACCATGGCCGACGATGGAAATGGTTCAGCTTTGCGTTCAACGGCAATCTTTCGAACTATCGCCAGCTTCGCGAAAAGCTACTCCAAAAGCGCGATTATCACTTCACGCTCGACACCGATACCGAAATTATCATGCACGAGCTGAGCTATCGCCTCCGCGGCGACAGCGCGCCCGACCTCAAAGACGTTCTCACCCAGCTCAGCGAAAGCTTCGACGGCGCATACAACATTACCTTCCTCGACGCCCTCGGCCGCATGTTCGTCAGCCGCGACCCGCTGGGCCTGCGCCCGCTGAGCTACGCCGTCCAGGGCAAGGTCTTCGGCGCGGCGAGCGAGTCGGTCGCACTGACCAACCTCGGGTTCACCGACGTCAAATGCCTCAACCCTGGCGAGGCCATCATCGTTGACGAAAACGGTATGCGGATCGAACGCTATGCCGAATGCAAACGTCGCGCGCACTGCTTTTTCGAGTGGGTCTATTTCAGTAACGTCGCGAGTTTGATGGACGGCCGCAGCGTCTACCAGGTCCGCGCCGACAGCGGAAAACAACTCGCCGATCTCGAGGACGTTCCGACCGACGACGGCAATTCGATTGTCGTCCCCGTGCCGGACACCGCCAAGGCCTCGGCCGACAGCTTTGCCTATCACATGGGCATCCCGTGTATGGAAGGGCTGATGCGAAATCGCTATGTCGGGCGCACGTTTATCCAAGGCGCCAACACGCGCGGCTCGAGCGTGAAGAACAAATATACGCCCATCCCAAGCATTCTCAAGGGCAAACGCGTGTTCCTCGTGGACGATTCGATTGTCCGATCGACGACGATGCGTGCGCTGGTCGAGCACATTCGTACTGTTGGTGGCGCGGCTGAGGTCCATGTCCGTGTGGCGTGTCCGCCGATTATCGCGCCGTGTTTCTACGGAATCGACATGTCGACGATGGGCGAGCTGTTCGCGCCGGCGATGGTTGAGGAAGGGTACGCGGGTGTGCCGAGCGAGGAGACCCTCGCGAAGATGGCCGAGAATCTTGGCCTCGATTCGCTCCGCTATCTCACCGTGCCGGGCCTGGAACAAGCCATTGGCCGAACTCGCGAAGAACTGTGCCTCGGGTGTGTTCTCGGGGAATATCCCAGCCAGTGTGGCACGGATATGTTCGCCGAAGCCAAGGCCGCATACGCAGCGGGCAAGACTGGCCGAACCTACGAATAAGTTAAGAGTGCGCGCTCTATTTGATCTCGGCAATGATGTCGAGCTCGACGGGAGTGTTCAGCGGCAGCTCGGCCATTCCGACGGCGCAGCGAGTGTGTTTGCCCGCGTCGCCGAAGATTTCCACGAGCGTATTGCTCGCACCGTTGGCGATGGCGGCCTGGTCAAAGAAGCCCGCTGAGGAGTTGACGAAGACGTTGATGCGGATGATTTTCTCGATGTTGTCCAGCGATCCGATTTCCGCTTCGATGGCGGCGAGGCCGTTGAGCACCGCGAGCCGTGCAGCAGTTTGGCCGCATTCGACGCTCACGTCACCGGGGATTTTCCCCGCGCAGCAGAGCGCACCGTCCACGATCGGAAGCATGCCCGAGGTGTAGACCGTGTTGCCCGAAGTCGTCGCGGCCACATAGGAGCCGACCGGCGTGGGTGCGGGGGGAAGCTGGATATCGAGTTTGGCGAGGGTATCACTGATCGTCATGGGAAATCTCCGGTTCGGTGGGGTCTGTTTCGTTGGCTGCCGGCGCATCGGTTGCACTGGCGGGTTCATTGTCATTCATCACGCGGCGAAATTCTTCGTCGAGTTCGTCGTCTTCGTCCCATTCTTCCTCATCGTCCTCCCACGACTCGTCGTCGTCTTCGTCCTCGTCGAGGTCGAGAACGTCTTCCTTGGCGGCTGCGTTGGCAGCGGCTTCTGCGGCGGCTTGGGCCTGCATGTCCTGGTCGACGGCCTCGGCGGCAAAGCGCTCGTCGATTTGATTGTCGACTGCGGCGAGATCTTCGGCCGTGGGGGGATTGGGATTGAGCTTGATATGGATTTCCGCCTCTTCGTCCTGTTGCACGAATACTTTTTGTTGGCGCATCAACTCCAGCGTCGCGATGAACAGGCCGACGACTTCGGTGCGGCGTGTGCGCCCTTCGAAGACTTGGCGGAACGTCAAGTCGCCGTCGCGACCAAGGCGGTCAAGGATGTCCTCCTGGTGGAGGTACAGCGGCGTGTCGTCGTAAATGATATCGGTTTGGAACTGGTTGCGCGCGCCGATGGCGTCGAGGACTTTTTGGAACGCGTCGTAGAGGTCCCAGATTTGCACGTCGTCGAGATCGACTTCGTCGGTGTCGTCGAGATGGACTTTGCCCGGCCGACGCGGAAAGCGGTGGCTTTGGGACTCGGCGAGGTCGCCCAGATCATTGGCGGCGTCTTTGAAGGCTTTGTATTGCAGCAGCTGGCGAATCAAATCGGCGCGTGGATCGAGGCCCAGTTCATCCTCGTCATCGGATTCGATTTCTTCCACGGGCAGCAGCATGCGCGTTTTGATTTCCATCAGCGTTGCAGCGAGTACGAGAAATTCGCCCGAGAGATTCGGCTCGACGGCCTGGAGAAGCTCGACGTAGTGAATATATTGCTTGGTAATGTGGGTGAGGGAAATGTCCTGAATGTCCACTTCATCGCGCTTGATGAGGTAGAGAAGCAGGTCCATCGGCCCGTCATAGATATCCAGATTGACGCGGTACGCAGAAGTCATATTGAAGTACTATTCCCATCCATCGTTGTTGGGGGTTTCGGGGGACACCACGGGGGTGACGGGGCCAATGGGTTGATGCGGCGACTGGATGGGCCTGCCAACCGGCTGGGCGGGGTCCGTCGGTTCGACGGTGACGGGCTCGACCACTACAGCCTCGGCGGCTGCGGGCTCGGGCGCGGCGGGTACAGGTGTCGATTCCGAGCTGGAGGTCCCCGTACTCGACGGAGCGGTTTTCGCGTCGGCTACAGCGGCGGGCTTGGCTTTTTCGGCGCGATAGACGGCCAGCAATTCCTTCAGGTCGTTTTGGTTGGGGTCGAGCTGGAGGGAATATTCCCACGCCTTGAGGGCCATGTCGCGCAGGTCGGTTCGCGTGCGGTCGGAGACGTATTGGTACATGCAGATCACGCCCAGGCCGCGATAGGCCCCTGGCATGCGCGGATTGTTGCGGATCGCGTTCTGGAAGGCATTGATCGCGTCGGTGTAGTACTTCTGGCGGAAGCAGCACACGCCGAGATACAGCCAGGCCTCAGCATCGTTGGGGCGAACTTTTACCGTGTGGCGCAGCGTATTCATGGCCAGGCGGAACTTGCCTTGGCGCATGTAGGCCGACGCGAGATTCAACAGAATCCGCGGCTGATCGGATTCGAGTTCGATGGAGGTTTTGTACGCGGAAATCGCCGCGTCATAATCGCCCATGTACTCGGCAATCAGGCCATAGTTGGTGTATGCTTGGTAGCTGGTGGGGTTGAGTTTGATCGCCTGGTGGGTTGCCTGAAGGGCGAGCGCTTTGTGGTCGAGCTGGAAATAGCACGTGCCGAGGTTGAGGTGTGCATCGAAGCTCTTGGCGTCAAGCGTTGTTGCGCGGACATAGGTTTTGACGGCTTCGTGAAGATAGTCGTGCGCGTCGGTGATGCTGCTGGCGAGATCGGCGAGGGCCTGATAGGTGATGCCGAGTTTGTAGTGCGCGGGGAAGCTGTAGGGGTCGGATTTGCACGCGGCATTGTACTGCACTTTCGCGCGCGAGAAGTTATCCACTTTGCCTTCGGTCGTGTTGGCCAATGCGCCTTTTTTGCGGAAGACATCGCCGCAGGCCATCAGCGCACCGGGGTTGCGCGGGTTCAGACGCAGGGCTTTGACGAGTTCCTCGAGTGCCGCGTCATAGTTGCCCGTGGAGTATTTGCCCTGGGCTTCGGTCATGTGTTCGTGGATATCCGCATCACGTCGAGTCTTGCGGATTTCACGGTCCGAGTCCGATTCGCCAAACATGGTCCAGTCGTCCTTCGTGCAGCCACCGAGGCACACGAGAGCGACGAGCAAACCAGTTGTATAGAGTGATCTCTGTTTCATAATCCCATCCTTATAGTACAGGTTGCCCTACTATAGGGTTCTTTGAATAATAGCGTTTCGACTTTGAGTATTGTATAATGCGGT
>JABGPZ010000100.1 GCA_018644725.1 Phycisphaerales bacterium
TGACCGCATTATACAATACTCAAAGTCGAAACGCTATTATTCAAAGAACCCTTTACTCCATATTCCAGACTATCGCGATTACGAAATATAATCAACTACTTTTCACAAACACATCAAAAAAGGGTAGCCATAAAGGCCACCCCCGCAGGTCATGTCACTGTGTAATATTGCTTTCTAAAAATAGAGGTCGCGTTTGGGAGTGTCGCGGATCTCGGCCATGCGGGTGAGTAGCGTGGTTTTCTGCTCGCTCTCGGGCATGGCTTGGATCTCCTTATCGATCAGGCCGTTGCCGACTGCGATGGTTTCGTCACTGGCATAGTCGATGAGGTATTCCTGCAACGTCGTCAGCGCGTTGGGTGTGCAATAGCGCTTGATAAAGCCCGGCACGGCAAACTCCATGAAGTGCTCGCCCGTCCGGCCGAGGCGATAGCAGCTCGTGCACCAGCTCGGGACGTACCCGTCGGTGAGCAGCTCGCGAACGACCTCGTCGAGGCTGCGAATGTCGCCGAGCTTGAACTGTTCCTTCTCGACGACCTGGACCTGCGAGTCGCCGACCTCCGTATAGCCGCCGAGTTCGATGCGGCTGCCGGCGTCGATCTGGCTGACGCCGAACGCCATGACCTCGCGGCGCAGTTCGGGACTTTCTCGCGCGGTCAGAATCAGGCCGGTGTACGGCACGGCGAGACGCAGAATCGCGACGATCCGTTTGAAGTCGTCATCGCTGACAAGGCGGAACGTTTCGAGGTCCAGCCCAGACGCGTCCTGCATGCGCGGGAAGCTGATGGTGTGCGGCCCGCAGCCATAGGTTTTTTCCAGGTGCACGGCGTGGGCGACCAGCGCAAGGGTGTCGAATTTCCAATCCGCCAGGCCAAACAGCGCGCCGATTCCGACGTCGTCGAGGCCAGCTTCAAACGCACGAGACAGCCCGTCAAGCCGCCAGAGGTAGTCGCCCTTCTGGGTGTTCTTGGGGTGAACCTTGGCGTAGGTCTCGTGGTGATAGGTTTCCTGGAAAATCTGATACGTCCCAATGCCGGACTCCTTGACGATGCGATAGCCCGCGTCGTCCAGCGGTGCGGCGTTGATGTTCACGCGGCGAATTTCACCGTGGGGGTCGCTCTTGACGTCATAGATGGTCTTGACGACCTCGGCGACGGATTCGGGCGTATACCACGGGTGCTCGCCCCAGACCAGAATCAGCCGCTTGTGGCCGACCTGCTCGAGCGCGGTCGCCTGGTCGACGACTTCCTGCTTGGTCAGCGTGCGGCGGAGGCTGTCGGGGTTGGACCGACGGAACCCGCAATAGGCGCAATCGTTGACACAATAGCTCCCGATATAGAGCGGCGCGAAGAGTACGATGCGGTTGCCGTAGACGCGGGTCTTGAGTTCGCGCGCGGCGGCGAAAATTTCTTCGATCAGCTCGGGCGAATCACAGCGCAACAGCACGGCGGTCTCTTCGACATTGAGCGGCTGCTTGTCGAGCGCCTTGGCGATGATCTCGCGAACCTGCGCGGGGTCGGGCGTGGGCTGGTCGATCAGGCCTTCGAGATAGGCGTCGTCGATGAAGTCGGTTGCGGTCTTACTGAGGGTGGTCGTGTCCATAATGTCTCCGGTCAGGGTCAAATCGGGTTACTGGTTTCACCCCATCTTATGACTCGACCTGCCGACCTTCAAGCCCGAGGGAAAAATTTCGGTAAATTCCTTTTCCCGCGAACCTTGATGACCGCTCCCCCAGACGATACAATGAGGCCATGAAACCCCCGTTCACCAAACTCCTCGTCACGTCTCTGCTCGGCCTGTTGCTGCTGACAGGCTGCGGGCAACCCCCCGCCCCAGACGCAATCCAACCCTTCCGTTTCACAGTCATCGCCGACACGCACTTCGGCCACAAGGGGATGCCCGCCGCCAATCGTCGATTGATCCGGGCCGTCGAAACCTATTCCGGCGCAAAGCCAACCGACTTGCTGATCTGCGGCGACCTCACCGAACACGGGACCCTTGAACAGTGGAACGAATTCTGCAAGCACTATGGCCCGGGCGGCGTGTGCAAACTCCCGATCAAACTCTGCACCGGCAACCATGACCGGCCGGAGGGATCGGCCCTACTGAACAAGCCTCCTGTCCTCGCGGGCGTGACCACACTTCACGGCGACCTGCTACACCGCTGGACGAGCGGCGGCGTGGAATTTCTCAGCCTCGACACCCACCCCAGACTCCTCACAATCTACTGGCTGAAACAACAACTCGCCGACATCGGCTCGAACACGCCCGTCGTGCTGATGTTCCACTACAACGTCACTGGAAAACATTCCAAATACTGGCCCAACAAGTCCGAGCGTGCGCTCTACGCCAAAACCCTTCGCGAGAACCCCAACATCATCGCGGTGTTCCACGGCCACCATCACGAAACGACGAACACCACCTTTGCAAACACGCCCCACCTCTCGCCGGGCAGTCCCAAACATCGCGACGTTTTCCTCGTCTGCGACGTGACGGGCGAGGCCATGCGTGTTCGTGCCGTGGAATACCGTACGGTCAAAAAAGGCCTTACCTATAACACCGCGTGGGAAACCAAAATCAACCTTGCACCGAAAGCTACCCCAACACCATGACCGCTCCACTCGTTCCATTTCGCCGGGCCTGTGCGATGGCCTTTGCCGCAATGCTACTGTGCGGCTGCGGGGGATTTGCGCCCGTCACCAAGTCGCTCCACCTCGCGCCGAACCACTCGCAGCGGTTTGTCGTCATTTCCGACACACACTTTGGGTCGAGCTATTGCGACATGCTCGAAGCCAACCGTCAGCTCGTGCGCGCAATCCACGCCTACCCCGGCGCCAAGCCCGAACAGGTCCTGATCTGCGGCGACCTGACCCACGCCGGTACGCCCGCACAGTGGGAAGACTTCCTCAGCGTCTATGGCCCGGCTGGCGAGATCGGCCTGCCGGTCCAATTGTGCACGGGCAACCATGACCGCCGCACGCCCGACAATCTGCTCACGAAGAATTCCGTCGTCAAGGCCGTCATGAAACGCAACGGCGGCCTGCGCCATCGCTGGACGCACGGCGGCGTAACGTTTTTCAACCTCGACAACGTCCCCACACTCGAATCGATGCTCTGGCTGGACGAGCAACTCACGACGCTGGGCCCTGACACGCCAGCGATCGTAATGATCCACGTCGCGCCGGTCGACCTGTTTTCCAAAATGTGGACCACGCCGCGTGAAGAACGCGTCTACGAGAATCTGATGCGAAAGCACCTCAACATTCTCGCGGTGTTCCACGGGCACATGCATTACACGAACCATACGCGTCTGGGCGGCGTGGACCATTTTTCGCCGGGCAGCCCCAAAGGGCGCGACGCGTTTCTGGTCGTCGATATCAGCCCGAGCGGCATGACGGTCACGGCCGCCGAGTTCAAAGAGCGCAGCCCCATCACGTTCAAGACGGTTTGGACGGGCAAGGTGAACATAAAAAAGCCGCCCGCAACAATTCTGCGAACGGCTGAATAATTCGATTCGGTTCGACTATTTCTGGCGGTAGACGATCCGGCCCTTGGTCAGGTCATAGGGGCTCATTTCCACCAGCACCCGGTCGCCGGGCGTGATACGGATGTAGTGGCGGCGCATTTTGCCCGACACCATACCCATGATTTCGTGGGTGTTTTCACCCATTTCAATTTCCAGACGGAACATCGCGTTCGGCAGAGCCTGCTTCACGATTGCTTCCACTTCAATGACGTCACCTTTGGCCATTCCATTCCTTTCGTTGCGGTAGTTGGCACAATTCCCGGGGAATCGTGGGAGAATCTTACCGCTTTGGGGGCGATTCGTCAACCCTGACCGCAGATTTTCGCATTTTTGTTGCCCGCGCTTTGTGCAGGGCAGAAATGGGTTCGCCTTCTTTTGTCTAAGGATCGTTGAGCTGGAACGTCTATACAGTGTGGCCACGGTGCGGGAAAAGTCTAGACTTGCATTTTCTGCACGTTGCGGCCATCATAGAAATTCACTCATTTTGGAGACCTTATGAAACTGCTGCGATCCTTACACCACTATTTCAAAGCCAACCCCATCCAGCGACTTATTGTGACGGTGCTGGTCGTGGGGATTATTGCGATGCGCGCGGGGATGTGGGGCCTGCCGCTCTATTTTGACTATTCCCTGCGGAACACAATCCTCCACGGCGAAACGCCCGAGGCGCGCGTCGAGGCCGCGACCGAACTCTGCCTGCGCTGTTTGGACCTGCCAGATACAATGGCCCGCGTGCGCACCTGGATCGACGAGGCCGAAACCGACGAAGAATTTCTCGCCCTGCGACGAGTGCTGCGGCGAATCGGAAAATTCAGCGCCGCCGACAAGAACCCCGACTGGCAGGTGCGCGTCGAGGCCATCGACCTCCAGGCCGTCGCCGATGCCCACGGCAACAAACCCCTGCCCGCCTTCGCCTCCGGCGACCCCGTCCTGCACAACAGCTCGCTCAACCGCCAGCAGGTCCTCCTCGAACAACTCTCCGCAATCACCCCGTCGATCCATGCGCCGCGCATCGCCCACATCGCCCGCCGCGACCCCGACCCGCGCCTGCGCGCTTTGGCAGTGATGCTGGAATCGCGCCTCGGGAAAATCAACGAGACCGCAACCCACTGGGCATGGTCCGACCCCGCCCCGCGCGTCGTCGCCGCCATTGCCCTCCAATCCTACCTCCGCAAATGCGACGTCGGCCCGCTCGCCAAGGACCATTTCACCCAGCAGCTCGCCGCGTTCAAAGCCTCGCCCGCCCCCGGCCGCGAGGCCAAACCCGAAGCCATCCGCGAATGGAACTTCCGCGCCGATGCCCGCCGCGATGCCATCTCCAACTGCGCCCTGGCCATGCTCCGCGGTGGCAAGCCCGACGCAGTTCAATTCATCACGAACACCCTCGACACCGATCTCGAAGCCAACCTGCGTGACCGACTTTCTTGGACAGTGACGCACGCGACGCGCATGCCCCCCCTTTCCCAGCGCGCCCAAGCCATCCTCCGCCGCATCGCCGATGGCGACAAAACTCTCACCGAGCGACAAGTCGTCGCCGCGTTACTCGACGCACCTACTAACTACAAAACACTCGACTCCATCGTCAAACTCTGCCAGACCTACTGGAGTCCCAAAGCGCCGCTGCTGTTCACCGTCGCGCCGAAAACGCTCCAACAGCTGCTGGATGACAAGAGGAATGCCGGTGCCATTACCCCGGCCGAACGAGCCAAGGCCCTCGATACCCTGCGGGATATGGCGACGGCGTTTCAGAGACACGACAAGTCGAAACTCCAAATCACGGCCACCCTCAGCGCGTCGGCCGGGTGTGCGCTGTGGGCGCTGAACCCCAGCTTCGAGGAAGTCATCATCCCCTCCGCCCAGGCCATCAAAAGTGACACGGAGAATATCAGCACACTGGAAATCAAGAAAACCGCGCTGTTCTATCTGCGCGCGCCGCTGGCTTCGAATGCGGCCGAGCCGGTCGAATTCACCGCCGAAACCCTCCGGGACCACCCCCAAGCCTTCGCACTCGGCCGGCGGCTGTTCGTCGGACACGACCTCAAAAGGAACATCCGCGAGTTCAACGTCAACGTGCGGTTCGCGGGCATGATGCTCATGGCGATCGCCAAGCGCACCCCCGCCCAGACGGCCGAGGCGCGTGAGCTGATCCAGCCGAAACTCAAATCGAAAATCCCCAACGAGGCCGACACCGCCGCCTGCGCAATGGCGATCCTCGGCGACCGCGCCGCCGGAGACAAAACCCGCTCGATCCTCTTCCAGAGCGAATTCCCCGTCCGCCGGACGCTACTGGCGATGCTCGAAACGCCCGCCCTGCGCCGCGAGGCACTCGACGCACTGCTCCTGTCGCCGCCCTTTCCCGACTGGACGTTCTCCGACCGGCGCTACCTCCTCGTCAACGAATTCTTCCAGCCCGCCGTCCGCCGCCACGCAAGCTATCTGCCGGAGATCCCCCTCGCCGCCAGCCGCGACCTCCAGCGCTGGCTGCTACGCTACTGGCGCGCCGCATACATCCTCCAACTCCAGCCCCCCACCAAACCAGCAAAATGAAACGTGCGATCCAATCCGTTCTCGCCGCCGCGGGAGACCTGGTCTTCCCGGCGGTGTGCCCCTCCTGCCGCATGCACCCGGCCTCGGAGCGGGGGTTTCTCTGTGAGGCCTGCCGGATCGAGCTGCTCAACCAGATCGCCACGATCTATTGCCCGCGCTGTGGGAACACGCTCGGCAAACACATCCCCGCGCCGCTGTCGGGGTGCGGCCTGTGCCCAAGTCCCCTGCCGCGCTTCGAGACCATCGTGCGCCTGTGCGAATATGCGCCGCCGATGCGCCGGGTGATCCGAAATCTCAAATCGTACCCGTCGTCCGCCTATAAAAACACCCTCGCGGACATGCTCGCGACGAGCCTTGCCCAGCGCGACGTGGAATTCGATGCCGTCCTCCCCGTGCCGATGCACATCCGCCGGCGGCTGTTGCGCGGGTCCAATCACGTCGAACCGCTCGCGGCGGCCGTCGCCAAACGCATCGGCGCGACGCTGGACCTTTCCCTCGTCCGAACACGCAACACCCCGCCCCAAGCGCACTTACCTCGCACCGCGCGGCTGAAGAACGTCAAAAACGCCTTCCACCTCCGCCGCCCCAAACGCCTGGAAAACGCCACCGTCCTGCTGATCGACGACGTGACCACCACCGGCGCGACGGGCGATGAATGTGTCCGAACCCTCCGCCGTGCGGGCGTGGGGGCGGTGCATTTCGCCGTCCTCGCCAAGACCGTCCACCCCTCCCAGCGCGAGGTCGAACCCGCCGAATCGTCGACATAAATCGCCCCTTCCCACGCGGCGGTCGGTTTGGTATAATGCCGCCGCATCGGGCGCACGTCGCCCGCTTCCGCCGACCTCGGCATACACACTGATCCCAATTTCCGCGAAAGGATTTCTGCCATGTCTTCCATGATGGCCCTCCAAGACCGCCTTGGCCGCAATATCGTCTTCGGCCTCGCCCTGCGCCTCGCTGGCGACACCGACCGCCGCGACGCAATCATCGCCGCCGCCCAGTCCTCTGGCGCGGTCGTGAGCGACTTCGAGCTCGACGGCGTCGACGAAAACACCGACCTGCTCTACAATCTCACGCTCTTCACCACCGGCGACGAACAGTTTGCTGCGTCCCGCGACGCCGTGGCCGCAATTGCCGACGTGACGATTGACGAAGAGATCGACTTCGCAATGGAATCCCACCGCGGCGGCCCGATTGAAACCGTCGCCAAAGGCAGCATCGACTCGAACACCGACCTGCGCATCATCTATACCCCCGGCGTCGCGCGCGTCTGCAAAGCCATCGAAGCGGACCCCTCGCTCGCCAAGGAATACACCGGCATCGCCAACCGCGTCGCCATCGTGACCAACGGCACGGCGATCCTCGGCCTCGGCGACATCGGCCCGGTCGCGGGCATGCCCGTGATGGAAGGCAAATCGGCCATCTTCGCCGAGTTCACCGGCATCAGCGCCGACGCGATTCTCGTCGACACCAAAGACCCGAAGGAATTCATCAAGGCCTGCCAGCTGATCGCCCCGAGCTTTGGCGCGATCCAGGTCGAAGACGTTGCCGCACCCGAGTGCTTCGAAATCACGCGCACCCTCGACGAAACCCTGCCGATCCCGGTCTTCCACGACGACCAGCACGGCACGGCGACCATCGTTCTCGCGGGTCTCTACAGCGCGGCGAAACTCACCGGCAAGGACATCACCACGCTCAAGGTCGCCATGTGCGGCGCGGGCGCGGCGGGCACGGCCATCAGCGACCTGCTCCAACGCGCGGGCGTGGCGGACGTGATTCTGTGTGACTCGGTCGGCGCGATCTACCGCGGGCGCACCGAACGCATGAACCCCGAAAAAGATGCCCTCGCCGAGCGCACCAACAAAGACAACGTCTCGGGCAGCCTCGCGGACATCATGGTCGGCGCGGATGTCTTCATCGGTTGCAGCCTGCCGAACCTCGTCAGCCAGGACATGGTCCGCAGCATGAACGCCGAACCGATCATTTTCCCGCTGGCGAACCCCGTGAGCGAAATTTCCAAGCCCGACGCCCTCGCCGCCGGCGCTGCGGTTTATGCCGACGGCCGCACGATGAACAACGCTCTGGCCTATCCGGGCATTTTCCGCGGTGCGCTGGATTGCAACTGCACCACGATCACCTTCGAGATGATGATGGCCGCCGCCGAGGCGCTCGCCGACATCACCCCCGAGGGTGACCTTCTGCCGGAAATGATGGACCTCGCGACACACTCCACCGTCGCCCGCGCCGTCATGGACGCCTGCAAAGAGTAAGGCTGTAGGCGATAGGCTGTAGGCGATAGGTAATTCGGGAATCCAACCACCCGTATACAAAGGGTGCCGCGGCTTGTGGAGCGAGCAACGCGAGTGAAGCAACCACGATGATCATATCGACTGTAGGGGCGTCCTTTATGGGCGCCCTTTTTATTTTCTCATTCGTAGGGGCGCCCCTTGCCGCACCCGTTTTCCTACCTCGTATATTTTCGAGTGAGGCAGACGATGAATGTGGCCATGGTTGCGGCGCCGAGGATGGCCTCGGCCGAGCAGAGGATGCGCGGCCAGCCCGGTTCGGGACGGAAATCACCATAGCCGAGGGTCGTAAAGGTGACGACGCTGAAATACAGATTCGTGCCGAAGCTCGCGACGCGCGTGCCGGCGTCGGTGCAGACCGCGCCGAAGAGCCAATAGACCCACGCGCAGAGGAAAACAATCGCCGCGCCCCACAGCAGTGGGCGCATCGGCCTCTCGCCATAGCCGTAAACCCATCGGCCGACAAACGAATTGAGATAGACCAACGGCCGATTGTCACGGGCGAACGGCCGCCAGTGCCAGCGGCTTTCCTGACGATTTTTCGCGGCAATCGCGCATTGCTCGCGGAAATGATATTCACCCTCGGCCCAACTGTCGGACCTCGCGCGCGCCGCATTCTTGGCCGTGCGGAACAGCGAAATGCCGTCCTCGGGGTTGGCGATCTCGACGTCCATTGCCTGGATGTCCGAGCCGCGCTGAAAGTGGCAGCGGAAATCAAACGCGCCGTCGATTCTCGCACCGTCAAAGATCACGTCATGCTTGAAAAATGCGTCATTCCACTTCACGCCGCCCACAAACTCTGCGCCGCTGAAATCCGCATCGCCCTCGAACGTCGCCGACGAAAAATCGGTCTCCCCCTCAAACCGCACACCGCGCAGATACTCGCCCGAGGGATCATCGGGAAAAGTCAGCTCGGAAAAATCGAGAACGCCATCGGGCTCATCAAGCTCGACACGCGCGGCACGACGGCGGGCGGCCTTCCAGAATTCGACAGCCTGCTGCTGTTTGGGGGTCCAATTGGTCATGCCCCGATTATACTCAATCCGCCTTCCGCGAACAACACGCAAGCCCGAGGCCGGGTGCGAATGTCGGCCTCAGCTCTGGAGGGTTTCGATGATGGCGTCGCAAATGCGCGGACCGAGGACACCGAAATCGAATTCGGTGCAGGTGAGATCCCGCGCGGCCTGGCCCATGGATTTGCGCAATTCGGCATCGTTGGCGAGTGTGCGAACCGCCTTGATCCACTCCTCGGCAGTGTTCGCATGGAACCCCGTCACACCCGGCTGAATATATTTGGCGTTGGCACCGACCGGACTGGTCACCGTCGGCAGGCCGCTGGCCATATATTGCAGGACCTTAAAGGCGCACTTGCCGCGGGTAAACGGCGTGTCCAGCATCGGTGCAATCCCGATGTCCGCGCCGGCAAGCATCTCGGCCTCGTGATCGTGACTCCACGCAAGGCTCTCGGTTGTCAGCGACGGAATGTGCAGGTCGGCATCGGCGATGATCTGCAAGACGAGATTCGGCATCGCCTCGCCCAGCGCCCGAAGCGTGGACTCAAACTGACGCAACAGCTTGAGCGTACTGCTTGATCCAATCCAAACCAGCTTGATCGTCGACGGATTCCCCTCCACCACCTTTGGGATATAGCGCGACGTCGCCAGGCCCGTGGGGATGATTTCGACCCGGTTGGCGCCATAGCCGTATGCGTGTTCCGCGAGCACCTCATTGCCGACGATTGCCAAGTCCGACATTCGAATCGCTCGGCCGACGCGCCGGTTTCGATTGCGGTTCGGCTTGGCATCGATCGACAGTGGGCGGAACATAGTCGCGTCATCAATGTCGAAAATCAGGCGTCGGGCATTCTTGCGAAGGAGGCGGCCGTCCCAAAAATTCATGGCCTTTTTCTGCAACCACACCCCGTCATAGTTCTGCGCGGAACGATACAACGCTCGACACTCCGACCAACTTTTCCCAGTGAGAATCTCTAGGTGACAGTCCACCCCCCGCTCTTTGAGCATGTCGAGATAGGGTTCGACCCGCTTGCGAAAGGACGGGTTTTTCGGATTGCGTACAATGACCAGCAATTTCATGGGATTTTCCGTAACTCGGAGCGGGGCAGATGACATTAGACCCACTCCAGATTGATGTTTGTGATGTTGTGTTCTCGGATGAGAGCCTCGATGTGGGCGAGTTTTTCCGGCCCATCTGTCACAAACCGGGCGTGAGTTTCGCACACGATGTAGCGGATGCTCTCGTAGAGTTTCGTTTCGATAAGTTTCTCGATCAACTCGAATTCGGCACCCTCAATGTCAATTTTCAGAAGGTACACCTCTCCATGCCGTGGGAGGATTTCAGCGCGGATCCATTCGGTCAGGTCGATCACGTCCACGTCAATCGCCTCGACCTCAAACTGTTCACGTCCCGCGCCGGCAACCAGGCTGGCCTGTTGTGACCAGTCCAGCAGCTTCTCATCCTCATTGGAGTTGATGTGAAACTTCATTTCGCCTGGGGTGTGCCAGACAGCCTGCGGGTAGAGGGAAATGGAATCATTCCCTTCATATTTTTGCTTAAGGAACGTGAACAATTTCGGATGCGGCTCAAAGCCGTACACGGTCGCTTTCATGTGGAGCATCATGTCCGAGACGATCCCCACATTCATCCCGCAATCGATGCACACATCGCCCTTGCGAAGATTCTGGAAGAGAAACTGGCTCCTGGGTTCAACTTTGGCATTGTGCATCATCAGCGAAAGCATCCCCATGCCATGCGGGTCGCCAAGGGCATGGTTGACCAGCACGTCTCGCCGCGCACGAACCTTGCGTTTGGACTCAATGGGCACAATCCAGCCGCGGTCGGTCCAGCGCCGACGAAGGGCTTTGCGCCAGCCCCGCACGGGAAGCATGTTTGTGCATGCTAGCAGAAATCGTGTCCGAACTTGTTTCATCCTTTGGCTTTCGAAAAGGGGGTGGAATGCGGGAAGGCGCTACCGAGCTGACTCATTATACCCCTTCCGCAGTCAGGGTTCAACGCTTGGCGGATTCAAGTCTCTAACGTGACACGTGCGACGTTAGAGTGCGAGGCTATC
>JABGPZ010000036.1 GCA_018644725.1 Phycisphaerales bacterium
AGAGACTCCCGCGCCAAACAATCCCGAATTTACAGAAACAAATTTACACTACCTGCTGAGTTTGAGGCACTTCACCCGTTTCTTGATGGGAATGGGCGCCTAGGCCGAATGTTGATCCCTTTATTTTTGGCAAAATCGGGGCTTCTATCAAGCCCGGTATTCTATATCAGTGCGTACTTTGAAAAGAATCGGGATGAATATTATGATCGTTTATTGAGAGTATCCAGTGAAGGAGATTGGACTGGTTGGACAGAGTATTTTTTGAAAGCAGTAATCGAACAGGCTAAAGAAAATGAGGGAAAAACACGTAAGATTTTGGACTTATGGAATAAAACACTACATGATCTCTCTGATTTAACCGGGTCGAAATCTGCTGTAGATGCGGTAGATTTTCTTTTTGCTCGTCCCGTTTTTTCTGGTTCATCATTTACAGCGAACCCAAAAATCAAAAAACCAACGGCCCAAAGAATCCTTAAAATTATGCGAAAAAATAAGTTACTTTATGAATTCCGAGAGTCCAGCGGGCGAAGTCCAGCTATTTATGGTTTTCGCAATTTGATGAATATTGTTGAAGGGGATGATGTTTTTTGATGAGTATGAATGCATCACAAAAACAGTTGTGACTCATTTTTCTGCAATTGTGAGTCATAACCCGCTTTGTGTTCAATGTGTACCCTACAAAAGGTAATGATGGAATACTGGACAACATTTTTTGGGTGTGGATGAAGGGAGAGGGCCCCTACTTTACACGGATGACGACGAGGGTGGTGTCGTCGGTGGTGGGTTCGAGTCCGACGAATCGGTGCATGTCCCACAGGCAATAATCGGCGATGGCCTCGGCGGAGTAGTCGTTGCTCGCGGCGAAGTGGAGGCTCTTGGCGATGCGCTCGGATCCGAACTGTTCGGCGTTGAAGTTCGCGGCCTCGGAGAGCCCATCGGTGTAGGTCAAAATGACGTCGCCGGATTGCAGCTCGATGCGCCCGGCGGGATAGTCGAACTCCTCGAACATGCCAATCACGCCGCCACGCGCTTCGAGTTCGTGGATCGTGCGGTCGCGATAGAGCAGCGGCGGCATGTGGCCCGCGCAGCAGAAATGCATCACGCGGCGCGGCAGGTCGATCGCGCCATAGAACATTGTCGCGAAGTCGGCGATTTCGGTATCGTGGCACATATCGCGGTTGACCTTTTCGAGGATCGTCGAGACGTCCGTGCCGCCCGACAGCGCGTGGCCGCGGAGCGAGGCGCGGACCGACGCCATCATCAGCGACGCGCGCACGCCTTTGCCGACGACGTCGGTGACGGTGATGCCGAGCAGGTCGTCGGGCATTTGGATCAGGTCATAGAAATCGCCCGCGAGTTCCTGTTGTGGCAGATAGCGGCCGTGGATTTCGAAGCCGTCGATGCTGGGCATGGTTTGGGGGAACATGCGCCGCTGGACTTCGCCGGCCATTTCGAGCTGGCGTTTGATCTGGCGACTTTGCGAGGCTTCGATTTCGGCCTTGGCGAGGGCGAGAGCACCTGCCGCGGCGTTGGCGACGGTGCAGGCGAGCTTGGTTTCGAACCAGTCGAACTCGTGCGGCACGTCGGTGTAGATTCGCATCAGGCCCGAGCATTTTTCGCGATAGAGCATCGGCACGCACAGCCCGGAGACGAAGCCCTCTTTTTGCGCTTCGGCCGAGTAGAGCACACGCGGGTCGGTGGCCATGTTCGCGATGTAAACGCTCTGGCCGGTGTCGAAGGCTTCGCGGTCGATGAGGCTTTCGTCGAGGAGGATCGCGCCCTTGTTGAGGTAGTCGGGCGAGACGTTGTAGCCGGATTTGAGTTCGAGTTCTTGCCCGTTGGCGGCGAGCAGACGGACAGTCGAGCTTTTCGCGCCGACCGCGCGTGTAACGGCTGAGGTCGCCGTGTTGAGGATCGTTTGAATGTCGCGCCCGGTCGAAATTTCACCCGTGACGCGATAGAGCGCGATGGCCTGCTCGATGCGGTTTTGCAGTTGCGCGGCGTTCTGGCACAGCTCGCTCAGCGTGTTGCTCATCAGCGGCAGAATGTTCTCGACGGTGTTGCAGCTGCACTCGGTCGCACGGGTGGCCCCTTCGAGGCGCACCAGCCCCACCGGTTCGTTGGCGAGGGTGATGGTTTCCGCGCCGGGCGTGGTGGCGTGGTTGGACTTGCGCCGACGCAGTGCGGCGATGGCCTGGTTCTCGGTCGAGACGGCGGAGGCGCTGCTCGGGCGGACGATGGCAGTGCCGTCGGGCGTACAAATTTGCACAGGCTGGCCCGCGACGGCGGAAAAGTCGTCCTGGAGTTTCTGCAGCGTCGGCAGGTCAAGATAGTCGGTTAAACGCGCCATAACTACCTATCCTATCGATTCTCGCCACCCGACGCAAAGAAAAACGGATTCTTCCGCGAATTCTACTGATATTCTACCGGATCGTCTGCTCCGGCATCGCGAAAACCAGCGAGGCGGAGTTGGCAGGCGTCGCACGTTCCGCAGGATCGTCCGGCGGCGTCGGGGTCATAGCAGGTGTGGGTCAGGCCATAGTCCACGCCGAGCGCGAGGCCGGTTTGGATGATTTCGCCCTTGGTCATTTCGATCAGCGGCGCGTGGATGTGGTAGCGTCCGCCGCCCACGCCCGCGGCCGTCGCGAGGTTCGCGAGGGTCTCGAACGCAGCGATGAATTCCGGCCGGCAGTCGGGATAGCCGGAATAGTCCACCGAGTTCACGCCGAGGAAAATGTCGAACGCGCCGAGGATTTCGGCGTAGCCCAGCGCGACGGACAGGAAGATCGTGTTGCGCGCGGGGACGTAGGTGCTGGGGATGCCCGCCTCGGAGGGGTCGTGGTCGTGGGGCACGTCGATGGAGGTGTCGGTGAGGGCGCTTCCGCCGAAGCCGGCCGGGGCCGAAAGGTCCAGCGGCACGACGGTGTGCGGCACGTTCGCCGCAGCGGCAATCGCGGCCGCGCTGGTTAGCTCAAAGGTGTGGCGCTGGCCATAGTTGAAGCTGATCGCGTGGGGCGCAAAGCCGCGGTCCTTGGCGATCGCGAGCGTCGTCGCCGAGTCCAGCCCGCCCGAGAGCAGCACGACCGCCAGTTTGGATTCGTTTGAAGTCATGGAGGTATTATAGGGAAAATGGGGATGGGGATCAATTTCCGAAAATTGGGGCGGGTACCTGAAACATACAGGAAGGGAGAATGCAAGGTTCATGGCGGATTAGGGTGGCTGATTATTTCGCAGCGAGATCGTATTGAGCGCCGAAGGTGCGGAAGTATTTAGCCGGGGGCGTGAGCCCCCGGTAGAGTGGCCCACGAGCAGAGCCCCGAAGGGGCGAAAGAAACGTCTATCCTTCATTCTTCTTTCGCCCTTTCAGGGCTTGGTTTTCTTTCCGCCTGTCCGGGGGCTTACGCCCCCGGCTAAACACTGTTGCCCTTTCAGGGCAAAGAGAGAAACGTGTACTACATCAAATTGGCGGGGTCAACATCGGCATAAACTTCGGCTCGCAGGTCGCGGGTGATTTCGTGCATGCGTCCCGCGAGGCGTTGCTGGACGAGGCCGGGTTGGGTCGTGAGGATTTGATAGAAGAAGCGGAATTGGTTGCGCAGTTTTTTGTACTCCGCCGGGTACGGGCCGATCGGTTCGTATTGCAGTCCCGCCAGCAGCGGCTGGAGGCGTTGGGCGAATTCGCGGGCGCTGTCCTGCGTGACAGAGTTTTTCTCGTGGCGGATGATGAATCGCACGATCCGCGCGAACGGCGGCATGCGCATCGCGTTGCGGTCTTGCAGCTCGAACTCGCTGAAGGCGGTGACGTCCTGACGGCGCGCGAATTCGATGATCGGTTCTTCGGGGTGGAGCGTCTGGACGATGACCTTGCCGGGCGTATCGCCACGGCCTGCGCGGCCTGCGACTTGGACGACGAGTTGGAAGGTGCGCTCGGCGCTGCGGAAGTCGGACTGGGTGAGGGTGGTGTCGGCCGAGACCACGCCCACGAGTGAGACGCGCGGGAAGTCCAGGCCCTTGGCGACCATCTGCGTGCCGAGGAGAATGTCGATCTCGCCGTCGGAAAATTTCGACAGCACGGTCTGGAACTGTTTCGGCGAGGTCATCGTGTCCGAGTCCATCCGCGCCACGCGCGCGAGGGGAAACTTGCGGACCAGCTCGTCCTCGACGCGCTGGATGCCGTAGCCGAACAGGAGCAGCTTGCCTTTGCACGCGGGGCAGTGGTCCGGCAGCGCGGCCGAGTTGTTGCAGTGGTGACAGCTCGCGAGTTGGGTCGCGGTATGCCACACCATCGGCCGGTCGCAATCCTCGCAGCTCAGCGTCCACTCGCACGACGGGCAGAAGACGTAGCTCGCATAGCCGCGGCGATTCATCAGCAGGATGATCTGCTCGTTGCGGTCGAGTGCGCCGGCCATTTCGCGGGTGAGGGTTCGCCCGAGGAGCTCGACGGTTTTTCCGTCGCGCGAGAGTTCTTTGCGAAGGTTGACAATTTGGAGTTTCGGCATGGGCAGGTGGCGCACGCGGCGGGGCAGGGAGAGGCGTTTGTATTTGCCGAGGTGCGCGTTGTGCAGCGATTCGAGCGAGGGCGTCGCCGAGCCGAGCAGTACGGGGATGTTTTCGGTGGCGGCGCGTTTGATGGCGACATCCCGGCCGTGATAGCGCGGCTCGTTGTCCTGCTTGTAGGTCGGCTCGTGTTCCTCGTCGACGATGATCAATCCCGTGTTCGGCGTGGGGGCGAAGACCGCGCTGCGCGGGCCGATGACGACCGACGCGTGGCCGTCGCGGATCTGCTGCCAATAGAATGCGCGCTGGGCGGCGGACAGCCCGCTGTGGAGCACCGCGACGTTGGGCAGCCGCGTGACGAGGCGCTGGAGAGTTTGCGTGGCGAGCGCGATTTCCGGCGTGAGCAGAATCGCCTGCTTGCCGGCGGCGATGACTTTGTGGATCGCGCGGATGTAGACTTCGGTCTTGCCGCTGCCGGTCACGCCATGGAGCAGCGAGACGCTGAATCCGTCGTCGAGGGCGGGGATGAATTTGTCGCAGACGGTGGTTTGATCCTCGTTGAGTTCGAACGGTGCATCGTCGAATTTGCCGCCGCCGAGGCTGTCGAGCGTGGTCGTGCGCGCTTCGGTAGAGATGAGGTCTTGGGCGGCGAGGCTGCGCAGGGAAGCGGGGGTGATCGGATGGTGGCGGCGGAGCTCATCGAGGGCGAGTTCGTCGAGGCCCTGTTTTTGCGCCTCGCGGAGTTCGTCCAGGAAGACGCGCTGATTTTTTCCGATGGTCTTCGGCCAGTCGCCCTTGGTCACGAGCAGGCGGATGAAGGTGGTTTTGCGCGGCTTGGGTTTGCCGCCGACGACGGAGGGGACCATCGCGGCAAGGGTTTGGCCGAGCGGCGAGAGGTAGTAGCGGGAAATCCACTGGCCGAGTTCCCACAGGCCGGGCGTCAGCGGCGTGGTGGGGTCGATGACGTCGGCGATGGCCTTGAGGCGGCGCGAAGTGTGCGGCCGGTCGATCTCGACGATGAAGCCGACGATTTTCCGATTGCCTTTGCCGAACGGGACGTGGACGCGCTGGCCGAGCTGGGGTTCGCCCATCGCCAGCGGGAAGAAATAGTCGTACGGTTCCCACACGCGTGTGTTCACCGCGACGCTCACGACGTGCCCCGGCCCGGATGTGGCGGAGGGTTTCGCGGCGGATTTCTTCGCAGGCTTTGTAGTATTTGCGGCCTTTACAGAAAACCCACTGGCCGTGTCCTTCGACAGCGGCAATCCTTCGGGCTCTTCAAATAGACGGTTCAATGCCATCTGTCCATTGTCGCTTAATCCAAAGCGAATGTCAATTTTGCGAAGGGGTAAGGTGATCCTGTAATCATTGTATACGGGGTGGCATGGCCTGTGCCGAGGCGCGCAGTGTCGAGGAGCAGCCATGATGAATTTGTCGCGATTGGGTTTGATGCGATACGGTCATCGTGGCTGCTTCGCTCGCAGGCTCGCTCTACAGGCCACGGCACCCTTTGAATTTTGGTTTTGGGATCACCTTGGGCACGGCATGCCGTGCCCCTACGATCACTTTCCACTCTCTACTTTTACTCTCTACTCTCTCAGGAGGCCTTTGGAGTCGAGGTAGGCTTCGCACCGGGTCATCATGCCCGCGTCGTTGGAGTGGCCGTCGAACTGGAGCGAGAGGAAGGGCTTTTGCGAGGCGGTGGTGATGTAGTGCTTCACGAAGCTGTCCGGGCCGCACTTGAAATTGGTGACGTAGATGATGTGCAGGTTCTCGCGCGCGCCGACGAACTTGGCGGCCGCGACGATTTTCCGTCCGAGATCCCAGAACATGTTCGGATTGATGTCGCGGATGTCGACGTCGTCGAGCGCCAGCGCGTCAATCGGCAGGACGTTGCAGCCGTAGTGCTCGCGGAGTTTGCGCGCGACGGACAGGTTCACGCCCGCGTCGTGGATGTTGTAGGGTCGGCCGAGGAGGATGATCCCGGGCGCGCCCGCGTCGTCGAGCGCGTCGAGGCTCGCCTGGCCGAGTGCGCGATAGGTGGCCTCGAATTGCTGCTGAGCGCGATAGGCGTCGGCCGTGGCGCGGAGGATCTGCTTCTTGGTCCAGCCGAGGCGTTTGGCCAGCGGATGGCCGAGCATTTCGTCGGCGAGTTGGCGTGCGACAAAGGCCTCGCCGCGACGAAATTCGACCGTCGGCGAAAGAAAGCGTTCGCGTCCGGCGGCAAGTTGCGGACTGCGCCGCGCGACAAACGGCAGCGTCTGGTGCCACGGGCACAGGTGCGATTCGGTGTGCTCCCACGGCGTTTCCATCGAGAGGATGTTCGGCAGCAACACCGCGTCGCAGTCGGATTCGAGCAGCGCGTCGACGTGGCCGTGGGCGACGAGGATCGGGAAGCACGGCTCGGAAACGATCGCGCTTTGGCCGGCGGTGATGATCGATTTGTTCGTCTCGTCGCTGAGGACCGACCGCGCGCCGAGGCCCGCCAGCAGGGCGCGCCAGAAGGGTTGCTGTTGCCAGGTCCACATCGCGCGCGGGATGCCGACCGTCGGAGCGTCGGGGGAAACTGCCGGAAGCTCGAGATTCGTCAGTAGCTCTTCGCGCGCAGAAAACAGGTCGTCGATCAGCGGTTGTTTGGTCGCGCGAGCGTGGCTGCGGAATTTGTCGCTGCACTTGTCGCCCCAGTAGGTGCGCTGGCCTTCGACGTCGAATTGTTGGATCGTGCAGGCGTTGGAGCACGCGTTGCAGGTGAATTCTTTCAGGTCGTACTTGACGGCGGTGAGGTCCCAGCCGCGGAATTTTGTCGTCGCGCCCGTCGCCTGTTTGTCGCGTGCGAGAAGCGCCGCGCCCACCGCGCCCATCACGCCGTTGTGCGGCGGGACGATGATTTCTTTGCCGGTCACGCGTGCAAAGGCCGCCGCCGTGGCATCGTTGTAGGCGGTTCCGCCCTGGAAGAAAATCGTCTCGCCGATGCGCCGGCCGCGCACGACGCGATTGATGTAGTTCTGCACCACCGAGAGGCACAGGCCCGCGAGCAGGTCGTTCTTCGTCGCGCCGCGATGGAGATAGCTGTTCACGTCGCGCTCCATGAACACGGTGCAGCGCTCGCCGAGGCGCAGCGGGGCCGCCGAGGTCAGCGCGCGAGTGGCGAATTCGTCTTTGATCGCCACGCCGAGTTCTTCCGCCCGTTCTTCGAGGAAGCTGCCCGTGCCGGCGGCGCACGCTTCGTTCATCGTGAAGTCCACCACCACGCCCTCGTCGAGCGCGATGTATTTGCTGTCCTGGCCGCCGATCTCGAAAATCGTGTCGGGCATGCGCCCACCCAGCAGCGTCTCGCCGATATAGGCCGCGCCCGTTTTGTGGCAGGTGATCTCGTCGTTGACGGTGTCCGCGCCGATCAGCTCGCCGATCAGCTCGCGTCCCGATCCCGTCGTGCCCACGCCGCAAATTCGCAATCGCGATTCATATTTTTTCGCGAGGTCCGCGAGGGACTCGGTGACGACCTGGATCGGCCGGCCTTGGGTGCGCGTGTAGACCTCGTCGATCATCGCGCCGTCGGTGTCGAGCAGTACGAGGTTCGTCGAAACGCTGCCGATGTCGATGCCGAGCACTGCGTCGAGGGGGTTGTCGCGAGTTGCGCTTTCGGGCAATTCGCGCATGACGGCCTGGTCGCGCAAGAGCGTCACGCCGTCCATCGTCAGCGGCTCGGCCGCGGGGAAGGCCGCGCGTGTGAACTCGCCTGGCGCGTCGGAGGAGGTCGATTCGTTCGCGGCGAAGCCCTGGCCAGCGGCACCGATGGCGGGGATGTGCGCGTGGGGTTCGGGAATGGCCAGGCGCCCGGCGAGATCGAAGGTCTCTTCCATGGCCGCGACGACGGCGCGGTTGGCTGTCAGCCCGCCGAGGAAGACCACCGGCTCGGCGATGGCGTGGCTGCGGACGACGGCGGATTTGAAATTCCGCGCAACCGCTTCGCACAGGCCCCGCAACACTTCTGCTGGCGTATAGCCTTTTTGCTGGGCGTGGATCATGTCGGATTTCGCGAAGACGCTGCAGCGGCCTGCGATTTGCGCACCGCGGTCGGCCGACGCGCAGATCTCGCCGATTTCCTCGACGCGATATTGCAGGCGGTTGGCCTGTTGGTCGATGAAGCTGCCCGTGCCCGCGGCGCAGTCGCCGTTGGTCGAATAGTCGACGATGCCGTAGCTGCCGTCGGAGTTGCGCTCGACGTGGAGATAGTTGCTTGACTCGCCGCCGATTTCGAAGACGCTCGCGGCGTCGATGTCCAGCACCGCCAGGCCCCCAGCCGTCGCGCGGAACGCGTTGAGTACGTCGCCGCCACATGCCGCCGCACAAGTTTTCCCGGCGCTGCCGGTGAAGACGATCGCGTCGAGGGTGAGGCCTGCTTCGCCGAGTGCGTCGCGCACCGAGGTCAGAATTCCTCGGGCGGTGGCGACAGGCCGACCCTGCGTGCGCGTGTAGGCGTTGACCCACAGCCGCTGGCCGGAGGGGAGCTCGCGCAGGGATTCCAGCACGCCGATCTGCGGGGGCAGGTCGTCGCGGTCGGAAAGCAGCGCGGCCGTCGCGCTGACGGCGCCAATGTCGATACCGAGCGAAAGCATCCCGCCATTATCGCGAAATGGCCGCGAATTACAATCCCGCACCTTCTCGCCGCCGGCCTGCCTTGACCCATCGCGCGATTGCGGGTATTCTATAGGGCTACCTACCATTGACCTTGGCCCCCTTGAGGAACCCCATGAGCTTGACCGTAAAACCCATTGTCGGCATGGAAATTCATATCGAACTTGCGACGCAGACGAAGATTTTCTGCCGCTGCCGCAATCAGTTTGGCGCGTCGCCCAATACGCACACCTGCCCGGTCTGCATTGGCCTGCCGGGCGCGCTACCGGTTCTCAATGCCCAGGCGATCGACTATTCCATCAAGGTCGGGCTGGCGCTGGGGTGCGACATCGCGAAGTTTACCAAGTGGGACCGCAAGAATTATTACTACCCCGACCTGCCCAAGGCTTATCAGATCAGCCAGTACGACCTGCCGCTCGCCGGGCCGGGGACGCTGGACATTCCGCTCGAATCGGGTAGCAAAACCATCCGCGTCCTGCGTGCGCACCTCGAAGAAGATGCCGGCAAGCTCAACCACGACATCCCCGGCGGCACGGGCGTGGACCTCAACCGCGCGGGTGTGCCACTGCTGGAAATCGTCTCCGAGCCAGACCTCAACACCGTCGAAGAAGTCGTCAGCTATGCCAAGACGATGCACCGGCTGATCCGCTGGCTGAAGGTCTCCGAGGCGAACATGCAGATGGGCCACATGCGCTTCGAGCCGAACATCAACCTCCACATCACCCAGGACGGCGTGGTCTACAAAACGCCGATCATCGAGGTGAAAAACCTCAACAGTTTCCGCAGCGTCGAGGGCGCGGTGCGCTACGAAATCCGTCGCCAATTCGAGGAATGGAAGAAGGACCCCGAGGGCTTTTCGCTCGCCAAGCGCGGCAAGCAGAATCGCGGCTTCGATCCCGATACCGAAGAGACCGTTTTTCAGCGCGACAAGGAAGAGGCGCACGATTATCGATATTTCCCCGATCCGGATTTGATGCCGGTGACGATTTCGGACGAGAAACGCGACGGGATCGCCGCGACGATTGGCGAGCTTCCCCTGGCGCGGCGCGCGCGATATATGGCCGACTATGGCCTGGAGTTCAAGAACGCCGATGCGCTGACGATGGACGAGGCCACGGGCGATTTGCTCGACGGCGCGATTGGCCTGGGCGCGGATGCCAAGCGATGTGTGAACTTTTTGCTGAGTCGTGGCGCGGCGATTGCTAACGAGCGTGGCTGCGCGATTGCGGCGATTGGCATCACGGCCGAGCAGCTTGCGGGACTGGCGAAATTGGTCGACGACGGCAAGGTCAGTGCGTCGGCCGCAGCGAAAGTGTTCGACGCGATGATCGAGTCGGGCGACGCGCCGGCCGCCGTGGCTGAGGCCGCCGGGCTGATGATGGTCACCGATACCGCCCAGACCGAGGCGTGGGTCGATCAGGCCATCGCCGAAAACCCCGAGGCCGTCGAGATGATCCAAACCGGCCACAAAAAAGCGGGCGCTTCGTTGGGCTTCCTCACCGGCGCGGTCATGAAACTCTCCCGCGGCGCCGCCAACGCCAAAGAGGTGCAACAAATGCTGAAAGAAAAAATTGAAAAATAGGCCAGAGGCTGTAGGCGATAGGTGAGAGGAAAGACAACAGAGGAACAAGAAAGAGGCCAGAGGAAAGATAAAGGGAAACCGGAGAAGGATTGGGAAACAAATGTAGGGGCGGGGTTTGCTCCGTCCAAGGTGATCCGATCAAGCGTTATACAAAGGGTGCCGTGGTTTGCGAAGCGTACTCGCGACGCAACCACGCAGATTCAATCGCGTCTCGACGAATGTGTATCTATCTGTGTCGTAGGGGCGAAAAATCTTTCGCCCGTATTGTATTCGTTTCAAAAATCGCGGCCGGGCTTTCCTGACAAAAACGGGGACAGGTACCTGACAACAGATCGAAATCGAGAAACCAGGACAGAATAAAGGGTACCAGTCCCCATTTTTTGCTTCGCTCCGCTCCGAGAGACTTCCGGGCCGGCCTGTGGGGCCACCGAGCGCGAAGGGGATGTGAACAAAGTATATGGGAAAAACCGGGACTGGTACCGATTTTAGTTTGATTGGAATTGGATAATTTCCTTCCGTGGGGTACTGCTGATCCTTCGATATCATTCGTCCAAGAAAACTCTGTACCTGTCCCTGCTTTTCCCGTGCAAGAAAAAACGGGGACAGGTACCTGACAACAAACAGGAATCGAGAAACCAGGACAGAATAAAGGGTACCAGTCCCCATTTTTCTAACGCCCAGTCAATCGTGTGTGCGGGCAACGTCGAGGCGGATGCGGTTTATTCATGCCCCGGTGCGTGGTGGGGTTCGTGTTTGTAGATGGGTTCGCCTTCGGATTTGGCGATGAGCGCGGCGCCGACGGAGTCGCTGAAGACGTTGACGGCGGTGCGGCACATATCCAGCGGCCGGTCGAAGACCAGCAGCACGGGGATCGCCACGACGAGGGTGTTGATGCCGAGCTGGGTTTCGAGCGAGCGAAGGATCACGACGATCGCCACGAGCGATGCGCTGGGCACGCCCGCGACGCCAACGGAGGTCAGCAGGGCGGTGAGGACGACGAAGAATTGCTGTCCGGCCGAAAGCTCGACGCCCATCGCCTGGCAGAGGAACATCGCCGCGACGCATTCGTACAGCGCCGTGCCGTCCATGTTCACCGTCGCGCCCAGCGGCAGGGTGAAGCCCGCGACGCGGTTGGAAATCCCGCCGCGTTTTTCCACGCAGTCCATCGTCACGCCCAGCGTCGCCGACGAGCTGGCAGTGGAGAACGCCGTCAGCAATGCCGGTGCCATCGCGCGGTAATGTTTGATCGGATTGAACCGCCCGACGAAGAGCATCAGCAGTGGCAGCAGCACGAGGAAGTGCAGCAGCAACGCCGCGAAGGCGACGCCCGCGAAAATCACCACGCCGCGCGCGGCCGAGTCGAAACGGTTCTCCGGACCCAGCAGCGCCTGGTTCTCTGCCACCGCGCAAAAGATCAGCGCGCCGACGCCGATGGGCGCGAACTTCAGCAAGAATTCCACGCCGCGCAGGGACAATTGATAGACCCCCTCGATGAACGATTTGACCGTCGCCGACGGGCCGGATTCGATTTTGCCCAGCAACCCGCCCGCGATCAGTGAGATGACGATTAGCCCGAGGAGGTTGCCTTCGTTGGCGGCCGAGATGATGTTGGGCGGAACCATTTTGCGGAAGACGTTGAGGAATGACGAGCCGGTGTGGTCGCCGGTCTTGGCCTCGAGGGTGGAGGTCTCGTCGCCGAACGATGTGGCGACGTCTTTGCCGACGAGGATGCCGCGGCCTTGGCTGTCGGTGCCGGGCGAAATTGCGTTGACCAGCGCGAGGCCGACGAGAATCGCGATGAGACTCGTGGCCATGTAGTAGGTGAGCGTTTTGAGCCCGAGTCGCCCGATGCCCGCGCCAGAGAGCGACGCGACGGCGAGGACAATCGACGAAGGCACGAGCGGCAGGACGATCATTTTCAGGCCGTTGAGGAAGAGCTCGCCGATGAGCTTGATCGTCGTAAACAAGCCACTGCCGCGCACCGTGTCGATGGGTTTGACATTGGCGCCGGCCGAGTCCATCGCCGAATGTGCGACCATCGATCCGGCCAGTCCGCCGATAATCAGGCCCAACAAAATTTGCCAATGCAACGGCCAACACCACGGTTTGAGTTTCGATTTTGTAGTTGTCATCGTTCCAGCATAGCGAATGGAGAGCAGAAGATAAAACGAAAAATGTTTATGGCAGAGTAAGGGGGACTTGTTCTTATGCGACGGGATTGGTTTAAGCGCCGGAGGCGCGAAAGGATTTAGCCGGGGGCGTAAGCCCCCGGTAGATGATCTGTAGAAGTCAAGCCCTGAAGGGGCGAAAGAGAAATGTAGAAAGGGCGTTTCTTTCGCCCCTTCGGGGCTCTTTTCTTTTCTCCGCATTCCGGGGGCTTACGCCCCCGGCTAAATCCTGTTGCCCTTTCAGGGCAAAGACAAGTCTGATTCAATCGGGTGTATGGCCCGCCCTGATCGATTCGAATCGGTTTAGATGTAATCGTTGAGTAGGTTCTCGAGCATTTCGACGCGGCCGGAGGCGTTGGCGTCGACTTCGCCCTTGTCGAGCATGTAGGCCTTGAGCGCGTCCATGTCGAGCTGGCCCGCTTCGATCTGCGCGCCGATGCCGGTGTCCCAGCTGCCGTAGCGTTCTTTCTTGAACGCGTCGAGTTTGCCGCCCGCGCGGATGGCGGCGGCGTTTTTCAGCCCGCGCGCAAACGCGTCCATCGCGCCGATGTGCGCGTGGAACAGATCGACGGGATCGATCGATTCGCGTGCGACGTGCGCGTCAAAATTCAGCCCGCCGGTGGTGAACCCGCCCGCGCCGAGAATGCTGAGCATCGCCAGAGTGGTCTCGCGAATGTCGGTGGGGAACTGGTCGGTGTCCCAGCCGAGCATCAGGTCGCCGCGGTTGGCGTCGACCGAGCCGAGGATGCCGTTGATCGCGGAAAACTCCAGCTCGTGCTGGAAATCGTGCCCGGCGAGGGTGGCGTGGTTGGCTTCGATATTCATTTTGAAATCGTTCTCGAGGCCGTACTTTTGCAGGAAGGCGAAGCACGCGGCCGCGTCGGAGTCGTACTGGTGCTTCGTCGGTTCCTTGGGCTTGGGCTCGATGTAGAACTGACCGGTGAAGCCGATCTTCTTCTTGTGCTCGACGGCCATCTTCAGCAGCGCGGCGAGGTGGTCGAGCTCGCGACCCATGTCGGTGTTCAGCAGGGTCTTGTAGCCTTCGCGTCCGCCCCAGAAGACATAGCCTTCGCCGCCGAGGGCGTGGGTGACTTCGATGGCCTTTGCGATTTTCGCGGCTGCATAGGCAAACGCGTCGGCGTTGCAGCTCGTGCCTGCGCCGTGGACAAAGCGCGGATGGCTGAAGCAATTCGCCGTGCCCCACAACAGCTTCACGCCGGTTTCGTCTTGCTTGGCTTTGAGGTACGCGGCGATTTCGTCAAAGTTCGCGAAGCTCTCGGCGAGGGTTTCGCCTTCGGGCGCGACGTCGGTGTCGTGGAAGCAGTAGTACTCGATGCCGAGCTTGGTGCACAGTTCAAAGTTCGCGTCGACCTTGTTGCGCGCGGTCTGCATGGGGTCGGCGTCTTCCCAGGGCATGGTGCGCGTGGGGCCGCCAAACTGGTCGGCGCAACCGTTGCAGAAGCAGTGCCAATAGGCCGCCGCAAAGCGCAGGTGCTCGCGCATGGATTTGCCTTCGACGAGTTCGTCGGCGTTGTAGTGGCGGAATGCCAGCGCGTTGTCGGTGGTCGGGCCTTCATAGGCGATGGTGTCGATGCCGGGGAAATAGTCAGTCATGGGGATCTCCTGATAGGGGGCGTGAGAATTGAATTTGAAGGGTGCCAGTATACCGTATGCGGCGGCGGGGGGCTTTCATTTTTTTACAATTGCCGAAAATTAAACAATCTCGACCGGCCAAAATGGTACACTGTACGCATGAATTATTATCTTGGATTGGACATCGGCACGAGCGGCACGAAGGCACTCGTGATGGACGCGACCGGCGGCGTGATTGCTACGGCGGTGAAGGATCACCCGATTTATTCGCCCAAGCCTGGCTGGAGCGAGCAGGACCCGCGCGAGTGGTGGGTTTCGGCCGCCGCTGCGACGCGCGCGGTGATGCGCAAGGCCCGCGTGAAGAAGACAGCCATCGCCGGGATCGGCCTGAGCGGGCAGATGCACGGGCTGGTGCTGCTGGATAAAGCGGGCAAGGTTCTCCGCAATGCGTTGATCTGGAACGACCAGCGCACCGCGACCGAAGCGGCCGAAATCGAAGCCGCCGTCGGTGGACGCGCCAAGCTCATCAAGCTCGTCGGAAACGCCGCGATGACCAGCTTCACGCTGACGAAATTGCTGTGGGTCCGCAAGCACGAACCGAAGATCTATGACCGCGCGGCGACGATGCTGCTGCCGAAGGATTACATTCGCTTCTGCATGACCGGCGAGCGCATCGGCGAAGTGTCCGACATGTCGGGGACGCTGATGCTCGACCAGAAAAAACGCGCATGGTCCAAGCCCATCATTTCGACGTTCGACCTCGACACGTCAATGCTTCCGCCCGTGGTCGAAAGTCACGAGATCACCGGCCACCTCACCGCCGAGGCCGCCAAGACCCTCGGGCTCGTCGCGGGGATTCCCGTCGTCGGTGGCGGGGGCGACCAGCCGGCCGCTGCGATTGGCAACGGCATCGTTCGCAATGGCATGGTCAGCGCGATGATGGGGACGTCGGGCGTGGTCTTCACGCATTCGAAGGAGTACCGCGTCGACCCCAAGAGCGCGGTCAACACGTTCTGCAGCTGCGTCGACGGCGAGTGGTGCATGTTCGGCTGCATCTTGTCCGCCGGCGGCAGTTTGCAATGGCTGCGCAACACGCTTGACGGCGATTACAAGACGATGGACAAACTTGCGGCCGCGGCTGAACCCGGATGCGAAGGGCTCTTCTTTCTGCCCTATCTCACTGGCGAACGCACCCCCCATGCCGACCCGCTCGCACGCGGGAGCTTCGTCGGCCTCACCGCCCGCACGCGACAAAACGAACTCGTCCGCAGCGTGATGGAAGGCGCGACCTTCGCGATGACCGACGCGATGCGACTGATCGAAGCGCGCGGCGTGAAGGTTGGTCAGGTCCGCCTTTCTGGCGGTGGCGCACGCGGTGTGTTTTGGCGCCAGCTCCAGGCCGACATCTACGGCAAGACGTGCGTGACGATCAACTCTGAAGAGGGCGGCGCGCTGGGCGTGGCGCTTCTCGCGGCCGTCGCCAATGGGGAATATCGCGACATCCGCCAGGCGACCAAAGCGGCCATCGAAGTCACCCGCACCATCAAGCCCAACCCCGCCGCCAAGCGCCGCTACGCCAAGCTGCACGAGCAGTATGGCCGCCTCTATCCGGCCTTGAAGAAAGAGTTTGCCCGCATCGCGCAATTGTGATAAACTCGCGCCCTATGCCGCACATCCCCATGATTTATCGCGAAAAGGGCAAGCTATATAAGCCCGATCCCTGTCAGCCGCTCAAGCAAGCGGCCGAGGTGGGAGTGTAATGATGAAGATCCTCGTCGCATTGGCCTGCGTAAATTTGCCGCTGGTGTGGGGGCTGTTGGCCCCGAAGGTGCTGCGTCGGCTCCGTGGGGAGCGGCGCGATGGATGAACTTCTGCAATGGATCAATGTCGCGCCCGACGGGTTGATTTTGCCGATGGCGTGGGCGTGTGCGCTGATGGCGGTCGCGGGCGTGGGCGTGGGAATCGCGTCGAGCATTTTCGGAGTCGGCGGGGGGTTCCTCGTCGTACCGATGTTGTATCTGCTGGGCATGCCCTATGGCCTGGTGACCGGAACGAGCATCTGTAGCATTGTCGGCACGACGGCCTCGGGGGTGGTGACGCATCACCGCGAGGGGAACGTCTGCACGCGGACGATGTGGATCCTCGGCCTGGGCGCGATGCTTGGCGGCGCGGGCGGAAAGGCGCTTCAGCTAGCATATGAACGGGCCTATCCCGCAACGTCCGAATGGGTGCTCGGAGTCGGCTGTGTGTTGGTGCTGCTGGCGTTGTCGGCGCTGGTGTTCTTCAAGCCGCACCGTCCCGAAGGCAAGTCGTTCATGCAGCGGATTTCGCTGGGCTGGCGCGTGGACCTTCCCGCCGCCAGGATCGAAGGTGTCGCGCTGTTGGGGCTGATCGCGATCGGCCTTTCTGGCGGGTTGATGGCCGGGCTGTTTGGCCTGGGCGGGGGCGCGATTTTCGTGCCGCTGATGCTCTTGCTGGTGGGCATGGACATGAAGACGACCGTGGGCACGAAGCTCGGCGTGATCCTGATGGGGGCGCTGGCGACGACGGCATATAGCGCGTATCAGGGCCAGGTCTGCCTGCCGCTGGCGATGAGCGTTCTTGTCGGGAGCAGTGTTGGTGTGCAGCTGGGCATTCGGATCGTGCGCATTCTGCCCGAAGGAAGCCACCGCCGCGGGTTCGCCATTCTCATCGCGTCCTCCGCACTGGCCATGGCGGCCAAACTGATCTACAAAGCCCTGACGGGGTAAAAGGGGTTTGTTTTTGAGATTGAGTCTCAATTGGTCTTTCTGGGGGAAATGTAGAGGTAGGTCTTGACATATTTTTTCGGGTCGTTACACTGTCTCGGCATTGTTTGTGAAAATTTTCACAGACAAATGTAGAAAAACATCGGAAGCTGTTCTGGAAGTCGCGGCCCCCGGGGCGCATGACCTGTTATAATAGAGCAGGTTGTCGCCGCTCAAGAGGCGTTATCGATTTCACAGCACTAAACGAAACGACGATTCCCCCATCCAAGGATCAAAACGATGGCATCGGAAAAAACCATAGGCCGATTGACGCTCTACCGACGCATCCTGAACGAAACCGTTCTGGAGGGCATCGAGAGCATTCACTCGCACACGCTGGCGGCAAAGGCTGGCGCGTCGAGTGCGCAGGTCCGCCGTGACCTGATGGAGATTGGGTATGTGGGCCATTCGCGCCGGGGCTATGACGTGATGGGGCTGATCGAAAGCCTGCGGGAATTTCTCGACGCGCCGGGCGGCCAAGGGGTCGCGCTGGTGGGGGTCGGGAACCTTGGGCGTGCGGTGCTGGCCTATTTCGCCGGTCGTCGCCCTTCGCTGGCGATTCGCGCGGCGTTCGATGTGGATTCGCAAAAGGTCGGTCGCGTGGTGCATGGGTGCCGCTGCTGGCCGATGGACAAAATCGAAGACGTGATCGCCGAAGAGCAGATCACCACGGCCGTGATCGCGGTTCCGGTGGCGTCGGCCCAAGACGCGGCCGAGCGCGCCATCCGCGGCGGCGTTCGAGGAATCCTGAACTTCGCGCCCGTCCCCCTGGACCTGCCCGAGGACATCCACGTCGAGAACATCGACATGGGCATGGCGCTGGAAAAGGTCGCCTATTTCAGCCGCGCCGACCAGACTACAGACCAGACTACATAAGAAGCAACATGCGGGCATTTGCCCGTCGATTCGATACAGAGTAGAACACACACGGGCGGGCTCTCAGGCCTGCCTTTACCGCAACGAAAGGATAACCGAATGTTCCCCAAAGGTGTACAGGGAATTCTGGACCGCTACCCCAACGCAGGGCGCGACCAGTTGATCCCCATCCTCCAGGAAGTACAGGACTCCATGGGCTATTTGTCCAAGGGTGCTGTCGTGGCGATTGGCAAGGCGTTGAATTTGCCCGCGAGCAAAATCTACGGCGTTGCCACGTTCTACAACCAGTTCCGCTTTGAACCCCTCGGCAAGAACCACGTTCAGGTCTGCCGCGGGACCGCCTGCCACGTCAAAGGCTCGGGCACAGTTCTCGAAGCGATGGAAAAGGAACTCGGCATCGAAGCCGGCCAAACCAGCCGCGACGGCAACTTCAGTATCGAAGTGGTCGCCTGCATCGGCGCGTGTGGCCTTGCTCCGGTGATCGCCATCAACGGCGAATTCCACGCCAAAGTCACCACCGATCAAATCAGTGGACTGCTGGCGGAGTATCGTGAAACGGAGGAACAGGCATGAGCACTGAATCCTTAATCCAAATTTGGGCCGAGCGCATCGCACACTACACCCCCGAAGTGCGCGAGTCGCTGGCTACGAAAATCGCCCAGAGCGAAACCACCCAGGCCGAGAAGGCTGTGATCTATCTCGGCGCGGGCACCTGTGGCCTCGGCGCGGGCGCGGGCAAAACCCTCACCGCCATCCAGGCCTATCTCGCCGAGAAATCGGTCGAGGCCGAAATCGTCGAAACCGGTTGCATCGGCCTCTGTGCCGTCGAACCGATGATGGACGTGCAGCTGCCGGGCAAAGCCCGCGTGTGCTACCAGAACATCACCGCCGGCAAGGTCGAAACCGTCCTCGACGGCGCGTTTGCTGACGCTCCGGTGGCGGAAGATGTTTTCGGACAGTTCCGCCAAGACGGCCGCGCCAATTATGACGCCCTGCCGTACATGGACGAGCATCCTTTCTTCGCGCCCCAGACTCGTTGGGTGCTGAAGAATTGTGGCGTGATCAACCCCGGCAGCATCGAAGACTACATCGCCTCGGGCGGCTATGCCGCGATGGCGAAGACGCTGATGGACAAGACGCCCGTCGACGTCTGCGAAGACGTTCTCGGCTCGGGCCTGCGTGGCCGCGGTGGTGGGGGCTTCCCCACGGGCCGCAAATGGCAGTTCGCCCAAGGCCAGGCCGCCGAGCAGAAATACCTCGTCTGTAACGCCGACGAAGGCGACCCCGGCGCGTTCATGGACCGCGCGGTCATCGAAGGCGACCCGCACCGTCTGCTCGAAGGCATGGTTCTCGCGAGCTACGCCATCGGCGCGACCAAAGCATACATCTACATTCGTGCGGAATACCCCCTCGCGATTGCTCGCCTGGAAGTGGCGATTGAACAGGCCAAGCAGTACGGCCTGCTCGGCGAGAACATTCTCGACAGCGGCATGAGCCTCGACATCGTCATCAAGAAGGGCGCTGGCGCGTTCGTCTGTGGTGAAGAGACGGCGCTGATCCACTCGATCGAAGGCAAGCGTGGCATGCCGCGTCCGCGTCCGCCGTTCCCGGCGGTCAAGGGCCTGTTCGGCAAGCCCACGATCATCAACAACGTCGAGACGCTCGCAAACCTGCCGGCGATTCTCGCCAACGGCCCCGAGTGGTTCGCTACGGTCGGGACCGAAGGCAGCAAGGGCACGAAGGTCTTCGCGCTCAGCGGCAACGTCAAACTCACCGGCCTCGTTGAGGTCGCGATGGGCACCACCGTCCGCGAGATCGTCTACAACATCGGCGGCGGCATCGAAGATGACAAAGCCTACAAATCCACGCAGATCGGCGGCCCCTCGGGCGGCTGTATCCCCGAGCAACACCTCGACATCGAGGTCGACTATGAGTCGCTGAAGACCGTCGGCGCGATGATGGGTTCGGGCGGGCTGGTTGTGATGGACGAAGAGACCTGCATGGTTGACGTCGCGAAGTTCTTCATGGACTTCATCCAGCGCGAAAGTTGCGGGAAGTGCATTCCCTGTCGCGAAGGGACTCGCCGGATGCTCGAAACCCTCGAGCGCCTCACGAGTTCGACCCGCGGCGAAGGCAAGAACGACGCTCTGCGCCGATTCCAGAGCGTGATGCTTCTGGAGCGTCAAGCGAAAGTGATTCAGGACACGTCGCTGTGTGGCCTCGGCCAGACCGCGCCGAATCCGGTGCTTAGCACGCTGAATTTCTTCCGCGACGAATACGAAGCGCACCTGTACGAGCGCAAATGTCCGGCCGGTGTCTGTAGCGATCTGATCGACTACCGCATCATCGAGGACAAGTGCATCGGCTGTACCGCTTGCGCGCGCAAATGTCCCACCGACGCGATCATGGGCGCGGTCAAGAGTCCCCACTACATCATTTCTGACAAGTGCATCGCTTGCGGGGCGTGTTTCGACGCCTGCAAGTTCGACGCGGTCATCAAGGAGTAACTGCAATGAGCACCTCTATCACTATCAATGTCAATGGCCGCGATATCGAAGCCCGCAAAGGCGAGATGATCATCAAGGCCCTCGAGCGCGACGGCATTCACGTGCCCACGCTCTGCTATATGAAAGATCTCGCTCCGACCGGTGCTTGCCGGATGTGCGTGGTCGAAATCGAAGGCCAGCGCACTCTCGCACCCAGTTGCGCGTTCCCCGTCGCCGAAGGCATGGTCATCCAGACCCACTCGCCTCGCGTGAAGATGGCGCGCAAGACCATTATCGAGCTGCTGCTGGCGGACCACCCGGACGACTGCCTCTATTGTGAGCGCAGCGGCCAGTGCCAGTTGCAAACGCTGGCGATTGAATATGATGTTCGCCAACGTCGCGTGATGGGCTCCAAGAGCCACTGCGGGATGGACTTTTCCAGCCCGTCGCTGGTGCGCGACCCCGACAAGTGCATCCTCTGCGGCAAATGCGTCCGTATTTGCGAAGAAGTGCAACACGTTTCGGCGATTGACTTCACCAAGCGTGGCAGCGAGTCGCTGATTTCGACGACGTTCGACCAGGGCCTGAACATTTCCAGCTGCATCAATTGCGGCCAGTGCATTACGGTGTGCCCCACGGGCGCACTGCGCGAAAAGCGCTCGATCCGCGAAGTCGCCGAGGCTCTGAACGATCCGGAAATGACCGTGGTCGTCCAACACGCTCCTGCAGTGAGTGTCGCCTTGGGCGAAGAATTCGGCATGAAGCAGGGCACCGACGTCGTCGGCGTGATGCACACCGCGTTCCGCCGTCTGGGCTTTGACAACGTGTTCAGTACTAGCTTTACCGCTGACCTGACGATCATGGAAGAAGCGACCGAACTGGTCCAGCGTGTCACCGGTGGTGGCGCACTGCCGATGTTCACCAGCTGTAGCCCTGGCTGGGTGAAGTTTGTCGAACAATATCACCCTGACTTCCTCAAGAATATCTCGACCTGCAAGAGCCCCCAGCAGATGATGGGCGCAGTCATCAAGACCTATTTCGCCGAGAAGAATAAGATTGACCCCGCGAAAATCTTCAGCGTTTCGGTGATGCCGTGTACCGCCAAGAAGTTCGAAATCACCCGTCCCGGCATGGGGCGCGATGGCGTTCGCGATGTGGATGCGGTTCTGACGACCCGCGAGCTGGCGAAGATGATTCGCGCGGCCGGGCTGGACCTGTCCAAGCTCGAGCCGACTCCCGCAGACACGCCCTTCGGCAATCGTTCGACGGCCGGGAAGCTCTTTGGGGCGTCCGGCGGTGTGATGGAAGCGGCGCTTCGTACGGGCTACTTCCTGATTACGGGGAACGAACTCGAAGATCTCAAATTTGAAGCCGTCCGCGGCCTCGACGGCATCAAAGAAGCCAAGATTCCGATCACCGACGATCTGACGATCGGCGTGGCGGTGGCTTCGAGTCTTGCCAATGCCCAGACGCTCATCGAGCAGATTCGCAACGGGCGCGACGACCTGCACTTCATCGAAGTGATGACCTGCCCGGGTGGGTGTGTCAACGGTGGCGGCCAGCCGTTCTACCAGGACGAAGACGCCGTTCGCAACCGCATGGGTGCGCTGTACAAGATCGACATGGAAGGTGACATCCGCTGTAGCCACCAGAATCCCGCGATCCAGGAACTCTACGCCGAATACCTTGGCGAGCCTTGCGGCCACAAGAGTCACGAGATTCTTCACACGCATTATACCAAACGCGAAACGACTATCTAACGAGTCCTGTCGTTCTTTGATGAAGCGATTCATTGAAAACGCGAAACGACTATCTAGCAGGGTGCGGCTTTGGCCGAACTCTTTTAAGGAGACCTATTATGGGTAAGACAATTATGGTGATCGACACAGACGTCGCCTACCTCAAAATGATCAAGACCTGCTTCACCGTCGATGGCCACAAGGTGATTACCTGTGACCAGGCCGAAGGCGCGTTCGAGACGTTCCTCGAAGCCAAGCCCGACGCCGTCGTCACCGGGATCGTTCTTGAAACGGAAGATGCAGGGTTCACCCTCGCCTATCAGATCAAGAAGGCCTCGCCGACCACGCCCGTGATCATCGTCACCGACGTGATCGAAAAAACTGGCATCGAATTCGAAGCGGTCCTCGAAGAGGAAAAATCCTGGATCAAGGCCGACGCGCTGGTCAACAAGCCCGTCCGCATGGAACAAATCGAGGCGCTCATCGAGCAACTCACCGCCTAAGTTCCGACCGATTTGACAGATTCCGCGCACTCTATCGTCTTTTGACGGTGGAGTGCGTGTTTTTTTTTGTAATTGTGGAAATTTGCTAAAGATAGAGGCATGCGATGGGCGATATTCTAATTGACTGTGCAGATGTAGCATAGTCAATGAGATGATTGCATACTTCATTGCGGGTTGGATGGACCTTGCGCGAAGAGCGGGCGTCCCTCGTGGGGCGGCATTTGTCTTATTGCTGTATGATGCACCTTAGGGATAGGAAACGAGAATTCAATGACCAGCAGTACCGACGTTCTTCTCATTGAGGGCGATGCCCTGTGCCGGAAGAACCTTCGCAAGCGCCTGGAAGAACAGGGCTATTGTGTAACCGTGGCGGCAAGCCCCGAAGAGGGCTTGGCTTTTTTACGATCCCCCAAGCCGCGCTTGGTGGTCGCCGATGTGGGCCATCCTGAATTGTGTGGGTTGGAGCTGTCTCATCAACTCAACCAAGAGCCTCATACGTCCTCGCTCCCGGTGTTTCTGGTCTCGCCAGAGCATTGTCCCACTGTTCATCACCGTGCCAATGAACTCGGCGCAGAAGTACACTGGGCCTCGCGGGACAGCGTTGATGCGCTGCTGGAGCGAATCCGCGAACACGTCGAGCCGTCGTATCTTACGGGGAGCTTGACTCCCGAGCAGATGCACACAACATTGAATGCGATTGACGGGGCGCTTTGGCAGGTAGACCCGATTAAAAACAGCATCAGCTATTCGCCGCACTGGATGGCACGGCTAGGCCTTAAAGGCCAGACTTCCATCGGAGTTGAGGCGTGGGAATCCAGGGTTCACCCAGACGATCTCAATGAGATTCGTGTCGCCCGAGATCTGTTTGATGTGAGCGAACTGTATGAAGTGGAATACCGCATTCGCGACGCCGAGGGCAACTGGATGTGGTGCCTGTCGTGCGGGCGCGTGACCGAAACCAACGAGCAGGGGCAATCGATTCGGATGCGTGGCTATGTGCGAAATATCACCGAGCGCAAAGAGGTCGAGGAGGCATTGTGGCACCAGGGGCGGGATCGTGAATTTATTCTCAATAACGTTACCGAAGTCATCAGCCATCTCAACACCGAAATGCGCGTGGTTTCGACCAACCGTGCTGGCATGCGCCGCGCGGGTCTTCCGCACGATGCAATCCTCGGGCGGAAATGTTACGAGGTGTTCCATCCGGGTCATGGCCCGTGTGCGGACTGTCCATCACGCCGGGCGTTGGCGACGGGGGAAATGGAAAAAGGGGAGTTGCAACTTGACGACGGGAGCAGCTTTTTGATCACGGCTGAACCGCTTCTCGATCGCGACGAACGGATTATTGGCGTGGTCGAAAGCGTCTTGGAAATCACCGAGTACAAGAAGCTGCAACACCAGCTTCTCCAGACACAGAAAATGCAGTCCATTGGTGAACTTGCGGGAACCATGGCGCACGATTTTAAAAATATTCTTCAGGTGGTTCTTGGGTATGGCCGTTTGCTGGAGAATCATGTTGAGGGCAATGAAGAGGCCGAGACGTTCCTTCGTGAAATTATTGAAACCGCCGAGCATGGCCGGGAATATATCGGACGATTGTTGCAGGTTCAGCATCGCGGCAAACCGGAATCGTTCATTCCCATGGCCCCGTCGGAGCTTCTCGGGGAGCACTTCTATCGGATGATTGATAATATCGTGGGTGCGGGAGTTCGTCTTTCGATTACTCTCGACGCGGACCTGCCGGCCATTCGTGGCAATCTCAGCCAACTCGAACAGGTGTTGATGAATTTGTGCATCAATGCCCGCGATGCAATGGACGCCAAGGGCGATCTGACGATTCACGCGAGTTGTTCGCATCGGCATGATCCGACCATCTCGATTCCCCATCGCCCCGATGCGCGGGACTATATCTGCATTGCGGTGCGCGACACGGGGTGCGGGATTCCGCAGAGTAATCTGGACCGGATTTTCGAGCCATTTTTCACGACCAAAGACCAGAAGGGGACCGGTTTGGGGTTGGTGGGAGTGTATACAATGATTCAGTCGCACGGCGGGTTTATTGATGTTGACAGTGTAGCCGGCGAGGGCAGTGAACTGCGGGTGTATTTGCCTGCGGAACGGTGGGACACTACTCCCGAGTAAACGTCGCGCGCTGGAGAACGTCGCGGTAGAATTCTTCGCCGCTGGCGGCAACGCACCACGGCTGGATCGCGCCGCGGGATTGGTAGAATTCCAATTCGGCGACTTGTTGGCAATCGACGAGACGCTGGAGCATCGTTTCGAGGAGCTCGCGTTCTGTTTGGCGGATGGCCTGGCTTTGGGTGCGGAGTGTGTCTGCGTCGCCGCCGCCGAGCGCGAGACGGCGCTGGGTTTGGCGTTGAGTTTTGAGTTGTGTGCTATGATCCGGATCGAATTGGTGGAGTTTGTCTTCGAGCGTTTTCTCGTTGCGACAGGCGGCAAGTTCGGCCTGGGCAGTTTGAATCCATTCCGGCATCGCGCCCGCGAGCTCGGCCGAGGAGAGAGTGTCCCGGCCCCCAAAGCGCTGGAGGTGGGCGGGGAGGACGATGGGAGTCTCCAATTCGCCGAGGCGATCGAGCAGATGGAAATGGACGCGGAGAATCGGCGCGACCCCGCCCGGCAGAAGCCCCGCCGAGTGAAGCAACTCGGCGAATCGGTGCGCGGTGGGCATGTAGATCGAGCCGTGGTCCGGCAGGGCGAGCGGTTCGCCGCCGGGGAGCATGCGCGCCTGAAGGACCAGTAGCAACGCTTTTCCGCAGAGCGCGATGACACCCGCGTCTTGGAGCGCGTCGACGTCGAGCGTGTTGTTCGCGCGGAGTGGCAGGCTGTGTTCGCCGAAGCACAACGCCCCTGCGTCGAGGGTGCATTCGCAGCGGACCATGCGGCCGTCGCGGCGGAGGATGGCGTAGAAGGGGAGCTCGCCCGCGTCGATGTCGAGCGGATGAACGCCGAGGGGCACGTCGGCTACGGCGCGGTTGTAGAGTCCCGCGGCGAGGTCGTAGTTCTGTGTGAACAGTTCGAGCGCGGCGAGGTGTTCGCGCCGATGGCCGAGCGCCATGTCCGTGCTGGAGAGGGTGATGGCGGTGTCGGGCAGGGCCGGGGTGAGCCAGCGGCCATAGACCTCGGCGAGCGTCGCGGGTGATTGGGCGTAGATCGCGTCCAGCTCGCGGCGGTAGCGCGCAAAGAGTTCGGCGGTGCGGGCTTGGGCATCGGTCGCGGGGAAGCTGCCCAGCGTGTCCGCCTCGGCGAGGTCGATCATCGCGGAGAGATGTGGCCGGGTTTCGCTCGCGCCGAGGTCACCCAAGAGCCGGTGGTGATTGCGGTCGAACACGAAGCTACTGCCGACGAGGATGTGTGTGTCGCTTTGGGAAAACCGGTCGTAGAACTCTGGCGCGGTGAGGTCCAGTTGCCGGCTGAGCGTTCGCAGTGAAAGCCCCAACGAGTCCAGCAGCACGCGCGGCTCGAACGGCAGGCGGCCGAGAAATTCGCTGTAAAACAGGGACGCGCCCCACGATTGACCGCCGGAGGGGTGGAACTGTTCGCGGCAGATCCGCAGCGTCGGATCGTCGAGCGTCGCGCCGAGATCGGTAAACGCCACGTCGATGTCTTCGACGCAGTGCCGGACGCTCTCGCCGCTGGCCGCGAGGGCGGCGAGCTTGGCGGGCGTGTCCCACAGCGGATTCGAGTTTTGATCGATACTGAGCGTCATGTACCCCTCAAGATAACCGACCGTGCGCAAAGAAAAAAGGGGAGACCTTGAAAACACGTTCCCCTTGCGCCTACAATTGACAGAACCAGTTGATCTTCAAGAGGTTCTATCCACCAATTCAACTATCACCAAGGAGAGACCCATGAGCGTACTCGTCAATCAACCTGCTCCCGATTTCGAAGCGACCGCCGTCGTCGATGGCCAATTTCAGGATGTCAAACTTTCGGACTACCGCGGCAAATACGTCGTGCTGTTCTTTTACCCGCTGGACTTTACGTTCGTCTGCCCGACCGAACTGCACGCCTTCAGCGAAAAAGTGGCTGCGTTCAAAGAGCGCAATGCCGAGCTGATCGGCGTGAGCGTCGATTCGCACTTCAGCCACTTTGCATGGCTGAATACGCCCAAAAACAAGGGCGGCATCGAGGGCGTGAGCTTCCCGCTCGTCAGCGACCTCGGCAAGACGATTTCGAAGGATTACGACGTCCTTCTCGAAGACGCGGGCATTGCGTTGCGCGGGTTGTTCCTGATCGACCGCGACGGCGTGGTCCAGCATCAGGTCGTCAACAATCTCCCCCTCGGCCGCAATGTCGACGAAGTGCTCCGCCTGCTCGACGCGCTGCAGTTCACCGAAGAACACGGCGAGGTTTGCCCCGCAAACTGGACCAAGGGTGACAAGTCGATGAAGCCCGACCAGGACGGCCTGGAAGAATTTTTCGCCGAATAAATCGCGCGAAATCGAATCGAAACCCCAAAACACGATAGCACGGCGACTTTTTCAGGTCGTCGTGTTTTTTTATCCCATTCAAGAGCAATTGGGATGTGGATATCAAAAAGTAGGGACAGGCACTACTTTTTCAAAAATAGAATCTATTAATCTATAATTACTTTGTAAAAAAATACTTATGGAAAATCCAGTGATGTCTCATAAAAAGTAGTGCCTGTCCCTACTTTTTGTTCGTGTCTCGCAACAAATTACTTTCTCGGGGATTTTTCTGCCGCCTTCCTACAATGAATTGGAACGAGAGTTGGCACTAAAAGCCAGCGCTCCAATTCCGATTCCATCTCCCTCCTGAGCCGCGCCGCTGAGACTCTCCCACTCGACGGCGCGGCAGTTTTTTCTTTCCCATCAAGTTTCGACCCCGTACACTGAAGTTCACCCAATGGCACCACGAGACGAAATGGACACCCACGACAAAGGCACACACGATGAAACGCACAATTGGAATGATGGTATTGGCGCTGACCCTGGCTGGTTGCGGCGGGGCAGAAAACGCGTCCCAATGGGACCCCGGCAAGCCGCACTTTTCCTGGGATCGCGTTCCCGTGTCTGCTCATCTTGGGTTGGATGATGGCCTCACCCCCGAGCAGTACACCTTCCTCGCCGACCACTTCGATTTTATCACGTTCACTGGTGGTCGGATGAGTCGCGAATACCGAACCAACAAAGAGATCTCTTTCGAGAGGATCATCACCACCGCCGCGCGGACGATCAAGGCCCGCAACCCCAAGGCGCGCATTCTGTTCTACTGGTCGGGCGACTTTGGCCGGGACCATGCCAAACTGTCCAACGCGACGCTCCCCAAAGGCACGACCTTCCCCTATGAGAAGGGGTCGAAAACCGTCCAGCTGTTTGATACGCGGAACCCTGCGCTACGGAGTTGGTGGGCGGGTGTCGCGGCCAAGGCGGTGAAGGAGTATTCGTGCGACGGGATTTATCTCGATGGCGGCACGGCCTATTCGCCGGGGTCGTCCTATGAACGCAACCTGGGCAAAGCCAAAAGCACCGAGATGGAACAGGGTATGTTTGCGATGCTCAACGAGGCCAAGACGAAGATGGGCAAGGATTCGATCATCCTGCTGAATCCGCTTCACGGCCCGAAGAAGGGGCAGGCTCAGGAAGACGCGCTGGGCTGGCGTTATCTGGATTATGTGGACGGCGCGATGGTCGACGACTTTGACCGGGCAGCGAATGTGATCAAAAAGCGTCAGAGTACGGAATACATCGCCGCGACGATCAAGACGATGTCCGTAGCCGCCAAGCGCGGCGAGATTGTCGTGTTCAAGGCCTGGCCGGGGTTCACCTGGTGGAGCGACCCGGAACTGATGAAAAAACCGCACGCCGAACAGCTTGCCGTGGCGAAAAAGAATCTCGAATTTCCGCTGGCGTGTTTCCTTGTCGGAGCGGGCGAGCACAGTTATTTCTGCTATACATGGGGCTGGCTGGGCGAGTATGGCACGTTCGACTGGTATCCCGAGTTCGACAAGCCCCTCGGTCCGCCCAAGGGCGACGCGGTCCAGACCGGCTGGGTGTTCAAGCGCGAGTTTAAGCACGCGTCGGTGGTCGTGGACCTCGAAAAACGCTTCGGCAAAATCACCTGGAACAAATAGGCCGTCCCATTTTTCTTTGCTTTGTGTCGGCGGCTTGCAATCGCCCCCGTTCAGCGGCTACAATAGTACTCTATAATGAAATTGCACGATTAAAGCATTGACGGGTGGCCTGGCCTGCGCGGCGAGCAAAGCGAGCCGAACAGCCATGCTTGACCCGATACCCAAGGAGTCCCCATGTTTGAACGCTTTACAGAACGCGCACGGAAGGTGCGCTCGCTGGCGAATCAGGAAGCCCAGCACTTTAATCACGAATACATCGGCACCGAGCACATTCTCCTCGGCCTGGTCAAGGAAGGCTCTGGCGTGGGGGCGAATGTCCTCAAGCGCCTCGGCGTGGAGCTGCACAAGGTCCGCATGGAAGTCGAGAAGCTCGTCAAGCCCGGCCCGGATATGGTGACGATGGGCAAGTTGCCCCACACCCCGCGCGCGAAAAAAGTCTTCGAATATTCCATCGAAGAGGCCCGCGCGCTGAACCACAACTATGTCGGCACCGAGCACCTTCTGCTCGGGCTTCTGCGCGAGTCCGAAGGCATCGCCGCGCAGGTACTGCTGAACCTCGGCATTCGTCTCGACGAAGTGCGCGACGAAGTGCTCAACCTTCTCGGGGCAGGGCCCGACGCGCCCGAGAGCATGGACGAGCTGATGGACACCGCGCCGCCGCCATCGCGCCCAGGTGGCCGAGGCCGCCGCACCAAGTCCAAGACCCCCGCGCTGGACAGCTTCGGCCGCGATCTGACCGAACTCGCCCGCGAAGGTCAGCTCGACCCCGTCATTGGCCGCGAAGACGAAATCGAACGCGTGATCCAGGTCCTCTGCCGCCGCACGAAAAACAACCCCGTCCTCCTCGGCGAAGCAGGCGTGGGCAAAACCGCCATTGTCGAAGGCCTCGCCCAGTCCATCATCTCGGCTGAGGTCCCCGAAATTCTTCACGACCGTCGCGTCGTCGCGCTTGACCTCGCGGGTATGGTCGCCGGCACGAAATACCGCGGGCAATTTGAAGAACGCATCAAGGCCGTCATGACCGAAGTGCGCCGGACCAAAAATGTCGTCCTCTTCATCGACGAAATGCACACCCTCGTCGGTGCTGGCGGGGCCGAGGGCGCCATGGATGCCGCCAACGTGCTCAAGCCCGCGCTCAGCCGCGGCGAGCTCCAGTGCATCGGCGCGACGACCATGGACGAATATCGCAAGTACATCGAGAAGGACAACGCGCTCGACCGGCGCTTCCAGACCATCATCGTCAACCCGCCCACGCGGGACATGACCATCGAAATTCTCAAGGGCCTGCGCGACCGCTATGAGGCGCACCACCGCGTGACGATCACGGACAAGGCGCTGGCGTCGGCGGTGGAACTGTCCGACCGGTACATCAATGGCCGCGTCCAGCCCGACAAGTCCATCGACGTGATCGACGAGTCCGGTGCGCGCGTTCGGCTCAAGACGATGACCCGTCCGCCGGACCTGGCGGTGCTGGAAAAGGAAATCGAGCGTCTGTCGATCGAGAAGGACGAAGCCGTCCGCAATGCCGACTATGAACGCGCGGCTGAGCTGCGCGATGAGGCCGACCGCCTCCGCAGCGATAAAGAACTCAAAACCACCGAGTGGCGTCGCCACAATTCCGAAACGTCCGGCGAGGTCAACGAAGAAGTGATCGCCGAGGTCGTCTCGAAGATGACCGGCGTGCCGTTGACGCGGTTGGAAAAGGAAGAGGTCAAGCGGCTGCTGGAACTTGAGGACGAGCTGCACAAAACCGTCGTCAGCCAACACGAAGCCATCGTCGCGGTCTCCAAGGCGATCCGTCGCGCCCGTGCCGGTCTGAAAGATCCGCGTCGGCCGATGGGCAGCTTTATCTTCGCCGGGCCCAGTGGTGTCGGCAAGACGCTGCTTTCCAAGGCGCTCGCGGAATTCATGTTCGGCGACTCCGACGCGATTGTCCAAATCGACATGAGCGAGTACATGGAGAAGCACGCCGTCAGCCGTCTCGTCGGCGCGCCTCCCGGGTATGTCGGCTACGAAGAGGGCGGCCAGCTCACCGAGCGGATCCGCCGCCGGCCGTACGCTGTGGTGCTGCTCGACGAAATCGAAAAGGCCCACCCCGACGTGTTCAACATGCTCCTGCAGGTCATGGAAGAAGGCCAGCTCACCGACAGCTTCGGCCGCAAGGTCGACTTCTCCAACACCGTGCTGATTCTCACGACCAACATCGGTGCCGAGCTGATTAAGTCCGGCGGCGGGTTTGGCTTTGCCAAGCGCGACGAAGAGACGAGCTATGAAAAGACCCGCGACATGCTCCAGAAGGAGATCGAGCGGAACTTCCGCCCAGAATTTATCAACCGCCTCGACGAGACGATTGTCTTCCGCCCGCTGAATCGTACCGACCTCCAAACCATCGTCGATTACGAACTGCGCAAGGTCCGCGAACGGCTCGAAGGCATGGGCCTGTCGCTCGAACTCGACACGCCGGCGAAGGAATTTCTCATCGACAAGGGGTACAATCCCGACTTCGGCGCACGGCCGTTGCGCCGGGCGATCGGCACCTACATCGAAGACCCCATCAGCGAAGAACTGCTCCGCGGGACCTATTCCGGGATGGCGAAACTCGATGTCACCGTTCGCGGCGAGAAGATCGACGACGACGAGGACAACCGCATATTGTTCTTTGAACCCGTCCCCGACGTTCCCGCAGAAGACTCGCCCGCAGAAAACTCTTCCGAAGAATGACCGACACTATTCCATTTTGGAAATACACCGCTGCCGGGAATGATTTTATTTGCATCGAGAACCTCGACGGGCGGTTTGATGCGCTGTTGGATTCGCCGCAGGTGGCGGACGTTGCCCGGCGGCTGTGCGATCGTCACAAGGGGATCGGCGGCGATGGGGTGCTGTTTTCAAATCATCCGCCGCAGGGCATGGCCGAGCATGCGGACCTCTATGCGCGGCTGTTCGAGGCGGATGGTAGCGAGTGTGAGCTGTGCGGAAATGGCACGGCGTGTTTCACACATTGGTGCATCGAGACCGAGCGCCTTGTGGCCGGCCCGGCGCGAATTTTAACGCCCGCTGGCGTGGTGATCGGCGAGATCAAGTCCGACGGCTATACGCGCGTGTGCGTTCCGGCCGTCCGGGAGATCGCGCATGACATCACGGTTGATGTGGCGGACCGATCCTTCACGGGCGATTTTTGCATCACGGGCATTCCGCATTTTGTGGTCCCGGTCGACGACGTGATGGCCGTCGATGTTCGCCGCGATGGTCGGGCACTGCGTCATCATGACCATTTCGCGCCGCGCGGTGCGTGTATCAATTTTGTCGAGGTCGTTGCCGAGCGGGAAATTCGCCTGCGGACCTTCGAGTTCGGCGTCGAGGCCGAGACGTTCGCCTGCGGAACGGGCAGCACGTCGGCCGCCATTCTTTCGGCCATCCGTCACGGCTGGGTCGAGCACTGCCTCGATGGTGAAACGCCCGTGCTGGTTCACGCGCTGGGTGGGACGCTGCGTATCTTTTTCGAGCGCGACGAAGACGGTGTGTTTGACCCGTGTCTGGAGACCATGGCCCGGCCTTGTTTCACGGGCGAAGTCGACAGCTCCTGGCTGTAGCGAATTCGAGCCTGTGGTTACTTTTGTGCAGAGGGGGTCTGGCGTTTCTTGGAATAGGTCTCAAGAGCGTCTTTCAGGGAGCACGATGATATGAGCCATGTCCCCTTTGGCCGTGGGGCGTTGGTGGGCAAAAGGCTTGCGGTCAGGGCGCGGGAAAACTGGAGGCGGAACGCTGTCGCCAACATGGGGTCCGAGGTGATCAGGTGGATGTTGGGATAGGGGTGGCCGTGGCAGCGCAGACCCATGCGGACGCTTCGTGCTGTTTGCATGGCACCCGAATTGTAGGTTACGTCGCAGAGGCAGGGCACGTCGGGCCAGAGTGTCCGCAATGCGCCGCGTTGTTGGTCGAACGCGTCGGCCGGGCCGGGGTGGACAAATGCGGTGGTTATCTCTTGGATGTGCCGGCTCAGCGGTGTCGTGCCCCGGCCTGGAAGATCGGGAAGGTCCCGCGCGTCAACCAGCAGGATCGGTTGGGTGCGCGACGTGCCGAAGAGTCGGGCGTCGGGTCTGCGCTCGTAGGCGAGTTCGCTATAGGGCGCGCCGAGGAACGTGACGTGGTTGAGCCCGGGCGCACAGGCGACGATCCGCGGGTACATGCGGTGGTGGCGGAGGCTTGTGGGGCTCCAGCCGCGCTCAATCGACAGTGGGTCGCGTTGCACGGTGACGACGGCCATGGTGAGCGAGGCCGCGCGCGAGTTGGTGGTCCCCGGCAGATAGACCGCGTCTTTGAGTGGCGTGAGTAGCCCGTCCGATACGATCAGCCTCGGCGTGTCACTCTGGCGGCGTTCTTGGCGAAGGCGGAACAGTTCCGCGCCCCAGGACCCCGCCGCCGCGAGGGCACCTCCCAGCAGGATCCCCAGTGTGGCCCATCGCAACGCGCCGACGCGCTGGTTGGGACGAGGGCGGGCGTGTCCGCGCGCGACAAGGCTCAGGCCGAAGACGAGCAACGCCGCCGCAGAGCCCCACAGGTGCGCGATCCAATCGGCGAGGTCGACCCCGCGAGAGGAGAAGAATTTTTGCGCCAGTTCCCCCGCGCCGCCCGCCAAGGCCGCGACGCCCAGCGCCACCAGTCCCAGCCAGCCCCGTTTGCGGGAGGCCAGCCACGCCATGAGCAGCGAGATCACGAACCCCACGAACAAGTGCCCGGGCTTGTCCCCCAGGCCATAGACGATGCCCGCGTTGATCATCAATCCCGAGTCGCCGGAGATGGCGGTGAAGAACACCAATGTGCAGGCCGCTGCCGGTAGAATCCAGCCGGGCCGAGTGGGTAGCATCGAGGCTGCGCGGTGTTTTCGGCCCAGGCCCCACACCATCATCAGGCCGATCGTCGGCAGGGGACTGACAAACCCGCCGGGCATCAGCAGGCTCGCGGTCATCAGCAACGTCGCGGCAGTCCACACGGCCTCTTGGATCAGCGCGGAATGGGACACATCGCGCGCGCGGCGGAGTTGAATCGCGCAGCATCCCAGCGTTCCGCCGATGAAAATGCCAAACCCCAGCACCCCCGTCGTCGCCGCGAGAATTGCTCCGCCATCCGAGCCGCCGAAGACGAATGCAAATCCGCGTTCCCCTTTTCCCACGAGACTCAGCGGGACGGCATCTGGATTCAGCAGGGTCCAGGCAAACACGAGTCCGCCCGTGATCGCCCCCAAGGCCGCGATGCTCCATGCGCGGTGAGTGTGTCGGCGTGTCAGGGCATAGAGGACCCAAGTCGTTGCCACACAGCCAAGCGCAACCCCGCAAGTGGGTATGCTGGCGAATTCGAGAAGCCACGCGCCGGCGAGACCCGCCGCCGCCCATTGGCCCCATTGGAGTTTGCGCGAGAGTGTCCGGAGACTCGGTGCTAGCCAGAGGCACAGCCCGCCCGCCGCGACCAGCCAGAGCATCTCCTGTCCTGTTGTGGTGGGGCGGGACAAGGCCGCGAGGCCCCCGAGCAGAAAAACCGCCGCGACGATGTGGGTCACGATGGATCGCGTTTTGATGGTGGTGAATTGCCCTGCGAGCATCACGCCCAGCGACCCCAGCGCAAAATGAAACAGCATGGAGGTGTTCACGCCGCCTCGCAGTCCGGTCTCCGCCGAGATACCCAGGTGTCCTGCGACGATGTGTCCGGTCACAATGGCCCCCAGGCCGAGCAGGACCCACTGGAACCCGTTGGCGGGAACTCGATTCTCTCTCGCGAGAACACCCCGAATACAAAACAGCGTTAGTGCGAGCAACAGGCCCGAGGCGAGCAATGCCCAAGACGAATAGCCCGGCTGCCACAGAAGAACCCCCGCGAGCGCCACTCCCGTCAAGATGGCTGCGCTCGCCCAGTGCATCACGGCGAGGGGTTTGGGCGCGAGATTGTCATTGCCCGGGGCCATGGCGATCCTTATTCCGTGTCGAGTTCGTTTGTCTTCCGGCGTTTGCGTTTGGCGAGAACCGCTCGTCCCATCCCCAGCATTTCCATGAAGATGGGGATGCGCAGCAACAGGGCGAGGCCAAACCAGATCACGCCGGCGACGAGGATCTGGAGCCCGAGCAACAGGAAGACATTCAGTGATAGCAGGCCAATCGCCCAGACTCCTGCGGCCATGATTCCTGTTACGAGGGCGGGCTTGGCCATGTCGGCGAATTGGTCTCTAAACGAGTAGTCGATGAGCTTGCGGGTTTCGTGCATGCAGATCAGAAATCCGATCAGGTTGCACAGCGCCTGGCCGGCGAGCATGATCAGAATACTATTGAAGTGGTAGGTGATCAGGATGTTGAGAATCGTCAATCCTTTTCGGAGGATGTCAATTTTCAGATAGAGTCCCGAGTGTCCGAGGCCCATAAATTTTTGGACGTGAATGGTTTGGAGCGGCTGAATAATTCCCCAGATCGCAATAATCCGCAGGTAGGGGACGGCGGGGAGCCATTTTTCGCCGATGAGTACAGTGATCAGAACCTCGCCTGACGTGGCGAGGAACAGGATGATCGGCATATTGATCAAGCACAGCATGGAAATCGACTTGCGCATGACGACACGGATTTTTTCATGACTGTCTTGAATGCTCGCAAACAGCGGAAACGAGACGCGCTGGACGATATTGCTGATGATCCCCGTTGGAGCCAACTGCAATCGGCGTGCTTGCGTGTAGTCGCCGAGGGTGGCGCCGACGGTGAAGAGTTTGCCGAAGAGTAACATGTAGAGGTTGGAGAAAACGGAGGTCAGCAAGCTTGAGGCAAACACGCGAGAGCCAAAGGGCAGTAGCGACTTGAGAGAGCTCCAGGAAAACCGCCACGATGGTCGCCAGGGGCTGACAATCCAAATTGCGATAGCCCATACCGTTGCGATCACGAGGGTTTGGGCGACGAGTGCCCACACTCCAAAGCCTATCGCTGCCAGTGTGATCCCGGTTGCGCCGCCGATGAGAACCGCCACCATGGTGGCCTTGAGCTGGGCTTTGAAGTTCATCGCCTTGGTGAGCAGTTGGGAGTGGTTCGTCCCGATGCTGCGGATCAGAACCGCCAGTGAGATCCAGCGGATCAGCGGGGCGAGTTGAGGCTTGCCGTAGAACGTGGCGATCCAAGGTGCCGAGAGCGCGATCCCGGCCGTGATGAGAAAGCCGACGAAAATATTGAAATAGAACACCGAACATTTGTCGGCTTCGGTGATGTCCTTCTTTTGGATCAAGGCACGGCCAAAGCCGCCGTCAACGAGGATTTTTGAGAGACTTGCGATGGCAACGGGGATTACAAGCAAGCCGAACTCTTCGCGTTCGAGTAGGCGTGCGAGAACCAGTTGAATCAGCAGCATCACGCCCTGGCGGCCGCAGCGTCCGAGGCCGGTCCAGAGAACTGCGCTAAGGGCTTGTTTTTTTAGAGTCGTTGCCATGAATTCCTTGTGCGCATCCCGCGCTGGTTGCTGGGCCCGCTGTGGTTGCTTTTGCGAAAAGACAACACAACACCCTCTCGCCGTGGGAGTTGCGCTGGCGAGGTGTTGATTTTGGGCCAATGAGTCTCCCTACGGTAATTTATTTGCACCACGGCGGCAAGCGGATTTTTATGCAGGGGGAAAGAATCGGGACAGAGGGAAGGAGGAAACGGAGAACACGGAGAAACGCAGACCGAGTCCAACGGCTCCGGTGGAGCGTCGCAGTTGGGAAGGAATACGGACAGAGGGAAGGAGAAAACGGAGAAACACAAAAAGGCCCGAGGCGTTTCCGCTGGAGCGTCACGCTCGGGAAAGAAAAGAGTGGGACAATATTGACCGAGGGTTGTGTTTACAGGATTTCGCCAACTCACCTTGCCGGCTCGCTCGCGTTGCTCGCGAGGCGTCGGCTCGTTGCCGGAATCCTGTCACAAACTCAAATTGCAGAGCAATTTGAGTTGCAGTTGCGAAGCAACTGGCCGACAAAAAAAGACCAGCAAAGCTGGTCTCTTTTTTCGTCGGAGTGACAGGATTTGAACCTGCGGCCTCTGCGTCCCGAACGCAGCGCTCTACCAAGCTGAGCTACACTCCGTATTGTATCGCCATTGGGCGGCGGCAGGCCGCTGCGGGAATCCCAATGGGTCGAGGATTATACGGCCCGCTCGCGGTGTTGGCAAGGGAAATTTCGCGCGGAGCGGCGGGAAAATTTGCCCAATTCTGCACGAGCGCTTGACATTGATGCCCAAGGCGGTGAGAATGCCTCCCATGACCACGTCACCCAAGCCCAATCCCTATTTTGCCCTCCCGCACGCCCCGGCCGAAACGCTCGACATCGCGGGCGCGACCTACCGTATCGACACCGTGTTCAAGCACGATTTCTGGGCGGCGGCGTGCCTCTATGTCACCGACGATCCGGCCGCAGAGTTCTCCAAAATCGTCGTCAAATTCGGCCGCGCCCACCGTTGGAAACTCGTCCCGTTGCGCTGGCTGGGCCGCTGGATGATCGGCCACGAATGCCGCATCTACGAAAAACTCGACGGCCTCGCTCCCGCGATCCCCGCCTACCTCGGCCGACTCGACGCGGTGAGCTTCGCGATGGAATATGTCGACGCCAACCCGCTCGATCACTGCGACACTCCGCCCGAGGGATTCTTCGACCGCCTCGTCGCGCTCTTCCAAGCTGTCCACGGCCGCAAGGTCGCCTACGTCGACTCCAACAAGCGCAGCAACATCCTCGTGCGCCCCAGCGGCGAGCCGTGCCTGATCGACTTCCAGATTTCCCAGCGCCGCACGATTCTCAATTGGTGGTTCCTCCGCTATCTCCAGCGCAAAGACATCTACCACGCGCTGAAGCACAAGCGTCGCATGGCCCCCGACGAGCTGCGCGAAGACGAGATCGCCGCCAGCCAGCGCAGCGGCCTGTTGCACAAAATTCACGCCAAGGTCTCCAAGGGCTACCGGGCCATCCGTCGGAAATTTCTCCGCAAAAAGTACCAGTCCGGCAATCTCGACAGCCCCACGGCCGACCTCGAAACCCACCACCAGCCCGAAAAAGAGTCCTGGCGCGACTAAATGCCGCTCGGCTGAGATCAAGGGCGCGTCTGCCACGTGGTGTGTCCCCAAGTCGAAATGATTTGATTTTGCTTTCCATCGCTCGCTCGGTATAATATTCATATGGAATTGAAATCAAAAATCTGTCTGTGGCTGATCCTGCTGGGCCTGGGAAACCTCTTCGCCTACACCGTGACCTACAGCGTCGTCGGCGGCGAGTCGGTCCGCGGGAAAATCGTTGAAGACCCCGCCACGGGCGAGCGGCACTATTTCCTCGACAAGGACGTGGAAGTCTCCCGCGGCGAATTCATCTTCATGGGCGTCCACTCGATCAGCGTGTGGGTGTCCATCGGCGCGATCATGCTCGCAATGCTCACGCTCGCCAAGGACAACATTGCCGACTCGCTGAAAAACGCGGCCATGCGCGGCAGGACGCTGTGTACCGTTCTCGCGGTGCTCATCGGCGTGTGCGTCGGCGTGCAGACCTTCCGTTTCATCGATCAGTTCAGCGCGCACTTCCGTGACCCTGCCGCGCCCACCATTCCGCCCGCGCCTGCCACTCCGCCCACGGCCACATCGCGCTGATGCCCACCGTAGACGATATCCTGGCCGACGGCGGGTTGATTTCCGAGCACTTCCCCGGCTATGAACCGCGCACCGAGCAGCTTGACATGGCCCACGCCATCGACCGCGCCATCGACACCCGTCAACACATTCTCGCCGAGGCCGGCACGGGCGTGGGAAAATCGTTCGCCTATCTCGTCCCGACGATCCTCAACCTCGCCGACTCGCAGCACAAGGCCGTCATCAGCACCTACACCATCAGCCTCCAGGAACAGCTCATCGAGAAAGACCTGCCGCTGCTCAACGACCTTCTGCCCGAGACATTCCGCGCGACGCTCGTGAAGGGCCGAAGCAACTATCTCTGCTTCCGCCGCATGGCATGGACGGTGAAAAATCGCAACAAGCTCATCGCCTCCGACCGTCACATGGACCAACTCGAAACGCTGTGCGATTGGGCGATGGAGACCGAGACCGGCGAATTGCAGGATGTCGATTTTTCGTTGGATCGGACACTGTGGTCGCGGGTGTGTGCCCAGAGCGGGCTGTGTCGCGGGAAAAAATGCAGCCATTATGACAAGTGCCATCTCATTGCCGCACGCGGGCGCATTGCCGCCTCGAATCTGCTGGTGGTGAATCACGCGATGTTCTTTTCGGACCTGAATCTCCGTCGCGACAATGAAGCGGCGACGCTGTTGGGCGATTATGACATTGCGATTCTCGACGAAGCGCACACGGCCGAGACCGTCGCGGGCGATCACTTCGGGCTGGGCATTTCGTCCGGCTCGATTCACTTCACGCTGCGCGAAATGTACAACACCCAGAGCGCGCGCGGGCTGCTGGCGCTGATTGGCGACCGGGACGCGATCCGGGCCGTCGAGCACGCCACCGCCTCTGCGGACCATTTTTTCGCGACGCTCGCGGACTATCAAGGCCCCGGGGTCAGCAGTTCTGGCCGCGTGAATCAGCCGGACTTCCTCCCCGACACGCTGTCGGGGCCGCTGCGTGACGCGTCGGCGCGACTCAAGGCGCTCCGCAGCAAAATCGATAACGACGACCAACGCTTCGAGCTGCTCGGCGCGGAGAGCAAACTCGTGGACTTTGCCGACCAGATCAGCGAGTTCATGGCCCAGTCGCTGCCCGAGCAGGCGTACTGGTATACGTCGCATCGTGCGCGTCGCCGCGACGGCAAGCCCGGCATGTTGACGGTGCGCCTCGCGTCGTCGCCGATTTGCGTCGGGCCGCTCCTCAAGGACGCGCTCTTTGATGCCACGCCCACGGTGGGGCTCATCAGCGCGACGCTCTCGACCGAGGGTGGGAAGCATCGCGGCTTCGACTACATCCGCAAGCGCCTCGGCCTCGACGAGGAAACGATGGAACTCCAGCTCACCAGCCCGTTCGACTATCGTCAGCAGGCGCGGCTGTATATCGAAACGCAGCTGGGCAATCCGAATCAGCTCGACAACTTTGCGCCGCGCGCGGGCGGGGCGCTGCGCCACTACATCGAAAAATCGCAAGGCCGCTGCTTCATCCTCTGCACGAGCTACCGCATGCTCGACGCGCTCTCGGCCGAGATCGAAGAGTTCGCCGCCGAGAATCAATACGAGCTGCTCGTCCAGGGTCGCGACCTTCAGCGCGGGCAGATGCTCGCGCGGTTCCGCGCCGGCGAGCGGTGCATCCTCATGGGGACGATGAGCTTTTGGCAGGGCGTCGACGTTGCGGGCGAACAGTTGTCCAACGTTATCATCGTCAAGCTGCCCTTCGCCGTGCCCGACTCGCCGCTGCTCGAAGCGCGCATTGAAACGATCCGTCGTGACGGCGGCAACCCGTTCGGCGAGCTGCAATTGCCCCAGGCGGTGATCCTGTTCAAGCAGGGCTTCGGCCGGCTGATCCGCTCAAAGCGCGACAGCGGGTTCGTGGTGATCCTCGACCATCGCATCGTGACGAAATCGTATGGCCGGACGTTTCTCAAATCGCTCCCCGACATCGAGGTCATTCGCGATCAGTTCTCGACCACCAGCGAAGAATAGCGAAATATCACCAGCGAAAAATGAGAGAAAAATGGGGACGGCGGAAATGAGAGAAAAATGGGGACTGGTACCCTTTATTCTGTCTTGTTTTCTCGATTCCTATTTGTTGTCAGGTACCTGTCCCCGTTTTTCGTATGCCGGTTTTCGGATTTTCTCTTTTTGTAGGGGCAAATAACTATTTGCCCATCCTTCGTTGTTTCCCTGTTTCCCTGTTTCCCTGTTTCGTAGGGGCGGAAAATCTTCCGCCCATCTTTTTGTTTCTTGTCGTCACGCGTTCCGGGGGAAAAGCAGGGACAGGTACAGAGTTTTCTTGGCCATTCGATATCGACGGATATCTCACATACACGGAAAAATTCTATCTACTTTCGATGCGACTGAAAATCCGTACCAGTCCCGGTTTTTCCCGACATTGAAGTCATTCGCGATCAGTTCTCGATGGGTGAACAGTAAGGCCTACTCCCAGAGGATGGATTCGGCGGGGAAGACCGGGCCATCGGAGCAGCAGAGTTTGTAGTTCCAGCCGCGTTCGGAGTCGTCCTTGATTTTGACGATGCAGCCCTGGCAGGTCCCCATGCCACATGCCATTGACCGTTCCAGCGAGAGGAAGCATTGCGCGCCCGCGTCCGTTGTGGCGAGGCCGACATATTTCATCATGATTTCCGGCCCGCAGGAATAGACCGCCACGGCGGCGGGGTCGTCGGCCGCAGCGAGCAACTCGGCGAGCGGTTCGGTGACGAGGCCGCCCCGGCCTAGGGTTCCGTCGTCTGTGCAGAGAATGCTGTGTGCGCCGCGTGCGGAAAATTCGACGCTTTGGCCGGAGTCGTCCGTCGCGAGCGGCATGAGTCCGGCGGTGCGCGCGCCGCAGATCGCGGTGGTTTGTACGCCTGCCGCGTTGAGCGCTTTGGCGAGGTAGAGCATCGGGGGGATGCCCACGCCGCCGCCGACGAGGATGGCCTGGGAGATGGTGTCGGGGATGGGGAAGGGTGCCCCGAGCGGGCCGAGGATGGTCAGTTCGGTTCCGGCCGCAGCGCGCTGAAGCCAGCCGGTCCCTCGGCCGACGACGCGGTAGATGATGTCGAGGATGTCGCCGTCGCGCCCGGCGAGGCTCAGGGGGCGCCGCAATAAGGGTTCGCCGTCGGCAATTTCTCCGCCGGTGAGTTTCGGCGGCGCGTCGTCGGTCCAGTCCACAACGCGGATGGCGTCGGGGATGGCATTCGGCCGGCATTGCAGCTGGACGAATTGCCCGGCTTCGGTCGCGGGAAAGCCCGGCGTCTGGAGTCGAATCAAGTAGTGTTCATCGCACAGCGGACGGTTTTCGAGAACCGTCGCCGCGAAGACGCCGCGGGTTTTGTCTGTCGTGCACATGGGCACATTGTAGAGCATCGCCGCGCAAAAAAAAAGGGCAGGCTGGAAGCCCGCACCACAAAAATGACAGCACAAAAGCAACATCATAAAAACGCCCCGCCCGAAGGGGAGGCGATTGGAGTCGGTGAGCGCGGGGTTACTTCGTCGGAAGATTCGCGGGCGCAGCCGGCTGGATCAGCATGTCGTCCCAGCGGGTGCGGAGTGTGCGCAGCCGGTTTTCCTGGGCGAGGTCATAGCTGCCGAGGTATTGCGCATAGGTGTCCATCCAGGTCAGCAGGCGCGCCTTGTCGTCGGCCGAGAGCTCGACCTTGCCGTGGCCGGAATTGATCCTCGTCCACAGTGCGCTGTTGGCGGCCATCCCCTCGTGGGGGATCGAAATCGGCTTGCGGTATTGCGTCCAAACCTGGTCGTAGAGGCTGGGCTTGCCGTAGCGCGTCAGCTTGGCGTAGGCGCTCTGGGGCGTGGAGAGGTCGATGTGTTTGGCTTTGCCCGTGGGGTTGTGGCAGCCGACGCAGTGGGTGTTGAGCACGGGTTGGACGAGGGTATCGAAGCGCATCGGCCAAGAGCCTTCCGGCCCGACGGTAATTTTCGACGGCGAGCGTCGCGTCGCGAGCGAGACTTTGGCGGCGGGCGCTTCGTAGCGGTTTTCGTGGCAGCCGACGCAGGACTGACTCGTGCCGGGCTGGAGATAGGTCCCCGAGCGCATCGTCTGGATGCACACGCCGTCCTTGTCGAGCGCCTGGAAGAACAGCAGCACGCCCGACGGTGCGCGGAACATTGCCGAGCCATCTTGTTCGACGGGGACGGTTCCGAGGATGCACTTGCCGGGATCGTCGCGCGTCAGCCCCAGTACGGGTTGGTTCATCGTGGGGTGGGTCTTGGCGGGGACGGCCACGATGCGTAGCGATTTGATCGTGCCGGATTTGACACCCTTCATGCCCTTGTAGATGTCGGAGAGGATGAACGTGCCTTCGGGTTTGGCGGCCCAGTCGACGCTGGAAGAGAGGACGGTGGGGCAGTGGCGCGGGCGCAGTGGTGCGGGGTTCATCGTCGAAATTGACGCATCGCGGTAGAGCAGATCGAGGTTGCCGAAGCGGTCATAGAGGTAGACCCCGCTGCCGTTGGTACTGGCGTTCTTGCCGGCGCGGGCGCCTTGGCGTTTCAGAGCGGTGTTGCTCCATGTGACGAGGTAATAGTCTTCCGAGAGCGGCCAGGGGTTGGAGTACCAGTTGCTCGGCCAGCCTTCGGTTTCGGGGAAGCACACGTCGGGGGTGATGCGCTCGATGGGTTCGGCGCCGTCACGGCCCTTGGTGGTGTCGATGAGGATCAAGCTGCCACCGGTGATGGCGTGGTGGCCGCAGGCGGTGGCGATGATCTTCGAGCTGCCGGGGATCGAGCGGCCTTCGAAAATGCAGTGGGGGTTGCGGGTGTAGTTGCCGTAGACGTGCATCGGATTCGTGCCATCGGGGTTGGTTGACCAGAGGCTCATGAACGGCATGTTGTCGCGATCGACATAGTCCCAGCGGCTGTAGAGCACCTTGCCGTCGGCCGCGACCGAAGGGGTCCATTCGAACATTTCCATCGGGCTGATGGCCGTGATGGTTTTGCGGTCGGTCCCGAGGGTGTGCAGCGTGTAGATGGCGCAGGGGCGATTGGGCCCGCCGCCGCAACGGACATAGATTTCGCCGAGGTCGGGTGTGGCAACGGTTTTCATCGCCGAAGCGCGGTCACACAGGACCGACTGGCTGCGGCGTGTGGAGAGGAAAATGATTTCGCCGTTGGGCAGATATCGTGCGTCGAAATCGTTGTATTTCCCGCTGGTGAGTTGCGTAAGTTTGTTGGTGGCAAGATCGAGTTCGAAGAGGTGATAGAACGAGGGTTCGGGGACGTTGGCCTTGTCGAGTTTGTTCTTTTCGGCGGCGAGGTTGGGATCGTATTTGCACCACGCGAAAAGGACTTTCTTGCCATCGAAGCTCAGCATCGGCCGCAGGAATGAGCCGGGGGTTTGGAATTGTTTGTGCGTGGTGAGAGGCGTGTATTTCGGGTTGCCGGATTTGATGCCCGTGATCGTTCCGACGCTGCCGCCGGGTCGCGACCACCAGCCGAGGTATTGGTCGGACATGTGGTTGAAGCTGCCGTAGACGCGTTTGGTCGCGAGCATCGTGTCGAAGTTCAGCAGGGGGTTTTGCAACGCGAGTTTTCGCACGGCCTTGCGGGCGCGGAGGTAGAGCGCTTCGAGGGCGGGATCGGCTTTGGCGGTTTGGGTGGCGGTTTCGACGGCGGCGAGTTCGGCGAGTGCTGCTTGGGTGTCCAGGCCGCGCTTGGCGAGGTCGGCTGCGAGGGCCCGGCCAGAGGTCAGCGTCTTGGCGATCCCGTTCTGATAGAGGCCGTCAGCGGCATTGGCGGGATTGCCCGTGGACGACCATTTCGACGTGCTGCACTGGGTCGCCTTGCGCCCGCGCGCGGCGTTGTACGGCTTGTCGACGCAGTAGACTTCGACCTCGTCGAGATGCATATAACCCTTGTGCGGAAGTTGCAGCCGGACGTAGCGCCCCTTCGCGTCGTTGAGTTTGGCGTTGAGCGGTTTGCCGTCGGGCTTGCCGCCGAAAACGGTGCCGTCATTTTTGAAGGCGGTGGTCCAGCTTTTTCCGTTGGTGGAGACTTTGATTTGTAGCTTGGCCATGCGGGCGGGGGCGCTTTTGTTGTCGCAGCGATTGTAAACGCGAACGACGTCGATGGCCTTGACACTGCCGAGGTCAACCTGCCACCAGGGCGAGGCGTTCTCGGAGGTGTGGAATCCGTAGCCGCCATTGATGATTCCGTCGCAACCGCCGGCGGCATCGAGCGCTTTGTGTGCGGACGACTGTGTCCAGGTCTTGACCGTCTTGGTAGGTTTGAAGCGGAGTGAAAGTTGCTTGAGGTAGTCCGCGCGCAATTGTTGGTTGAAGGTTTTCGGCGCGGCGGGAGTTGCCTTGGATTGCTTTTTTTTGGACACTTTCGTTTTGCCGGGCTTGGCGAGAAGGACACAGCTCAGCAGGCAAAAAAATAGAGCGGCAAAGGTCAGTCGTCGGTGCATGGTTGAAGTTTCCTCGGGGAGTTGGGGGTCTATGCGGTATCAGTATGATGGATGTCCCGCGATTTGGAAAGTGAATTTTTAGTTTCTGATGTATGATCTTTTTGTGCTCAATGTTGGAACCTAGGGCGTAGGATTTCGGATATTCCAATAATTGGTGTTCCCTATCGTTTCTCTATGGAGTAGACTCGGAATCTGAAATCTGGTTTTTCCCATGATCGAAAGGATCTCCCATGCAGAGCATCACCCGCCGAGGATTTTTAACCGCCAGCGCCACGACGGCCGCATGGACAGTGGCCCCGACGCGCCTGTTCGCCCAAGCCGCCAAAGTCGCCCCCCCCGCCAATCCGAATATCGTGTTCATCATGTCCGACGATCAGGGCTACGGCGACGTCGCGTGCAACAATAAAAAAGCGAAATTCAAGACCCCCGGCATCGACCGCATCGCCCGCGAGGGAATGCGCTTTACCGACGCGCACAGCCCCTCGGCCGTCTGCACCCCCACGCGCTATGCGCTACTCACGGGCCGCTATAGCTGGCGGAGCCGGCTGCAAAATGCCGTGCTGAAGTCGGGCGTACCCCCGTTGATCGCCAAAGACTTGATGACCGTCCAGCGCTTCCTCAAGCGGAACGGCTACAAAACCGCGTGCATGGGCAAGTGGCATCTCGGGTTCAAGTATGACCTGCCCGCCGGGAAAACCATCTCCAAGGACCGGGGCAAAAAAGGTGCCATTCCCGTCGGATCAAAAATTATAGAAGGGCCGATCGAGCGCGACTTCGACGTGTACCGCGGATTCCACCATGCCGGCGAGATGCGGACGTGGATCGAGCAGGATCGCGTGACGGAGAACTTTGACCACCCCGAGAAGATGCTCCCGCGCATCGCCAAGTGTAGCATTGACTACATCAAAGAGCGCGGCGAAAAGAAGGACGGGCCATTCTTCCTCTATATTCCGTTCAACTCGCCGCACGGGCCGATCGTGCCGAGCAAGGAATGGAAGGGCAAATCCAAGATCAACGCCCACGCCGATTACGTGATGCAGACCGATGACGTGGTGCGGCGGATTGTCAAAGCGCTCGACACTGCCGGCCTCGCGAAGAACACGCTCGTGGTGTTCACGACCGATAACGGCACGTCGCCATCGGCGAACCTCCCCCAACTGCGCAAGGCCGGACACGATTCGAGCGGCGGCCTGCGCGGGGCCAAGGCCGATGCGTGGGAAGGGGGCCATCGCGTGCCATACGTCGTGCGCTGGCCGGGGACCATCAAGCCGGGCAGTGTCTGCGACGACACGATCTGCCACACCAACTTGATGGCGACCTGTGCAGAGATCCTCGGCAAAACACTGGAAGACAATGAGGGTGTGGACAGCTTCTCGATTTTGGGTCTGCTCCAGGGCAAGGCCGATGCCGCGCCGTCGCATCCTTATGTGATTCACCATTCCATCCGCGGCCATTTCGCGATTCGCCGAGGCAAGTGGAAGTTCCTCGCGTGCAAAAATTCCGGCGGCTGGGCCAAGGGCGGCGACAACAAGCCCTCCCAACTGTACAACATGAAGGCCGACCGCGGCGAGAAGATCAACCTCGTGTCTTCGCGTCGTGAGATCGCCGAAGAACTGACCGGCCTGCTGGAGGCCGCGATTGCCAATGGCCGAACCCGGCCTGGGACTCCACAGAAAAACGATGTCCCCGTCGATCTGTGGAAAAAGGACAGTGAAGCCAAGGTCAAAGCCAAAAAGAAAGCCAAGGCCCGAGCCAAGGCCAAGAAATAGCGACGCGTTGTCTCTCTAAAAAAATCGCCCGACGACTCGATTGAGCCGCCGGGCGTTTTTGTGTCCTGATGCTGAGGCGTGTTGCGCTAGCCCTTGATGATTTTCTTGGCGACGTCGTCGAGGGCGTCGGTCATGAAGGGGAGCTTGGTGACTTCTTCGGTTTCCCGGTTGGCCGACATGAGGTCGTCGCGGGAAATTTCGGAGAGCTTGAACTTGCGCGCGCCGGCCATGAACTGTTGCAGGCCGCAGGCGAGCTTGTCGGCATAGCCGTACATTGCGATCGCGCCGAAGGGGATGTTCTTCATTTCATCCGCGCCGACCTTGTTCTTGACGGCTTCCCAGCCGGCGAAGATTTCGTCGGGATAGGTGCCGATGGCCTTGACGCTCTGGGGCAGCTCGTCCCAGCGGCCGTTGTATTGGGCCTTGGTCTCGGGCTGGAAGACGCCCTGGATGTTCGAGCCGAGGTAGCCCGGAATCATCGGCGCGCGGCCCATGCAGATCAGCTTGGTATAGGGTGCGCACATGCCGATGCCCTTGAAGAGGTGGTCTTCGCGTGCGAAGCCGCCAGCGAGGGAGATGTCGGGGACCTTCAGGCCGGACTCTTCGAGCAGCTTGCAGTATTCGTAGGTCTTGGCGTGGAGGTGCAGCGAGGGGACGCCCCAATATTCCATCATGTTCCACGGGCTCATGCCGGTCCCACCGCCCGCGCCGTCGATGGTCAGCAGGTCGAGTTTGGCTTCGGCTGCACAGCGAATCGACAGTGCCAGTGCTTCCATGCCATACGCGCCGGTCTTGAGGGAGATGCGCTTGAAGCCCATCTCGCGCAGGTCGGCGACGGCCTTGAGGAAGCCGGCCTTGACGTCTTCGGCCGTGTCGATGTCCGTTCCGCCCAGGCGGCTGTGGCGAGCAAACGATTTGATCGCGCGCGCTTTGTAGGCCGCTTCGGCTTCGGGGTCATACGGATTGGGGTCGACGACATAGCCGCGGTCCTTGAGGAATTTCGCGTATTCGATGTCGGTGACCTGAATTTCGCCGCCGATGTCTTTGGCGCCTTGGCCCCACTTGAGCTCGAGGATCACTTGGTCGCCGAACTTGTCGAGGATGTATTGCGCGACGCCGTTGCGGGTGTCTTCGACGTTCATCTGGACGATGACCGCGCCGTAGCCGTCATAGTATTTCAGGAACGTGTTGATGCGACGGTCGAGTTCCGGCGCGTCGGTGATCTTGCCGCCGCCAAGGGTCGACTTGCGGTCGACGCCGACGACGTTTTCGCCGATGACGATCGGGAAGCCGCACAGCGCGGCGCCGACGGCGAAGCTGTCCCAGTATTTCGCAGCGATGAACGTCGAGCCCAGCGCGCCGGTCATGATCGGCACGCGGCACTTGGTTTTGATCTCGCCGCCGAAGCTGGTTTCCACATTCACGTTCGGGAAGATGCAATCATCGGGATCGTTGGTGAGGTTCGACGGCAGGCCCTTGGCACCGTATGCGTAGCCTTGGATCCGAACGCCGTGATAGCCCGCACCGTTGGCGACGATGTTGGACGATCCGGACGTGATCTCGCCGAAGTTGCGCGGGTAGAGCATCTTGCGCCCAACCAGCGACGACATCCATGTTTCACACTTGCCCTTGCAGTCACTCGTACAGAGCGTACACAGACCGCTTTCGCAGGCGTCGCCGCGGTTGACGGTTCCAATGGCATCGTTTCGTTTGCGCCAGTCAATCATTGTCATTTGGTTCTCCTTGTGGCAAAAGCTAGAGGTTGTTGCGGTAATGAACTTCCGAATGTAAACAACGGGAAACGGATCAGCAAGGAAGGATGGATGGTAAAATCGAAGAAAAGTAAATAAATTATCTTGCCCTTCCGTAAGATTTCCGGCAAAATTGCCGTATGGACAGAAAACAAAAGACAAAAAACAGGATTCTCTCTACGCTTTGCGGGCATTCGGAACCGGTCTCAAGCGGTAAAATTACCGAAATGCTTCACGCGGCAGGGGTCATGGTTTCCGAACGGACGGTCCGGCTGCATTTGGTCGAGGCCGATGCCGATGGGCTCACCGAGAATCATCCACGCAAGGGGCGCACGATCACGCCGCTGGGCCTTGAGGAGATTCGCGTCTTGCAGACAGTTCAGCGGGTGGGCTATCTTTCAGCGAAGATTGACCAGATGACCTATCGCATGAGTTTCGACCTTCAGCGTCGCAGCGGCACGGTCGTGGTCAACACCTCCATCGTCGATGTCTCGCTGCTCTATCGCTACAGCCGCGAGGTGTGCGAGGTGTTTCGCCAGGGCTATGCCATGGGCACCCGCATGTGTCTGCTCGCCGAGGGCGAACGCATTGGCGACGTGACGATTCCGCCGGGCAAGGTGGGGTTCTGTACCGTTTGCACGATCACGATCAACGGCGTTCTGCTCAAGCATGGCATTCCCGTGGCGAGTCGCTTTGGGGGCTTGCTCGAATTGCGCGGCGGCGAACCGACGCGGTTTGTCGAGGTGATTCATTATGACGGCACGAGCATCGACCCGCTGGAAGTGTTCATTCGAAGTGGCATGACGAATTATCACGGTGCGATCACCGACGGCAATGGCCGCGTGGGGGCGTCGTTTCGGGAACTGCCTTCGGGCTGCCGTGAGGCCGTGGTCCATATTGGCGAAGAGCTGCAAGCCATCGGTCTCGGCGCAATTCAGGACATCGGCCTCGCCGACCAGGCGATCCACGGCGTGCCCGTGGCACCGGGGCGCATCGGCATGATTCTCGTCGGCGGGCTCAACCCGATCGCGATCCTTGAAGAACGCAACCACCGCGTGGACTCGATGGCGCTCAGCGGCCTGCTCGAATTCAACCGCCTCCACAGCTACGAAGAACTGCCCAAACGCCTCAAACGATTGATGTAGACCGGGTGCCCTTGTTTGGCCTGTGGCGTTTCAAGAATAGGGGGAATAAAAAGAGGGACACGGAATTCCGTGCCCCTACAGTTGCGAGATGGGATCTCGATTGCAATCGATTGCTGTGATGGTGTGGCGTATTAGCCTTTGTGTTTTTTGGTGATGAGGTTGTGGTCTTTGTTGAGCAGGGTTTCATCGTAGATTTTCCCGTTGCGAATGGGCGTGTGGGCGGCTTCGGCGAAGTCGATCATCTCTTTGAGGATGGCGGGGTGCTTGCCCGCGACGTTGGTTTTCTCGGAGATGTCATTCGACAGATCAAAGAGTTGCCACGACTTGCCTCTCGGGCGGAACGCTTTGAAGTTTCCTTTGCGGACGGCCGTCTGACCGACATATTCCCAGTAGAGCATTTCGTGTTGGGTCTGGCCAGGTTTATCGAGGAGCGTCGGCAAAAAGCTCACGCTGTCGGTGCCAGCGGGAAGTTTTGCGCCGGCAATGTCTGCAAGCGTCGCCATGACGTCCGAGAACGCGCAAAGGTGATCGCTCGTCGTGGCGGGTTTGATGGTCCCAGGCCAGCGAACGAAGTAGGGCACGCGCAGGCCGCCTTCGGTGAGGCTACCCTTGCCGCCGCGGAACGCGGTGCCGGTTTTCGGGTCGACATTGGGTGCGAAGATCCCGCGACGGTAGAATTTTTGCCCGCGTTGGAAATAGTCCTGCCCGCCGTTGTCGCCCGTGAGGAAGATTACGGTGTTTTCTTCGAGGCCCTTTTCTTTCAGCATCGCGATCATCTCGCCGAGTTGGCGGTCGAGTTGGAACAGCATCGCGGCGTAGATCTTTGCGTCGTCTTTCTTTTTCTGCCGCGCGGTCCAGGGCTTGTCTTTGAACTCTGCCCAAGCGGGGTCGGTTTTGTCAAAGCCCCACAGGCCGTGGGGATAGGTCAGCGGCATGTAGCAGAAGAAGGGTTTCTTTTCGGCAATGTTCGTCTTGACGAAGTCCATCGCGGCGCCCCAGATTTTTCCGTGGGCGTGGGTCTTCCCGTTGTAGCAGTTGCCCGTGTTGCCCTCGAGGGGGACTTCCTTCGAGTTGCGGATGAGGTAGGGCGGGTAGTAGCTGTGGGCGTGGACCTGGTCGTAGTAGCCGAAGAATTCGTCGAAGCCGTGCTTCTCGGGTACGCCGCTGGTGCCGCGGCCGCCGATGCCCCACTTGCCATAGCCGCCGGTGGCGTAGCCGGCAGAGCGCATCACGTCGCCGACGGTTTTTTCTTCGGCGCGGATCGGGGCGCTGCCCGTGTTGGCGCGCATGGAGGTGTGGCCGGCGTGTTTGCCCGTCATCAAGCATGCACGCGTCGGGCCGCAAACCGGTGCGCCTGCGAGGCACTGGGTCATTCGCTTGCCGCCCTGGAGGAAGAGTTTGTCGATGTTGGGCGTCTTGAGTTTGGTGTGGCCCAGGCCGCTGAGTTCGTAGTAGCCCCATTCGTCGAGCATAATATAGATGACGTTGGGTTTGCTGGACGTGGCGGGTTTGTCAGTGGCGGCGGTGGTCAGTGTCGGGCCGCAGCCGATGGCCAAGGTGGAAAGGCCAAATGCTTTCAGAAATTTGCGTCGTTGCATGATGGGGCTCCAGTTGGGGTTGAAATGAGGGCTTACGATATAGCGATGGTGCGACGATGTCAAGGGGGCAAATGGGAAGCTGGGGGGGAGGAAGGAGGATAGATTGTAGTGTAGAGAAGGTAACTGCCTTGTTAGTCTGGGGTTGCGGTGGATATAACATGTATTTCCAAGGGTTCAGCGCTCAAAAAAAGCCCGGCGCGAAGTGCGTCGGGAAAAACCGGGACTGGTACCGATTTTCAGACGCATCAAAATTGGATTGTTTTTTTCCGCGTGTGTGAGATATCCGCTGATATTGAACGGCTAAGAAAACTCTGTACCTGTCCCTGCTTTTCCCATGCAAGAAAAAACGGGGACAGGTACCTGGCAACAAACAGAAATCGAGAACACAGGACAGAATAAAGGGTACCAGTCCCCATTTTCCCCTGTCCTGCTATTCCCCCGATTTTTTCGCGTACATATAAAAAAGCCCGGCGCGAAGTGCGTCGGGCTTTTGGTTGGTGTGGTTGGGGTTAGTGCGCGTGGATTTTGTCGGCGAACTTGCGGAGTTGCTTGGCGAGCTTGTCGGCGCAGTGGTCGATGCAGCTGGTCAGGTCAGAGTTTTCTTCGTCATAGTGTGCGACAAAGGTGTGCTTGGGCTTGGCGTGGAGAATAATTTCTGCTTTGGCGTGACGACCTTGGTGGTCGAGGACGACCTCGGCACTCTGGATGCCATCGTAATACTTTTCCAGTCGGCCGACTTTTTCCTCCGCATATTCGGAGATGTTGTCGTGGCTACTCATGTGACGGAAGTTGACATTAATATTCATGCTTGAATCCTTTCCCTGTGATCCAGATCTCGAAACGGGGTTTCCAAACGGCGAGGCCAAGGCGCGTGGGGAGGTGGCTGGATCGCTCCGCCGCCACTCGCGAGCTGGTCCCATACGGGCCGGTCTGGACAATCGAACCGCGTCGGGGCGCACCACCACCCCAAAGACGCAAAAGGGGGAAAACTGAAAACCGGGGCGAACATCGCCCGGTCGCTGCGTCGAAGTGACGCCTTCGCAGATTGGTTTGGCTTGCATACGAAACGTTGCACTCGGCCTCCGAATCCAGCCGGGCTCCCTTGCCCGACACCCCATTGTATTCCTCAGCCAGCCCCGATGCAATTGATTTTTGATACTGTTTTTACGCCGCGCCGCAGAGCATAAAAAAGCCCCACGGGACGGAATGTCTCGTGGGGCTTTGATTGTCTATCGTGTCAGCGGATGCTGACGGGGCGGGTCGCTCGGTTACAGGCCGAGGAATTCGCCGATCTGCGGGGCGAACTTGACGATCAGGCCCGCGAAGACCACGCTCACCATCGTCATCAGCTTGATGAGAATGTTGAGGCTCGGGCCCGAGGTGTCCTTGAACGGGTCGCCGACGGTGTCGCCAGTGATCGCCGCCTTGTGGCAGTCGGAGCCCTTGCCGCCATGCTCACCGGTTTCGATGAACTTCTTGGCGTTGTCCCACGCGCCACCGGCGTTGGACATGAAGATCGCCATCGCGAAGCCACATGCCAAGCCGCCCGCGAGCAGGCCAATCACGCCCGAGACGTCCAACACGAGACCCACGGCCACTGGCACGCAGATCGCCAGGAGGCTCGGGAGGATCATTTCCTTCTGCGCGCCGACGGTGGAAATTTCCACACACTTTGCGTAGTCGGGTTTGCCGGTGCCTTCGAGGATGCCGGGGATTTCACGGAACTGGCGACGCACTTCGTGGACCATCGCCATGGCGGCGCGGCCAACGGCCTTCATCGTCAGAGCGCTGAAGAGGAACACCAGCAGTACGCCAGCGAACAGGCCGCAGAGCACCTTGGGGTTCATCAGGTTCACGCCGTAGAAGTCCATGTACTGGCGCAGCGAGGCCTTCGAGGCCGGAACAGCCTTGGCCGTGAGCGGATTGGCCGCGTCACCACTCGGGAGAGTGATGGTCGCAACGTAGTCGTTCTCACGCAAGCTGGCCGTGACGACCGTCGCCTTGACGTCGCCTCTGGCGAGAGTCTTGAGCTTGCCGCCGTTGGTGAGCACCATATAGGTCTTGGTGGTCGTGGCGTTGGTGAGTTTGCCTTCTTTGTCTTTTTCAGGTGTGCCGTCTTCGCCGAGTTTGGTTTCGACGATGGCGAGTTTGCCAGCACCGAGATAGTTGGCCGTGCCAACGGGGGCGGTTTCGCCCTTGGGCATGGTCGCGGTGATGGTGGTCGCACCTTCACGGACGATGCCGATGCGGACTTCTTCGACGTAGGCAGCCAGCAGAGCCAGCGCGGTCAGCGCGGCCGAGCCAATGGCGAAGCCTTTGCCCATCGCGGCGGTGGTGTTCCCCAGCGAGTCCAGCGCATCGGTGCGCTCGCGGACTTCGGGAGCTTGGCCGGACATTTCTGCATTGCCGCCCGCGTTGTCGGCGATCGGGCCGTACGCGTCGGTTGCGAGGGTGATGCCCAAGGTCGCGAGCATCGAAACTGCCGCCATGCCCACGCCGTAGAGGCCGAGCAGGGCGCTGGTGCTGCCGCCGGAAAGCATGTAGGCCGCCATGATCGCAACGATCACGGTCGCCAGTGCCATCCACGTCGACTTCATACCTTCAGCGAGGCCAGAGATGATGACCGTGCCGGGGCCGGTTTCAGCATTCTTCGCCACTTCTTTCGTCGGCTTGTAGTCGTAGCTGGTGTAAATCTCGGTCGCTTTGCCGATCACCAAGCCCGCGATCATCCCGACGCAGATCGCGCCGAAGATGCCCATCGGGTTGAGTAGCTCGACCCCGTTGGCATCGACGATGCCGCTGAGGAGGTGTTTACAGACGAAGTAGGCGGCGACGAGAATCAAGATGCTCGAACCCATCACGCCGCGCATCAGCGAGGCCATGAGTTCTTTCATGGACGCGCCGTCTTTGGTGCGGACCAGGAAGATGCCAATGATCGACAGGAAGATGCCCACACCGGCGAGAATCATCGGTGCCGAGAGCAGCTTGATGGCATTGGTCATTTCGTCGGCCTTGGACAGGCCCATGGCCGCAACGGCCGAAACGCCGAGCGCCGCGGTCGCGAGGATCGAACCACAGTACGATTCGTAGAGGTCCGCGCCCATACCAGCAACGTCACCGACGTTGTCACCGACGTTGTCGGCGATGGTGGCGGGGTTGCGGGGATCGTCTTCGGGGATGCCCGCTTCGACTTTGCCGACGAGGTCGGCGCCGACGTCAGCGGCCTTGGTGTAGATGCCGCCGCCAACACGGGCGAACAGCGCCTGGCTCGAAGCACCCATGCCGAAGGTCAGCATGACAACGGTGATTTCGATGAGGGGCATTTCGGTGAAGTAGGTCAGGCCGTAGAACCAGCCACAGATGTCGAGCAGGCCGAGACCCACAACCGACAGGCCCATCACGGCGCCCGCGCGGAATGCAACGGTCAGGCCACGGTTGAGGCCTTCTTTCGCGCCCTGGGTCGTACGGTTCGACGCCATCGTCGCGGTCTTCATGCCGATGTAGCCACACAGGCCGCTGAAGAAGCCACCCGTGAGGAACGCGATAAAGACGATTTCGTGCTGGAGGCCCATCTTGCCCATAACGAACAGGATTGCCGAAACGACGACGAAGAAGATCGCCACTACTTTGTATTGGCGTTTGAGATAGGCCATCGCGCCGTCTGTGACGTGCTGTGCGATTTCCTGCATCTTCTCGTCACCGGGATTGGCGCGTTTGACTTCGCGGAAGAATTTCCACGCGAACATCAGAGCGACAATCGCGCCGGCCGGGGCGATGTACCAGAAGGGGTTGTGGTTGATGTCCTGGATGGTGGGGACAACGCCGTCGCTGGCGAGCAGGGGCGTGCCCGACAGCATGGCCATGCCGCCGAATACCATCATGGTCAGTTTACTTAATTTCATGGGGTCTCCTTAGAAAGAGGCCTCGGGTGGGGGCGAACCCGACCGGTACCCATTAGGGGGTCGTGCCGTGTTCTTGTGCACACCAGCCTGTCTGGTGTGCGGTGAGTTGATTCTTGACAACAGGCCGAGGATTCTTGAAAGCTCCCCCGGCCTGGTTGTGTGCATCGAATTGTCGTGACGCAACGCAAGTCGTTGCGTAAAAAATACGGCGGTTGGCGCATTGCGTCGACCACCGTATGAATTCTGCGCTGTCTAATCATGTTGGAGTGCGCGCCGAGCCTGTCGGCAAGCGAACTTACACGGGGCGGCGGCTGGCGGCCTTGCGCATCCGGCGGCGGCGCACTTCCGAGGGTTTCTCGTAGTAGCTCTTGCGCTTGATGTCCTTGGTCAGACCTTCTTTTTCACACATTTTCTTGAAACGGCGGAGCATCTGCTCGACGCTTTCACCACCGCGTGCTTTAACTTTCAGCATGTCGCCTCACTTGTCCGTTGGGGGTTTAGAAATTGGGGTCCATTTCGCCTATTTGCGAAAGAGGGCGTATCTTAGCGATATTTGCCCAACTGTCAAGCGATTTTTACGGGTTTTGGACCAAATTGACACTGTCGAAATAATATCGTGCAGTTTTTCATTGTTCCTTTTCGGGGATCGAATATAATGAACCGACAATCCCTAACGAAGGAGTTTCCTATGAAGTGCAAACGATTTATGGTTTGGTTCGTTTTGGTAGCGGCGGTGGCGCTGGCGGCTTCTGGCTGCGCGGTGAATCCCACGACGGGCGGAACAGAGCTCCGGCTGTACTCGATGGAAGAAGAAGTTGCCATCGGAGGCCAGTTGCGCGACGAGGTCTTCAAGCAACTTAAACCCTATCCCGATCCGGTGTTGATGGAATATGTCGCCGAGATCGGCCATCGCGTCGCCAAGGGTGCGGAATACAAAGTCCCGTACACGTTCCATTTCGTCGACAAGAACGAGTTCAACGCGTTCGCCATGGCCGGCGGGCAGATCTTTGTCTACAAGGGGCTCCTTGCGACCGTGGAGTCCGAAGAGCAGCTCGCGATGATCCTCGCGCACGAAGTCGCTCACGTCAGCTGTCTTCACTGCGTAGGCCTGATCGAAAAGCAGAATACCGATGCGCTGGTCTTTGCGGTGCTCGATTCCGTGTCCGAAGAGCCGCTCAGCGAAAACGTGCTCGTCCAGTTGCTCAAGGTTTCCGTCGATGCGCAATATTCCCAGGCCCACGAACATGAGGCCGACAAATATGGCACGCTGTTCCTTGCGCGCGCGGGCTACGACCCGGCCGCCTCCATTCGCACCTTCGAGCTGATGAATAAGCTTACGGGCGACCAGGAAAGCTCTACCACCCTGACCTATCTTTTCGGCAGCCACCCGCCCACGCCCGACCGCGTCGCCGCCGCCAAAGAACGCCTCGCCAAGGGAGAGATCAAAGCGGTCGCTCGACCCCGTACCGACAATTCCCGCTTCCTCCAGATGAAGGCGCGTCTGATCGCCAATGAAAAACGCCGCGCAGGGAAATAGGCCCGAGTGAAACGAATTCAAAAGAAAGCCCGGCCGATTGGTCGGGCTTTTTCATGGGCGGAGAGAGGGCGCTTTGGGCGCGTTCCAATTTTCCATGAACTTTATACTCGCGTGGGTTTGGCTTGCGGTGTACCCTTCTATGTAGATACAATGTCGCCAAGGAGAAATGGAGAACCGTATGACTGACTTGGACCCCCAACATCCCGCCGCGCCTCCGGCCGACAGCCCCGCCGGGCGAGTGAAGAAAAAGCTCAAACGGTTTATTCCCGCGACGGTGAAGTTCGGCATCGCCCATCTGTTTGGCCTGGCCGGAGTGCTCGGCGGGATTCTCCCTCTCGTCCATGGCGCGATGGAGCCTGCGCTGGCGATTTCCTTGATCGTTCTTGGCGCGGTGGTGGAACTGTGGGGGGTGGTCCAGTTCATCAAGGCGGTACCGAAGGAAAAATGTCCGCAGTGTGGCCGCAGGCTGGTGGTTGGCAAGATCAACATTGGTACATACAGCAACGCCTTTCGCGCGTGTAGCAACTGCGGCGCGGACCTTTGGAAATCGGACGGCAAGACGCTGGAGGGGGACGCTTGCGAATCGTTCGCGGCCGAGGATACCCTCCAAATCGACGACGACAATCCCTACGTGGGGTGATTAACCATATGTGATTTCTTTGCGGAAATAAAAAAGTAGTGCCTGTCCGCTCTGTATAGAATATCAAGACTTTCCATGTAAGGAATTTCCATGACGAGATTTTTCTGTTTGTTTGTATGAATTGAGGCCTGAAAGGCCGGCCGTCGATAGCCGGGGGTGTAAGCCCCCGGACCCGTGCGAAATTCAGTCGAGCCCCGAAGGGGCGGCAGACAGTAAACCGGTGATTTTCTGTCGCCCTTTCAGGGCTCAATTGGTTGGACCGCTTACCGGGGGCTCACGCCCCCGGCTATCCACTGTCGCGCCTCCGGCGCTTACATAACCACAGAAAACAAGAAAGAAAACTATGTTCTATACAAAAGTAGTGCCTGTCCCTACTTTTCAAAAGTAGTGCCTGTCCCTACTTTTAGGGATAGTCATACATAGAGTATGTCTTTGCTGATCGCGGCGGCGAGCAGGGGGCGATAGTCTTCGTCGGAGAGTTCATAGAGTCCAAACTTCGCGAGGTTGTCGGTGTGCCATTGCACGTCGCAGAAGTCGAACCCGCGCTCGACGAGCCGAGCAAGGTGGGCCATCAGCGCGACCTTGCCCGCATCGGTTTTGCGGTGGAACATCGACTCGGCGAAAAACGCGCCGCCGATCTGCACGCCATACAATCCGCCGACGGGTTGGCCGCAGCCGACGCTGCCCGCCTCCCACGCTTCGACGCTGTGGGCGAACCCGAGTTCGTGGAGCTTGGTATAGGCCGCGATGATTTCCGCGCTGATCCAATTCCCGTCGGCGCGGTCCGTGGCGCACAAGGCCATCACGTCGGGAAATGCGCGATTGACGGTGCAGACGAATCGGCCGCTGCGGATCGTCCGTCCGAGCCGCCGAGGAATGTGGAGTCTTTCATCGAGCGGCAAAAACGCGCGCGGGTCGGCGGTATACCACCACAGCTCGCCGTCGGTGACCATCGGGAAATAGCCACTGGCATACGCGTTGAGAAGGTTCTCCGGCGCGAGATTTTTCATGATGGTCGGATCGTGATTCATGATTACTTTGCCAGCAGCGGCTGAAGGTGGGACAGGAGCGTTTTGGTGTAGGCTTGGGCGGCGGGGTGGAGGACATGATCGACCGTATTGCCCATCTGGTTGGCGGGCACGGCCATCGGCCCGACGATGGAAAAGTGGTCGTGGCCGAGGGTGTCGAACAGGGCGGTTTTCGTTTCGGCAATGATGCGCTGGTAGGCGGGATTCGCGTAGAGCTTGTCGTAGACGGGCGAAAATGCGAGGACGACGTGCGTGTCGTGCTGGCGCGCGAGGGAAAGGATTTCGTCCAGGATGGCCCAGTGGGGTTCGCAAATGGTCCAGTCGGTTTCGCCGGGCTTGATTTCGTTGCAGTGATCGAGGTAGTCGGTTTTGAGGTTGGCCTGATGGGGCGTTTTCGCTGCGAAATAGCCTCGGTCGTGTTCCTGCTCGAAGGCCGGGATGCCGCGCAGTTTGTCTCCGACGGCGCGGCCTTTGGTGATCAGCGGGATGACGTGATCGAAGACCAGCGTCTGTTTGCGGAGCCCGCCGAAGTTGAATTTGGCCTTGATCCCGGCAGCCTGGATCGAGCGATATTCCAGTATCGATTTGTAGGTGACTTGCCGGCGGCGGAAGATGTCATAGACGTGGACCATCAGCAGGACTTTCGGCCCGGTTTTGAATTTCTGAATGTAGCGCCGCATCGCCGCGAGGTCGCCCACGAGGAGCATGCGCCCTTGGGTGCAAAGGTTGACGCTGGAGATGCCCGCGGGGTCGAGGGTGGCGGGGTCCACGCCTTGGTTCCCGGCCGAGTCGCCCACGATCAGCACGTCCACGGGGGTGTCGAGGTCTTCCAGAATGCGGTGCTTGAGGACAATCATTGTCGATTCGGGTTCGAGGATCAGATGTTGGCCGAAGATTCCCACCGCCAGATTCGCCACGCCGAACATCGCCAGCGAGGCGATCAACAACCACGCCAGCCGCTTGGGCGTGGTGGGGTGGATGTGTTCTTTGGTGAGTTGGGGATACATGGGCGTTCCTAGAATGCGAAGTAGATGAATTCGGTTTTGTCGGTGACGGCGAAGAGTGACAGGCCCAGCATCAGCAGGGCATAGACCACGACCTGGACCCACGGGCGCGCGCAGAGGACGACCAGCAAATCGCGGCGAGTGTATTGGGCGAGTTGCATCACGACCAGCGGCAGGGAAATCCACGCGAGTTTGGCGGCCATCGGCGCGGCGGCGTCAGAGAGTCCCGCGCTGAAGAGATGGCGGGCAAACCAGCTGATCTGCTGCATGCCCGTCGCGGTGCGCACACCGTCTTCGAGAACACCGCTGCAGCGAAACAGGATCCAGCCGGCGACGGTCAGCGAGAACATCAGCGCCATTTTGCTGAGGATGCGGATGGGATTGTATTGGCCGGACCACGGGGCCTTCCAGTCCTCGCTGCGGTCGAAGAAGCGATAGAGAATCAGGATCGCGCCGTGGAACGCGCCCCAGAGAATGAAATTCCAGCTCGCGCCATGCCACAGCCCGCCCAGCAGCATTGTCAGCGAAAGATTGATGTAGGTCCGTCGCGGGCCTTTGCGGCTGCCGCCGAGGGGGATGTAGAGGTAGTCGCGCAGCCAGCTCGAGAGGGAGATGTGCCAGCGGTTCCAGAAGTCCGACGGGTTCAGCGCGAAATAGGGCAGGCGGAAGTTGACCATCAGGTCGAAGCCCATCAGCTTGCCCAGCCCGCGGGCGATGTCGCTGTAGGCCGAGAAGTCGCAGTAGATCTGCACGGTAAACGCCAGCGCGCCCACCAGCAGGTCGGCCCCGACGTAGCCCGTGTAGTGGTTGAAGATGTCGTTGGCGATCACGGCCGCCGTGTCGGCGATGACCATCTTCTTGAAAAAGCCCCACAGCAGAAGGAAAATCCCCGCATTGACCTGGTCGAGGTCGATGGTGCGCGGTTTGGAAATTTGCGGCAGGAGGTGGCTGGCGCGTTCGATTGGCCCGGCGACGAGCTGGGGGAAAAACGAGACGAACAGTGCAAAGTCGAGCATGTCGTCGACGGGTTTGAGTCGGCGGCGGTAGATGTCGATGGTGTAGCTGAGGGTTTGGAAGGTGTAGAAGCTGATGCCCACGGGCAGGATGATGTTCAGCGTCACCGCATCGGGCGTGAAGCCGATCATCCGGCAGAGGTCGACGGCGGATTCGGAGAAGAAGTTGAAATATTTAAAGAACCCCAGCATGCCCAGATTGCAGCTCAGCGAAAGCAGCAACAGTCCTTTGCGGCGGCCGGGCGAGTTGCTACGGTGCATGGCCGCGCCGGCATAGAAGTCGACCAGCGTCGAGATCAGCAGCAGCGAGAGGAATCGGTAGTCCCACCAGCCATAAAAAAAGTAGCTCGCCACCAGAAGCATCGCGTTCTGGGCGCGCAGCACGCGCCGCAGTGCCCAGTAGGCGCTGTAGACTGCAGCGAAGAAGAGTACGAATTCGAGGGAGTTGAATAGCATTGTCAATTGCATTGTACAGGTTGGTGGCGGGGGAGTCAATTGGGTCGGGAAAGCGGTTTTTTCTGGCGGGGGTTTGGGGTATACTGCGCCCATGAGAATTGCGTTCGCCATGTTGTCGGTTTTGATCCTCGCGGGGTGCGAGGTGCCCTCGGCCACGTCCGACGCGCCGCTGAAGTCGGTGCCGCTGGAGTCTGGGCGGGTCCACAAAGAACCCTGGGACGTACACGGGATTGCCGACGGACAAATTCTCCACACCGAACACTATCGCATCTATATCACGGGATCCGGCCGGGTGTTGACCATTTTGCCGGGCTTTCTCGAAGCGGTCTATGATCGTTGCGCGGAGACCACCGGCGTGACGTTCCCAGCCCGTACGCCGATGCCGGCCTATCTTCTTGCCACGCGTGACCAGTGGGCCGACCTCACGCGTCACATTTTCGGCCCGCAGTCTCCCGCCGCGAAAATCGATTCGGGCGGGTACACCTACAACGGCGTGACGGTCTGCTGGCGCATCGGCAACAAAGCCACCCTCGCAGTAATGGCGCACGAGGCGATGCATCAATATTTGCACTACGGGCTGATTGATCGCTTGCCGCGCTGGATGGATGAGGCCCTGGCGACCACGGCTGAATCCTATGCCATCACCGGGAAGTCCATTCGCTTTTACGACCGGAACAGCGCGCGCCTGGCCGATCTGCGCAACGCGCTCATTGAAGAACGATGGCTCAAGCTCGAACCTCTTCTCAGCGACCACTCCCTCAAGCACATCATTAAAGATGACAAGTCCGGCCAGCTCTATTACGCCGAGATTTACGCGCTGGGGCTGATGTTGCGCACCCATCCAATCTATCGCGAGGGCTGGGTGAAGCTGATGGACGCGGCCCGGCTGGGACGCCTCGGACCCCAGGCCACGCCATTGTCGGTCTTCCAAACCTACATCACTTCTGATCTGGAATTATTTGCCACAGAGTTTCGTGCGTTCTGCCGGACGGTCTGCCGCCTGGGGGAAGACGAGTCGCAGGGAAGTTGATGCCTCGGATTTGACCGCCTGGAATGGATGTTCCGCTGGACATGGGTATTGGGACGCGGTATACTTTTTTAGAATTCACTCCAATACTTCCTTTCAGACGGGAGCACCCATGAAGAAATTGACACTGGTCGTCGTGTTGGCGATTGCAACGTTTGCCCAGGCCGGCCCGCCCGAGCGCCACATCAAGGAAGATTACACCAGCTTTGACACCGCCTGCAACAAGCTCAAACACCCCACCGACTGGCTGTGCTTTTCGGCCGATCTGCGCCTGCGTGAAATCTATAGGGCATCTTGAAAAATACCGTTTTTCGGGGTGAGGGATGTGATTGGACG
>JABGPZ010000108.1 GCA_018644725.1 Phycisphaerales bacterium
CCGCTCACCGCTTTTGTTTCACTCACGTGTCACGTTAGAGACTTGAATCCGCCAGCTTGTACAGTGTAAGTATACGTCTTTTGCAGTCAAGGAGAATTGCTTGGAAAGGGCGTTATTTGGCCAAATCTTCGTGTTTTTTAACACTTTAGGCGGGAAAATTACAGTTGGTTGCCCGCGCAGAGGGCGATGGCGATGGCATCGGCGACGTCGGCGGGTTCGGGCGGCTCGGCGAGGCCGAAGACCGACTGGACGGCGAGCTGCATTTGGCGTTTGGTGGCGTGGCCGTTTCCCGTGAGCGACTTTTTGATTTTCGTCGCGGCGAGGTGGCGGATGGGGATGTTGCGCTGGGCGGCGGCGAGGAGGATCACGCCGCGAGCGTGGCCCATGATGATCGAGGTGCGCGGGTGGGCGTAGTGGCTGTAGAGCTGCTCGACGGCGAGGTAGTCGACGGGCATTTCGGCGAGGAGCTCGGAAAGATCCGCGTGGATTTGAGCGATGCGGTCGGCGAGATCGGCCTTGGCGTCGGTGCGGAAGGTTCCCGCTTCGATCAGGTGCGGCTGCGGTGAAAATTCGACAATGGCGAACCCGGTGATGTTCGTGCCGGGGTCGATGCCCAAAATGCGAATGGCGTTACTCACTGGCCACCTCGATGGATGCGGCGGGTTTGGGTGAAGGGTTTGGCGAAAACCGTTTGACGATGAGGAGGTAGATCGGCCAGAGCAGAACGGGGATAATTGTCACGACGATGAGGGCTGCGGTGGTGTCTCCGCGTGAGGCGTGGCCGACCCAGGCCATGAAGAGGCCCGTGGGGATCGCGCCGATGAGGACGGCGACGAGGAAGCGCCCGATGTGCATTTTCGCCAGGCCCGCCAGCACGGCCATCACTTCTGGGAGGATTGGCAGCGAGCGGGTGAGGATGATCGTCGCGCCGCCCCAGTTGTCGTAGAAATGTTGAAAGCGTTCGATTTCGTCGCTGTCGGCGATTTTTTCCAGCCAGGCACTTTCGGCCCAGCGGGCGATGCTATAGCCAAACAGTGCCGCCATGGTAGCGCCGGCTGCGGCGACAAGTCCGCCGACCCACGGGCCATAGACGATGCCCAGCGCGGCCATGATCGGCGTCGCGGGAATCGGCAGCACCAGGTCACTCATCATCAATACAATCGCCGCGATCCACGCCCAGTTGCGCGCACCGTCGATCCAGGTTTTCATTTTCTCCTCGGAGAGTTGATCCTCGAACCAGTCGCCGAAAATCAGAAACAGCGTGACCGACACGCCGACAAAGCCAAGGCAGACGAGGGTGATTTTGGTAGAGAAACTCATACCGCTCCACCGTCCATTGGCGGAAGGGAGAAGAATCGTTCGGCGTTGGCGGTGGTCGCAAGGCCGATTTCTTCGAGGGATGTTTCGCGGACCTCCGCCAGGCGCGTCGCGACGTGGAGGACGTGGGCGGGGGTGTTGGGCTGGACGCTCCGCACGGGCTCGGGCGAGAGGAACGGCGCGTCGGTCTCGATCATCAGCTTGTCGAGCGGCGTGACCTTTGCGGCGGCGCGGATGTCCTCGGCGTTCTTGAAGGTCATAATGCCGCTGTAGCTGATTGAGCAGCCCAGGTCGATGACTTCCCGGGCCTCGTCGGCGTTGCCGGTGAACGAGTGGAACAGCACGGCCGATTTGTCGACGGCCGATTCGCGCAGGATGCGCATCGTGTCCTCGAAGGCCTCGCGCGTATGGATCACGACGGGCATGGATGTCTCGGCGGCAATCGCGAGCTGCGCAGCGAAGGCGTCGCGCTGGGTCTCACGCGGCGAAAAATCGTAGTGATAGTCCAGGCCGATCTCTCCGAGCGCCACGCAACGCGGTGCGTCGAGCAGGGATCGGATTTCGTCGAGCCCTTCTGCGGTCACGGTTTTGGCTTCGTGGGGATGGATGCCCGCAAGGGCGAACACGCCGCGATAGTCGGCGGCCAGTTGGCCCGCGGCGCGGGATTCTTCGAGGTCGCTGGCGGCGCAGAGGACGGTGTAGACGCCGAAATCGGCGGCCTGTGTCAGATAGTCGCTCGTCGCGTCATTGAGGCGCTTGTGAGCGAGGTGGCAGTGAGTGTCGATGAACATCGTGTCTTTCTTGTGTTATAACGTGAATCGGAAATTGTCGACAATCGCGCCGGGCAGGTGGCGCGAGGAGGTCGAGCGTTGATCATAGGTGGTGGCCGAGGGGAGGAATTCGCGGTCGGCGGTCAGCGTGCGAAGATTCTCGCCCAGAGCGCGGAAGAGCGTTTCGTCGAAGCGCATCACGTTCATGGGCGCGGCGATTTGTCCGCCCTCGACCCAGAAGGTCGCAAAGCGTGTCATGCCGGTGATGCGGCCTGCGGGCATGTCCGAGAAGTTGAGATACCACAGCGTGTTGCAGTAGATGCCTTCGTCGAGCTCGGTCAGGATGTCCTCTGTGGCGAGAGTGCCGGGGGCCATCTCGAGCGAGTTGGGAGATTCGCCCCCGGAGTTGACGGGGCGATTGAATTCGGCACTGGTGCGCGGGGGGACGAGCGGGTCGGCGAGTGCGCCGGCGTCGACCAGCGTGACGCGGTCGGGGAGACTATACCCGGCTGGGCTGAACGCGGGCGCGATGCCGCCGGCGGTGTTTTGGCTCAGGGTCACGGCCTGGTTCATCGTCGCGCCGGACTGCATCATCGGCAGCACGCAGGTGTTCTTCAGTTCGCGCGCACGGGCCGAGAACCCGTTCCAGCTCATCATGTCGAGGATTTCACACATGGCCGACGGCGAGAGGTAGACGCTGTATTCGCCGGGGTCGATGGTCTTGGCGGGCTGATTGACCACCGCGAGGGCCTCTTCGGCGAGAGCGACTTTGGCATGGAAGGCATTCGTGTTCCACTCGAACCCGCCGAGGGAATTTTTCACGGCCTTGTCGTCGTGGGCATAGAAGCACCAGTCGAGGTGGTATGGCGCGGTGGAGAAAAAGTTCCGCTGGCCGAGCGAGTTGGCAAACCCGCGAACGATGCGACCCGTGGCGTAGATGCCGACCATGTCAAATCGCTTGCCGGTCTCGGTGATGGTGTCGATGATGTCGGAGGTGTCGGGCAGGGTGCTCTCGGCGATTTGCTCGCTATTCTGCACGTCGGTATTGAACAGGATGTACGGATCGTCCGGCAGGGAGGGCAGCTGCTTGCGCAGTGTGGAAAGTTGGAACGTTGCCGCGGCGATGTCGGCCGCAAGGTCTCCCTGAAGCGACATCGACATTGAGGCACATTTTTGCCCATCGATCAGATCGAGGGACAGGTCGATTTGTTTGACGCCGCCGCCTTGACGGATCGTCCCCTTGTTGAAGCGGACAAAATCGCTGTCCTCGCCCTGGAGATAGAGCAGAAGCGTTTCGCTACCGGCGGTTTGGCCGCAGAGCGCGTCGGCGAGTTGATAGAAGTAGGTCTGCATGATGAATTCCTCGTTGGATGATTCGGACACTTATTCGCCGCCGAAGACTTCGACGTTGGTGAAGCGGCAGGTCGGCGAGGCGTGGCCGACGAAGACGCACTGGTTGGGCTCGGCCTTGCCGCAATAGGGCGTGCCGAACACGCCGACGGTTTCGGCCTTGCCGACGCCCGCGAGATTCTGCCAGAAGGTTTTGCTGATGCCACGGTAGTTGGGATTCTTGACGATGCCGACGATTTTGCCGTTGACAATTTTTTCGCCGAATTCGCATCCGAATTGGAATTTATTGCGGCTGTCGTCAATCGACCAGCTGACGTTGGTGCGCATCAGCACACCCCGCTCGGTTTGCTCAATCATTTCGGGAATGGTCTGGTCGCCGGGCTCGAGGTTGAGGTTCGCCATGCGGTCGACCGGGGGACGGTTCCAGTTGGACGCGCGACTGTTGGCGACGCCTTCGAGGCCGGAGCGGTGTTGACTGGTCAGCCCGCCCAACCCGCGCACGAGCAGGCCGTCGCGGATGAGAAATTCCTTCTTCGCTTCCAGGCCGTCGTCGTCGAACGCATAGGTCGCCATCTCGTGGGGAATCGTCGGGTCGAACGTCACGTTCAGCAGCTCCGAGCCGTACTGGAACGTGCCGAACATCTCCGGCGTGACAAAGCTCGTGCCGGCGTAGTTGCGTTCGTCGCCAAGAATCCGGTCGATCTCGAGCGGGTGGCCGATCGATTCGTGAATCTGGAGCATCATCTGGTCGGGCGCGAGGAGCAGGTCCATGGTTCCCGTGGGACAGTTTTCCGCGCCCAGCAGCGCGATGACTTCTTCGGTGAGGCGGTGGGGTGCGCGTTTGAAATTGCACGCTTTGAAAACTTCCATCCCGCCCTGATGACAGTTCGCCTGCAGCCCGCCCAACGAGCGCGTCTGGGTGTCCGCGCCGCAATTGGCGGTGACGGACATCGATGGCGCGGTGAAGCGGAATTCTTGGCGGAGGCGGCCGCCGTGGTTGGTCAGATAGAGCGTGTCGCGGATGGTGCGTGTGACCGATGTGCCCCAGTCCACGATGCGGTCGTCGTTTTTCAGACGCGCGCAGGCCTTGCGGAGATAGTCGTATTTGTCGGTGAGGGACACGTCTTCCCAGGGGCGCTCTTCGGCGGAACAATATTCGCCGATGGGTGCGGGGAAGGTGATTTGTTCGAAGTCGACCACGCTGCGTCCAGCGGTTTGCGCGGCGAACTCGACGGCCTTGGCGGCGGCGCGTTTGAGCCCTTCGCGACTGAGATCGCACGTGGCCCCATAGCCCAGCCCGCCACCGTGGACGACGGTAATCATCACGCCCGAGTCGATGGATTGGTGGAGCGGGTCGCACACGTCGCGCTTGACGGACAGATGCGTCTCGCGGGTAGTGACCGCTCGCAGGCTGCAAAAGTCCACGGCCGGGGTGATGTCCCCAAAGAGGGATTCAAGATGGTCCATATCGATCTCAGACATGACAGACTCCTTTCCAGTTGTGACCCAATCTATTCTATACACAAGATGTTACAAAGCAAATAGAAAGAGAGAAAAGAACAAACAGAGGCGGGCGGCAACCCCTCCAGCCTCCTGCCAATCGCCCGAATATGTAAAATATAGAAATATACGCAAACTGGCGGTTGTTTGGCGTGTGACAAATTTGTATGATGAAATTTCGAATCTTTCAACACCACAACCGTAAAGGAGTGCGATCATGGGCGGATTTTATGGCGTAGCGACCAGTGGCGAATGCATCGGGGACCTTTTTTACGGGACAGACTACCATTCCCACCTCGGTACGCGTCGCGGCGGGCTGGCTGTTCTGGACGAGTCCAACGCCATCATCGGCGTGATTCACAATATCAGCAACGACCAGTTCAAGTCCAAGTTCAACAAAGAGCTCGCCCGCCTTACGGGCCACAGCGGCATCGGCGTGATCAGCGATTACGAAGATCAGCCGCTGATCGTTTCGAGTCACCTCGGGACGTTCGCCATCGCGACGGTCGGCAAGCTCAACAATGCCGCCGAGATCAAGCAGGGCGCTTTCCAGTCTCGCAACGCGCACTTCACCGAGATGTCGTGCGGGGAGGTCAACCCCACCGAACTCGTCGCGTCGCTCATCAGCCGCAAAGACAGCTTCGCCGAGGGGCTCGAATATGCCCAAAGCCGCATCGACGGCTCGTGCTCGATTCTTCTGCTGACGGAAGATGGCATCTACGCCTCGCGCGACAAGATGGGCCGCACGCCCATTGTCATCGGCAAAAAAGAGGGCGCACACGCCGCGACCATGGAGACCTCCGCATTCCCGAATCTCGACTACGAAATCGAACGCTATGTCGGCCCGGGCGAAATTGTCCTGTTGACGGCGGACGCGGTCGTGCAGAAAAAAGCGCCGCAGGAAGAAATGAAAATCTGCGCGTTCCTGTGGGTCTACTACGGCTACCCGTCGAGCAGCTATGAGGGGATCAACACCGAAGTGGTGCGCTACAAGAATGGCGCGCTGATGGCCAGCCTCGACGATGTCGAAATTGACGCGGTCGGCGGGGTTCCCGACTCGGGCATCGGCCACGCGATTGGCTATTCCCATGCGGTCCAAGCGCCCTACACGCGCTCGTTCGTGAAATATACCCCCGGCTGGGCGCGGAGTTTCATGCCGCAGATCCAGGGTGTGCGCGACCTCGTGGCGCGGATGAAGCTGATCCCGATTCGCGAGTTGATCGAGAACAAACGTCTGCTGCTCTGTGACGATTCGATCGTGCGCGGGACGCAATTGCGCGAGACGGGCAAGCGGTTGTTTGATTCGGGCGCGGCCGAGGTGCATGTCCGCGCGAGCTGCCCGCCGCTTCTGCATGGCTGCAAATTCCTGAACTTCTCGATGTCGACTTCCGAGCTGGACCTTGCCGCGCGCCGCGCCGTGCGGGAGATCGAAGGCACTGACGACCCGGCCGTGGTCGATTACGCGCCGTACTACCAGTATGGCTCGGACAAGTACACGAAGATGCTCGGCATCATCAGCCGCGATCTCGGATTGACCTCGGCGGGTTTCCAGAGCCTCGAAAACCTCATTGAAGCCATCGGCCTGCCGAAGGACAAAGTCTGCACCTATTGCTGGGACGCAAAGGGCTAGGCCAAAGAAAAGATAAACATGCCATTGGCATTCGTAGGGCGCGGGGCTTCTTGCTCCGCGCCTTTTTTATATATCCTTTTGGTGATCCCCAAAAACTACATAGCGGGGTGGGGTGGAATGCGGAATGAGCCGACTCGTCGGCGAATGACGCAGCCACGTTGCCTGTATCGGATGATGACGTGATTTGATCAGCGTGGCTGTGTCGCGAGTACGCTCCACATTCCACGGCACCCTTTTATTGATGAGATCGGATCACTCTGGCGGGGAACAAGTAACCGCCCTACAGGGTGGAATTCAAAAGGATTCTATTTTTTGCGCCGCTTCAGAATCGCCATTCCGCCGAGTGCCAGCAGGCTTATCGTCGCGGGTTCGGGAACGGGATCGGTACTGACCTGGAAGGCGACTTTATCCAAGCGCCCCTGGGCTGCACTGTCGCCTCCCGTAAAGATCAGGGTTTCCGCAAGTGTGTTAGAAAATCGAACAGTGGTATTCGCCGTATAAGCGACATCGTTCAGTACCAGTGTGCCGCCCAGATTGTTGACATAAGCTTCTGTGAAGCCAACAAAGGATCCGATGTTGGCTGTAGCTGTTTCGCCATTGAGGCCATACGTTACGGTGCCCGCTGTGAGTGTCAAGACCTCGCCCATTTCTACTCGGTCGGACCGGTCACTATCATCGATCGAATCAATGCCCCACAAAGACCCTGCAGTCACTGATGCCGCCGTTGCGCCATCTCTGTTTGACGTTGCGGAAACCAGAATTGTCCAGCGCATAGAATCGTTCCCAGATCCACCGCCGTCAAGGTCAACATTTGTGAGATCAAAGGTATACGTCGACACGCCGGGATTGCCCGGAAGACTGCTTCCCCCGCCCGAGGTGGCGATCGTGCCCACAACGGATAGGGAGGGAAGGGGGGCCTGGTCGGCCACAAAGTCTGTGACTGTGATCGTGGCAGCGGGAAGTGTCGAAATCGCTGACAAAAGAATCACCATGATGTATTTTGGGTAGTTCAGAAGAGAGGCCTGCTTTGGGGTTCGAGCTGCTACGCTCGTAAAATAACAGTCTTTTCGTTTATGGAATTACGCTTGCTATGCGATAAGTCCTGTGTCAACTGTATATAGAAAGAGCAGTATAGCACATTCCAGCCTGTTTGCAATATGAAATCTTACCGAAATGCATTTTCGAGGTGGCGGATTTGTGGGGATTCGCCGTCAGGCCAGACGATGGAAATGATATCGTAGCGAATCTCGAACTGGCGGGCCTGGGGGTGGGCGGCGAGATAGGTTCGCGCGACGGCGCGGATGTGAGCCTGCTTTTTTGTATCGACGGCGGATTCAGGCAAAACGCTGGCATCCGACGAGCGAGTTTTCACTTCGACGAACACCAGCGTTTTGAGCTGATCCAATGCGATGATGTCAATTTCTCCCGCGTCGCAACGATAGTTGCTGGCGAGCACTTTCATGCCGGCTTTGCGGAGAAATTTTTCGGCCTGTCGTTCCCCTCGTTGTCCGAGGTCGTGGGCTGGGCACAACGCAGGCCGAAGAGGCCGACGCAGCAGGGCAGTGATCCAACGGAACATGGCCGGAGTCTCGCGCTATCGGCGCTTGACGTCTTTGAGGCGGGTCGACTTGCCGACGCGGTCGCGCAGGAAGTAGAGCTTCGCGCGGCGGGTACGGCCAGAGCGAATCACCTCAACCTTGGCCACTTTGGGGCTTTGGAGGGGGAAGACGCGCTCGACGCCTTGATTGTTAACGATACGGCGGACAGTGAAGGTTTCGCCCATGCCGCCACCGCGACGGGCAATCACCGTGCCGGAGAATTTCTGGACACGTTCTTTTTCGCCTTCGACGATACGCACATGCACCGAAACGGTGTCACCAACGCGGACGTCGGGGGTGGTTTCCTTCATCGAGTAGGCCACAGCCTTTTTGATTAGTTCTTGACTCACGCGAGTACTCCTTTGAAGAGGTCAATGAGGTTGACATTCGTTGTTTTGCTTGGCCTGCCACGCCTCATAGAGGTCGGGGCGGCGTTGTTTGGTTCGTTCTATGGCCTGCTCATGGCGCCAAGCCTCAATCTTGGCATGATGTCCATTCAGCAGGATTTCGGGGACTTCCATTCCCTCATACACTCGCGGACGAGTGTAATGCGGATATTCCAACAGGCCTGCTTGGTGGGACTCTTCGTGGGTCGATTCGTCCTTGCCCAGCGCACCCGGCAGAAGCCGCGTGATTCCGTCAATCAGCGCCATCGCGGCGATTTCACCGCCCGACAGCACGAAATCTCCCAGGGAGATTTCTCGATCTACGACCGATTCGCGAATGCGTTCGTCGAATCCTTCGTAGTGGCCCGCCAGCAGAATCAAGCGCTCTTCGGCTTTGAGTTCGTCTAGTAGGCCTTGGCTCATCGGTTCGCCCTGAGGAGTCATCAAGATGACTTTGCCCTTGGGGCCTTCGGTCCGGACATCGGCGATGGCATCCGTAATTGGACCGCACATCAGCACCATGCCCACGCCGCCGCCATAGGGCGAGTCGTCGACCGATTGGTAGTTGTCCTTCGCGTAGTCGCGGAAGTTGGTGGTGGAAAGATCCACCAGTCCGTTCTTCTGGGCACGTCCGACTATGCTGGTCTGCCCGAAGGTCTCAAAGAGCTCGGGGAACAGTGTCAGTATGTCGAATCGCAACGCCACGGCGCGAAAGACCTTAGCAAGCTACTCGGCGGTTGCCGGGATCGCTTTGCCCTTGGTATCAAACGCGACGCCCTGCTTCTTGAGCAGGTTGCGTACGGTGTCGGTCGGCTGTGCGCCAACGCTCAACCAGTATTGGACGCGTTCAACGTCGATCTTGGTTTGCTTGTCTTCATCGGCCGCGCAGGGGTCATACCAGCCGAGCGCCTCAATGATGCGACCGTCGCGAGGACGGCGGGAATCCATCGCATCCAACCGGAAGAATGCCCGGTGTGTGCGACCCATTTTTCGAAGTCTAAGTTTAACTGCCACGTATCGTCTCCAGTTATACCGCTAACCGCCCCGGAAACGATCCGGGTTGGCATGGATATACTTTTCGCATGTTTGGACGGGAAATTGTATCGTTTTGGCCCCCGGATGCAAGAGCTTTTCCCGAAATTCTCCGAATTTCCCAAAAAAATACCAACAGGCGCACGAAAAATATCAACAGCCTGACCCAAATTGCTTATCTTTTTGTCTACCGTGAGACAACTATATATAACAAAGAAAGGAAGATGATAATAAATAAAAAAGGGGACAGTTCCCTTTTTTGTAAATATTCCCTCCATGGAATGTAGAATATGCTTATATCAAAGTGGTTATAGATATTGAAGTTCTTATTAAACAATAAAAGGGAACTGTCCCCTTTTTTGTTGACACAAGATCAAACTCTATTGTAGTATTGGAGTATGCCACGAAAAGCCCGAGTCATTATACCTGATTGTCCACATCACGTGACCCAGCGCGGAAACCATTCCGAGCAAGTATTTTTCAGCGATCAGGATCGCCAGCGGTATTTAATGTTCCTCACGGAGCAGTGTGAAAAGTATGCCGTTTTGTTGCAGGGGTACTGCCTGATGAGTAATCATGTTCATCTGATTCTGACACCAACGACACCGGAGGGATTGTCTCGAGCGGTTGGACGAACGAACCTCTACTACACACAATATCGAAATCGACAGACAGGCCGGGGAGGGCATCTCTGGCAAAATCGCTTCTTTTCCTGTCCAATGGATCAATTGCATTTCTTTCGGGCGATGCGGTATGTCGAGCGGAATCCTGTTCGAGCGAAGTTGGTTCAGCAGGCTTGGCAGTGGCCTTGGTCGAGTGCAGTTGCACACATCCAGGAAACGTGTCCATTTGAGCTGTTGAATCTATCGCAGTGGCATGAAGCAGGCCCCTCGGGGGAGAACTGGAAGGAGCAGTTGGAAGTTGTTGCTACCGCGGAGGAGATTGATTCAATCCGCCGGTCTTTGAAAACCGGACAGCCCTTGGGGACAGATGAATTTATCCGAACTCTCGAAAATCGTGTCGGTCGGCCCCTTCGTGTTCAGTCCATTGGGCGGCCAAAACGGGAGAAGAAGGAGTAACGGGGAAGCGGATAAAGGATTTTTGATGGTTTGAACACAAAAAGGGGACAGTTCCCTTTTTTAAAAATATACCGAATATGATATTATAACCTATTGAATTTACGGTGATTATGGATTTAAGATTTTTGGATTATTATAAAAGGGAACTGTCCCCTTTTTGTATTCGGGAGTTTCTTTCGGGAAAATCTCAGGCTTTGCCGATATAGAAGGGAGAGAGGCCTCATGGAAGGGGTCCTTATGATGTCGAACTGATTCGCGGATCAAGGAGTGTCGATGCACTATTTCATGTTGTTTGTCTGGATGACGGGCCTGCTGCTGGGCGGCATGGGACTCTACCGCCTCTGGACGCGCTGGCTGGGGCCAAGCGTGGTCGATTGGTTCCTGCTCCCCGCGACGCTCGTCGGCGAAGGGGCCTACATCGTCGGCCGCAAAATCTGCAAGCGCCCCGCGTTCGGCGGGATCATCGGCCCCAAACGTGCCAACGAAGATGCGTGCCGCTATGCCATCGCCGGCCAGAACGGCTTTTTGATCGAATTTTTCAGCGAATTCCTCACCCTTCTCGCGATGGGATGTGCTGCCGCCGCGATGTTCTACTATCTCTCGGATTCACTCACCAGCAACGGTGCCGTGTTGTGGAACGGTGTTAAGGGCCAGAACACCTCGCTCCCGGGAACTCTGCCGGGGACGTGGAGCAGATTTTGGAGCTTCCTCAGCGATCAGCTGGACATGGCGCGACGGGTGAGTGGAACCTGGGTCGATTTTGACTGGACGAACTGGCAGAACCCTGCGCTGATCTATGGCTCGATTTGCGCGGCAGTGCGGCTGGGGCCGGTTCGACACGATCAGCGCCCGCTGATGCTACTCGTGATGGCGCTGGTGGGAATCGCTGCTGCGGCCGGAAAAATGGCACCGAGCTTCGAGACCTGGACCAAGGGAGAGTTCTGGTTCGTGCTGAGCTATCTCTGGGCTGTGATGGTCTTGTTGGCGATGGCCACGGCCGGGGCGATGTTTGTGATCAACTTCATTCGAGTCCTCGCCCACGTCCCGCCGAAGCCGTAGGATGCGTATCTTATTTCTCCTTTGTTTTTGAATCCAAAATGGAGACACATTATATAGTATCGGAATTTTGGCGAAGACTTGATTTTTTCAATCGACCTGCATAGCGCCGCCGTGAAGTGATTTCTTTCAATCTCCGGTTTTTCCCTCTGGCAAGGGACTGAAACCGGGCGGGAATCGGGTGGAAATCAAAAATAAATCGCCCGTAAGTCGTTGTGAAATATATATTCTATAAAAAAAGTATTTTTTAGTCTGGAATTAGCTTGTTAAGTAGTAGGGATTTTCTACAATGGGGCTAGAGAAAAGGTTAGCCCACGGAAGGGCAACGAGACACGCAACTCAAACAGAGGGAGTCAACCATGACTACGACGAACGCAACAACAACGAAGACGACGGCAGCAGCTGGAATCCACTCGACCCCCAAGGCGGCCGCTCGTTTCCTCAAAGACCTCAACTCGTACCAACGAGAAGAATACGCCGCGATTGGCGACTCGATCGATTTCGTGATGGACGAAGCGTTCGAGGACAAGGGCGCGGAAGAGCGCTTCTTCGGTCCGGACGCGATGACCATTCCCGTGCCGCGCTGGTCGGAATTCTCCGATGTACTCGGCGCGATGACCCAGACCCGCTCGGCGAAGGGGACCCTCAGCGCCAAGCAGGAGCGGGAATTGTTCCTGCGCTACAACTACGCCTGCTACCGCCTGTCGGGTTTGATCGAAGTCCAGGCCAATCGCAAGTCGGCCCTGCGCGCCAAACAAATGGTGATGTGGGCCCAGCGCATCAAGTCCGTCCGCGAAGACGTCGCTTGCTGCAACATGGCACTGGTGGTGGCGATGGCGCGTCGCACGCGCGTGCCGAACGTGGATTTCCCCGATCTCGTCAGCGAAGGCAACATGGCACTGCTGCGCAGTATCGAAAAATTCGACGTCAGCCGCGGGTTCAAATTCTCGACCTATGCCTGCCGCTCGATCCTCAAGAGCTTCAATCGCCTCGCGACCAAGACCAGCCGCTACCGCGAACGGTTCCCCGTCGAGTTCGATCCTGAATTCGAGCGGAGTGATTGGGACGAACGTCGCCACGAAATGCAGCAGGAACACTCGATCGATGTCCTCCGCGAGATTATCGCCGCAAACTCCGCGCATCTCACTGACGTTGAAAAGACGGTCATCATCGAACGCTTCGCTCTGATCAGCAGTACGGAAAATGGAAAAATGCGAACCCTCGCCCAGGTCGGCTCGATTGTCGGCCTGACCAACGAGCGCGTTCGTCAGATCCAGAACAACGCCCTCGGGAAGCTGCGCGAAGCCATGAACAAACTGCACCTCAACGCATAGACAATAAGGGTAGTGGACCCATCGAAACTCTCGATGGAAGAAAACCGTCTGCAGTCTCAGCAATTCAGTTGAGGCCGCGGGCGGTTTTTCTCTATAATGCAATGATGATCGAACACCTGAATCAATTTGGGTTTGCGTTTTGGGAGATGCTCCTGAAGATGGGGCCTTATCTTCTTCTTGGGTTTGGCATTGCAGGGGTTTTGAAAGTGGTAATGCCGACTCGGTTTGTCGAGAAGCATCTCGGCGGTGAAAGCGGCGGGGCGATTCTTAAGGCCTCGGCGCTGGGGGTACCGATTCCCGTATGCAGTTGCGGCGTGATTCCGCTGGCGGCATCGCTTCGGCGCAGCGGCGCCGGGCAGGGCCCCACGACGGCATTTTTGATTTCGACCCCGCAAACCGGGGCCGACAGCATCCTTGTGACATGGAGCCTTCTCGGCGGCGTGTTGGCGGTGTACCGCATGATCGTGGCGTTGCTCAGCGGACTGATCGGCGGGATTGCCGTGGCGATTTTTGTGCGTCGCAAGGCCACCGGCGCACGCGAAGAGTGTTGCGGAGTCAATGGCCTGGGGCACGCCGAGAATCATGTTCATGGCGAGGTGTGCCGCGACAAGCGCGCGTCCGAGCCTGCAGAAACGGTTGCACGTTCGGCGAAAATTATGGAAGCATTGCGCTATGGCTTTGTGACACTTCCGGCCGACCTTGCGCGGTCGTTGCTCTTGGGGATTGCGCTTTCGGCATTGATTACGGTCGTGTTGCCGGAGAACTTTTTCAATCAATATCAAGGAATCGATTCGCTTTGGGCGCAGATGCTGATTATGGCGGCGTTGGGGTTGCCGATGTACGTTTGCTCCACGTCGTCAGTTCCCATCGCGGCATCGTTGGTGGTTCATGCGGGGGTTTCGCCCGCGGCGGCGTTGGTGTTTTTGATGACGGGTCCGGCGACCAACGCGGCCACCGTAACGACGCTGTGGAAATTTCTCGGACGAAGGACCACGGTGATCTACCTCGCCAGTGTTGCGGGGTGTGGATTGCTTTCTGGCTGGGCGTTTGCGCTCCTCAGCGACGCAGTGGACTGGGAATTTTCCCACGACATCCACGCTTTCCATAGCAATCATCCGTGGTGGATGATCGCGGGGGCGTTGATCCTTTCGGCAATCCTGCTTCCGGGATTGTTGGGCGGGATTCTCAAACGTGGCCACGGTCATTCGCATGGTCACGGCCACGGCAGCTGCTGTTGCAGTGGTTCGGGGGATGGGGATTCGGCGGAATCGACCTCCGGGGAAACTCTCCTTCGCGTCGAAGGAATGACATGCGATTATTGCCGCGACGGCGTGTTGCGGGCGATGGAATCGGTTGCGGGAGTGGAGGCGGCCGAGGTCGATCTTGAGCGCGGTGAGGCGAGCTATCGCGGCGGGGGAGATCCCGACGAGGTGATCGCGTCGATTGTTGCACTTGGATTTACGGTAGAATTGCGATAAATCGAGCTTGGGATTTGTTTTCCGGGATTTGATGGGCTATGATATATAGATAGAATTCGAGGCAGCATACGCGCGCGCGAGGTTGTCACTATTGTTCGGGCGAATGGCCTGGGCTCCACTTGCTACAATGGATTGTAAGGAGAAACGAATGCTGAATGATGGTGAAAAAGGCGCAATTTTGCAGCGCGACAAAGAGACGTATGCAGTAGCCCCCCATATTCCCTGTGGCGTGGTGGCCCCGGACACTCTCCGTAAGATTGCCGACGCGGCCGAGAAGTATGGCGCGGCAGCCTGCAAGATCACCGGCGCGGCACGGATCGCGATTGTCGGCCTCAAGGAAGAGGACATCGACAACGTCTGGGCGGACCTCGGCATGTCCCCGGGTGCGGCTGTGGGTATTTGCGTTCGTAGCGTCAAAGCCTGCCCCGGAACCGGCTTCTGCAAGCGCGGCATGCAAGATTCCCTCGGCATGGGCATGTACATGGACGAAACGTACCACGGCATGCAGCTGCCCGGCAAGCTCAAAATTGGTGTCAGCGGTTGCCCGCACCAGTGCGCTGAAACAGCCATCAAAGACATCGGCATCGTCGGCAGTGGCAACGGCTGGAAGGTTCTCGTCGGCGGGTGCGCGGGCAGCATGCCTCGCCTCGGCGATCTGCTGACTACGGGCCTGGATGACGACGCTCTCAAGAACACGGTCACCACCCTCATCGCATTCTATCAAGCCACCGCCAAGCCCGGCGAACGCATCGGCCGGATGATCAACCGCATCGGTCTCGACGCGCTCAAGGCGGGTGTAGGCCTGGCCTGATCCTGACAACACAAGGAGCATCCCATGTTGAATACCAACATCGAAGAGGCACTCAATAGCCAATACAATTTCGAGATGTATTCGGCAAATATCTATTTGTCGATGGCGGCCTGGGCAGATTCGCAGAATCTTTCCGGCGTGGCGAACTGGTTCAAAGTTCAATATGCCGAGGAGATGTTCCACGCCCAGAAGTTCTACGATTACATCATCGAACGTGGCGGGCGTGTGATCGTTGGCCAACTCGATAAGCCCCAGTCTGACTGGGCCTCGCCGTTGGCTGCGTTCGAGAACGCGCTGCATCACGAAGGCATTGTCACCGGCCGGGTCAACGATCTGATGTCGCTGGCGATTGACAGCAAGGACCACGCGACGGTGGCGTTCCTTCAATGGTTCGTCTCCGAGCAGGTCGAAGAAGAGGCCAACGCCGATGCCATCATCCAGAAGCTCACGCTGATGGGCGACGCGCCGGGCGGGCTGTTTTTGATTGACAACGAACTCGCCACGCGCGTGTTCACGCCCCCTGTGGGCGAATAGCGAGAACGGGAGACGACAATGAGTGAAACGTTCAAGGCCACCCAAATCACCGACACGGTCTGGTGGGTCGGAGCCATTGACTGGGATGTGCGTAATTTCCACGGCTATCGGACTGGCCGGGGCACGACGTATAACGCGTTCCTGATCGTGGCCGAGAAGGTGACGCTGGTCGATACCGTCAAGCATGAATTTTACGACGAAATGATGGCGCGCATTGCTTCGGTGGTCGATCCCACGACCATCGATGTCATTATTTCCAATCATGCGGAAATGGATCATACCGGCTGTCTGCCAAAGACCATCAATGCCGTGAACCCCTCGGCCGTGTACTGTTCCAAAATGGGCCAGCGCGCTCTGGTGGCGCACTTTGGCGAACTCGATCTGATTGCGGTCGACGAAGGCCAGCAGATCGACCTCGGCGGCGCGACGATTTCGTTCGTCGAGACCAAAATGTGCCATTGGCCCGATTCGATGGTCACCTATCTCCACGAGGATGAACTGCTGTTCAGCCAGGACGCGTTTGGGATGCACTTCGCCAGCCATCAGCGCTATGCCGACGAGCTGGAATCCGGCGCGATGCAGTATGAAGCGGCGAAATACTATGCCAACATTCTGCTGCATCTTTCGCCCTTTATCGACAAAACCCTCACGAAGATGGACGGCCTGGGCTTGCCGGTGAAGATTCTCGCGCCCGACCACGGGCCGATTTATCGTACGCCGGAATTGATCGACTGGATCCTTTCGAGTTATGCCCGGTGGGCCGCTCAGGCGCCCACCAACAAGGCCGTTGTGGTCTATGACTCGATGTGGCATTCCACGGCAACGCTCGCCAAACTCATCGGCGAAGGCCTGGTCGAGGGCGGCGTGGACGAGGTCTGCTTCCTGAGCCTCGCCGAGGCGCATCGCAGTGATGTCGTGACCGAATTGCTCGAAGCGGGTGCGCTCGTGGTGGGATCGCCGACGATGAATAACAACATTCTTCCGTCGGTGGCCGACATCATGACTTACCTCAAAGGCCTCAAGCCGCGCAACCTCATCGGCGGCGCGTTCGGCAGCTTCGGCTGGAGCGGGGAAGCGCCCAAACACCTCCAGGCCATGCTCGAAGAGATGGGCGCGGAGAAGGTCACCGATCCGCTTCGGGTGAACTATGTCCCGGACGAAACCGAACAGGCCGCCGCGCGCGAATTTGGCTTGGCCATCGCGGCCGCCCTCAAAGAAAAACTTGCAACCTAATCGTATAGAGCATCATGCTCGCAGAAAGGACTGATCATGGAAAAATATCGATGCGTATTGTGCGGCTATGAATATGACCCAGCCATTGGCGACCAGGCGGCCGGAATCGCGCCCGGTACGGCGTTTGCCGATCTGCCCAAGGGCTGGGTGTGCCCGGTTTGCTCTGCAGAAAAAGACGTCTTCGAAGTCGTTTAACCCTGCGAGACAAGTGAGGAATAGATGGCGATTGAGCCATTCACAATTGTGATTTTTGGTGCTTCGGGGGATCTGACCCGACGCAAAGTGATCCCTGCACTTTTTCGGTTGTGGTGTGAAGAACTCCTGCCCAAGGAAGTCTCGATTGTCGGTTTTGCGCGCAAAGACATGACCGCCGAGGCGTTGTGTGAGGCGTGGCATGATCCGGCGTTTGACGAGCTGGGGACGTGCGATCCGGTCAGCCGCGAGTGCTGCTGGGAGGCGTTCACCAAGCGCGTGCGCTATCTCCAGGGCCACTATGATGATGCCGCGAGTTTTTCGAAATTGCGCGAGCAGGTCGAAACCAACGCCGCCGAGGCGGGACTTGCGCCGAACTGCATTTTTTACCTCGCCACGCCGCCGAGCGTCTTTACGCCGATCCTGGAGAACCTTGCCGAATCGGGCCTTGCCCGCAAAGGGCATCCCTCACCATGGTCGCGCGTCGTTATTGAAAAACCCTTTGGCCGCGATCTCGAATCTGCCCGTGTGCTGAATCTCCTGGCGGGGCGACTGTTCGACGAAGATCAGATCTACCGCATCGATCACTACCTCGGCAAGGAGACTGTGCAGAACATTTTCGTCCTGCGCTTCGCCAACGGAATTTTCGAGCACCTTTGGAATCAGAAGTACATCGACCACGTCCAGATCACCGTCGCCGAGTCCGACGGCGTGGGGCATCGCGCCGGGTACTATGACAAGTCCGGCGCGCTTCGGGACATGGTGCAAAATCACCTGATGCACCTGCTGAGCCTGATCGCGATGGAGCCGCCCAGCAGTCTCGATGCCGACGCCGTGCGCGACGAGAAGGTCAAGGTCCTGCGGTCGCTTCGGCGAATTCCCGGCGACTGCGCCGACAATGGCGTGATCCGCGGGCAGTACACCGCCGGTGACGTCGCCGGCCGCGCGGAAGGGAACTATCTCGACGCCGAGGGCGTGGCGGAGAAGTCCGCGACCGAGACGTTTGTCGCGTTTGGTGCGATGGTCGACAATTGGCGCTGGGAGGGTGTGCCGTTTTATCTCCGCACGGGCAAATGTCTTCCGCGCCGTGAGAGCGAAATTTCGATCCATTTTCGCCCCGTGCCGAAGGTGCTGTTCAATGCCGATCCCGACGCGCCGCTCGAGCAGAATGTCTTGGTGATTCGCGTTCAGCCGGACGAAGGCATCCGCCTCGAAGTCCTCGGCAAGGTCCCTGGCGGAAAGCGCATCATCAAGCCGATGCACCTGGAATTCGACTACGAGCACGGATTTGGACAGCCCTCGCCGGAAGCGTATGAACGGCTGCTGCTGGATGTGGCGAGCGGCGACGCGACACTGTTCCCCCGACGCGATGAGGTCGAGGCCGCGTGGGAATTCGTCCAGCCCGTCATCCAAGGCTGCTGCGAGACCTGCCGCGAATTCGTCCATCCCTATCCCGCAGGAACCTGGGGCCCACAAGCCGCCGCCGACCTGCTGGCCTCGTCCGGCCGCCAGTGGCATCTGCGCTAGGCCGCAGCGATCATCGAAAATCCTTCAATTTTCCCCGTGGTTGTAGTATAATCTTTATCCTGTGCACACCGTGCAGGCCCAATTTGACCACCCAGCAAGGATTTTCTATGCCCGACCCTATGCCCGAACCATTTTACGTCACGACGCCGATTTACTATGTCAACGATCAGCCGCATATCGGCCACAGTTATACGACTGTCGCGGCCGACGTCCTTGCGCGCTATCACCGTCTCGCCGGACGCGATGTGCGATTCCTCACCGGCACCGACGAGCACGGGATCAAGATGTGCAAGGCCGCCGACGAAAAGGGCATCGCCCCCAACGAACTCGCCGATCTCAACGCGCCGCATTTCAAGGCGCTCTGGGAGAAGCTCGACATCACGAATGACGACTTTATCCGCACCACCGAGCCGCGCCACGAAAATCGCGTTTCCGCGCTCGTGCAGACGCTTGTCGATTCGGGCGAAATCTACCGTGGCAGCTATGAAGGCTGGTACGACGAGGGGCAGGAAGAGTACGTCACCGAGACGGCCGCGAAAGAGCAGGACTTCAAGAGTGCCATCAACGCCAAGCCGCTCGTGAAATATTCCGAGGACACCTGGTTCTTCCGCCTGACGAAATTTGCGCCCAGGCTCATCGAGCATATCGAAGCGAACCCGACGTTCATCCAGCCGTCCTCGCGCCGCAACGAAGTCCTCAGCAAGCTCAAAATGGGCATCGAGGATTTGTGCATCTCGCGCAACAAAACCAAATTGCCGTGGGGCATCGACATGCCCAACGACCCCGACCACGTTGTCTACGTCTGGATCGACGCGCTGAGCAACTACATCAACGCGCTCGGCATTCCGTCCATCGGTGACGACCACGACGGCGAGTTCGCGCAGTATTGGCCCGCGAGCATCCACCTCATCGGCAAGGACATCCTCTGGTTCCACGCGGTGTACTGGCCGTGCATCCTGATGGCCGCCGACCTGCCGCTGCCGAAGCAAATCTACGCGCATGGCTGGTGGACCTCCGAAGGCCAGAAGATGTCCAAGACCCTCGGCAACTTCATCAGCTGCGACCAGATCGACGAAATCTGCGCCGACTATGGCCGCGATGTCTACAAATATTACCTTCTCCGCGCGATCACATTCGGCAGCGATGGCGATTTCAACGCCGAGCAGTTCCGCCAGACCTACAACACCGAGCTCGCCAATTCGCTGGGTAATCTTCTCAGCCGCACGGTGAAAATGATCGGGAAATATTTCGACGGCGTCGTGCCCGCACCGACCGAAGAGGTCGCCGAAGTCGCCGACGTCCAGGCCGCCGCGCAGGCGATGATCGATGCCGCCCCCGAGCTGATGGACAAATGCGCGTTCAACAAATACATCCAGGGTTCGATTGACCTTGTTCACGCGACGAACCAGTTCATCGAGATCACCGCACCGTTCACGCTCGCCAAGGACGACACCCAGCGCGAGCGGCTGGCGACGATCATGTATACCTGCGCCGAGGCGGTTCGTCTGGCGCTGGTCTATCTGCAGCCAATCCTGACGGACAAGGTTCCTGCTGCGCTGGAGGTGCTCGCTCAGGGAGATGCCCCGACCGATTTTGCGACGGCAGGACAGTGGGGCGTGCTCCAGTCCGGTACGGCCGTCGGACCTGCCCAACCGCTGTTCCCGAGGAAATCGTGAGCGATACCCAGAACAAATTCGAGACGGTGATCCGCGAGGATGGCCGCTATGCGCCCGAGGCGTACGGCTTTTTGCACGACGCGCTGGCGTTGGCGGTCGAGCGTGTGCACGATGCCCAGAGTGACGACCATCACGTTTCCGGCCAAGAGCTTTCGGCCGCATTGCGCGATCTGGCCAAGACGCGTTACGGCCTGATGGCCAAGACGGTTCTCACGCATTGGGGTGTGCGCAAGTCGATCGACTTTGGTAATATGGTTTACCTGTTGATCGATCACGATTTGATGGGAAAGACCGACGGGGACAGTATTGACGATTTTCGTGACCAATTCGATGTGGAAATCGATCTGGACACGCTCGACGACATTCGCTTTAGCGACTGACCATAGGAGATTAAATCATGATTCGAATTTGCGCATGGTGCAAAGCCAATTTGGACCCGAAACAGAAAGACCAGGAAGGCCCGATCACTCATGGGATCTGTGATTCGTGTTTGGAGATGATGCTGGCAGGTCCGAAGACGATGAATGACTTCCTGGACTCTCTGGACCTTCCTGTTCTCATGGTAGGTTCAAACGCTGAAGTAGTTTTTGCCAATCGGGTTGCGTGCGAAGTGACGGGGAATACTTCTGCGGAGTTGAAAGGGAAACTCGGCGGCGACGCGTTGCAATGCATTCACGCTCGCAATCCGCAAGGGTGTGGCAAGCACGTACATTGTAAATCGTGCGCCGTCCGAAATTCGGTCAATCATACCTACGCGACGGGGGAGCCGTGTGTCCGGGTTCCAGCGCATATGGATGTGATCAATACGGATGTGACGACGGAGATTCGCTTTCTGGTGTCCACCGAGAAGGCCGGCGAGACCGTCCTGCTGCAGATCGAGGACATCGCGGCTGTGGAGTAGACCCAGTACGAGAAATACAATTGCAGCGCATCCTGACGTGCTGTGGAAGGGAGACCACGATGAATGAGCCGACGAGATCAATGGAACCCAAACCCAAACGCCGTGGTTGGCGGAAGTTTCTTTGGATGGGCTTTATAGCGGTTCTTGCCTGGGTCCTGTTTACTTTTGTGTGGGTGGTGGCTACAGGGAATCCCAAGCTGGAAATTTCACCGGAGACAACCGTGATTACCGGGCCAGTGGGTGCGGATGGCAAGGTGGATTATCTTGCGTGGATGGAGGCGAATTCCAAAGCCCCTCCAGAGGACAACGCCGTCATCACCTTTCTGCAAATTCTTGGTCCAGCCACTTTGTCACCGCCTTATGGTGGTGTGAGGGAGGGTGGGGGCGACTGTGACGAAATGTGCTATAGGGTGTTGCCTTCTGGCCGCCGCTCCGCGCCCACGTTTCCCCATCCGCGGAAATTTCCCAAGCGACTTTTGTCGGAATTGGGAGTGACGTCCATTCCTACCGGCAAGCCCATCATCACGTTGAGCGATATGGAAAGCATCTATGCCTCCTTGTTGGATGAGGAATGGGATGAGTTGCCCGAAGTGGGTGAAGCCGAAGAGGGGACCGCAACTGGCAAGTCTTCCTCACCCCAGCCAACGCGGGTTGCATGGTTTCTGGGGCACGGAAAGCTTTTTGATGATACTCACCCTCTCGTCCAGAAAGAAGCACCCAGCTACGAAGAAAACTATGGCATTGTTTCCATGCAGGATATCCATGAAGCGTCCGTTCCCATTACGAAGGATATTCTGGAGAAAACGCCGATATTGGCGCACTGGTTCCAATATTCTCGTGGTGTAACGGATCCGCTGATCGGCCTCGATGCCACCCGCTGGTATTATCCGATTCGTGCGGCCGAGAATCGCATGGTGGTGACCTTAATCTTGCCCAATACGCTGGATTTACGCCGTCTGGCGCAAATGGCAGCATTGGAGACGCGTCTGGATTATGCAGAAGGGGAAACGACACGCGGTTGGCGGCGGATGATCGGCTTGATGCGCCTTGGCCGGGTTGTCCAGCGTGATGCGAATACGCTCCTTACATGGTTGATTGCGTTGTCCTGTGAAACGATTGGCATGGATACTCTCGCGGGCGGGATGGCGGCGGGGGTGTTCTCTGCGGACGACCTGCGCGGACTCCGCAAGGAACTTGCCGCTCTGCCCCAAAGGGGAACGCCTAAAAAGGCCGTCCTGATGGGCGAACGCTTCATGGCATTGGATATCATTCAGCGCTTTGATGAGTTTGGGCTTGATCCCTATACGGGAGGCGAAGGCGAACTCGATATTCTTTGGAGATTTGTGGATCGAAACGAAGCATTGCGTCTCATGAATCGCTGCTACCAGCATTTGGTGGACAACCCCACACAAGAGGAGAATCTGAAGTTAGAAGGGATGGAATGCTTCATGGGTTTGGAGGATCAATCCCTTTCCTGGTGGGCATCCAATGCCTCGAAAATTCTCTTTGGGACTCCCGGGGCAAAACGTCGATTCGCGACGAAGCTGTTTACGGGGCGTTTGTTGGGACTCGTTCTACCTGCTGTTTCTCGTTCATGGAAACTGGGAGAGGAGCGGAATCGAAAGGAGTCCCTTTTGTCTGCTCAGTTCGAGGTGGAACTCTATCGCAAGCAAAATGGTGGGGAACTGCCTGCGAAACTGGAAGAGGTATTGGGGGATCGGGCCAAGGCACTGATAACCCCCCCCCCGGAGAAGGGGGGCTTTAAAAGGTCGATGCGGTTGACGGTGTTTGGTGATAAAAATGAGCCCGATGCGTACGCGCTGTGGTTCCCCCTAACTCAAGGGCATTGTTACTGGCATTCGGATTTAATTAAGGATGAACCGGCAGAGGAAGACTTTGATACGATTGGCAACGACCCGGGAAAAATTGAACTGAACGATTTGACGCTCGATCATTTCATTCTTTACATTCCCGTGTCTGCCAAGGCCAAGGCCGCGTGGACCGCTGCGCAAATGGAGAAACTTCTTCCTGCGGACGAGGAATTCACTGATTCGCCCGAAGCCGTCGACGAAGACTCAGAAGAACCGTCGGATGCAGACCGGCCGGCGGAGAAACCGTAACGCTATAGAACAGGCCGATCAGAGTCTTGCACATTTTGCTCGCCTGGAATGCGGAACATGCGATGGAATCGGATGATCCAGTAGATCAGGTAGCTGCCGAGCAGCCACAGGCCGACCCACGGCGCGACGGGGTTGAGCTTGACGGTCTCCGAGAGATTCGCCTGAAGGGTAAACGCGCCGAGGTAGAGTAGGAACGCGAACACAACCGTGCCGAGCGAGCGGATGCAAATGGTGTATCGCGCTTTTGCGGCGGGGTGATTTTCCTCCCGCAGCCAATAGTCTTTGTGTGGCAGGTTGACGAGCTTGGGAGGCAGTTTGACGATCAGCGTCCACGAGGCCTGCAGGATCACGAACAGCAGGACGGTGGTTCCGAGTGCAAGTGTGGCCGCAGATTCCCGCAGCGCCCACGAGGTGGGGTGGCCGCCGAAATCAAACTGGACCGCGACGAGCTTGCTTTGGACGCATAGCCCGGCGATGGCCAAGGCCAGATTCGCGAGAAACGTTCCGTAGTAGAGATAGTTCATGATATCCCTTCGTGGCGCGGTGTCGGTGTTGCGTTTTATTCGTCGTCGGTGTCGGGCATGCGTTCGAGTAGCTGGTCGACACAGCCATATTCGATGGATTGCGCCGCGTCCAGCCAGAGGTCGCGGTCACAGTCGCGCTCGATTTTTTCCATGTCTTGGCCCGTGCCCTCGGCGAGGATTTCATACAGGCGATCGCGGAGTCGCAAAATTTCCTGCGCTTCGATGTCGAGCTGGGTGGCCGGTCCGACCATCGTGCCGCTGATGAGCGGTTGGTGGAGCAGGACGCGCGAGTTGGGCAGGGTGTAGCGGTGGCCTTGTTCGCCGCCGACGAGGAGGACCGCGCCCATGGATGCGGCCATGCCGATGCAATAGGTGCAGACTTTCGGGCGGACGAATTGCATGGTGTCATAGATCGCGAGCCCGGCCGTGACGCTGCCGCCGGGCGAGTTGATATAGAGGTGAATGTCGGCCTTGGGGTCTTCGTTGCTGAGGAACAGCAGCTGGGCGACGATGGTGTTGGCCATGTGGTCGTCGACCTGGCCGGTCGCGAAAATGATGCGGTCTTTCAGCAGGCGACTGTAGATGTCGAACATGCGTTCGCCGCGGCCGGATTGCTCGATGACGTAGGGGACGAGGGTCATTTGGCACCGCCTTTGGCGTCTTTGTCGTTGGAGACGATTTCGTCGATCAGGCCATACTCCAGCCCCTCGGTGGGGGTCATGTAGCGGTCGCGCTCGGTCTCTTCGCAAATCTGCTCGGCCGTGCGGCCTGTGTGGTGCGCGAGAATCTCGTTCAGCACTTGTTTGCTGCGGAGGATTTCCTGCGCCTGGATTTTAATGTCCGAGGCCTGGCCGGTCACGCCGCCCCAGGGCTGGTGGACCATGATCTTGCTGTGGGGCAGGGCGAAGCGTTTGCCCTTGGAACCCGCAGCGAGCACGACGGCTGCACCGCTCGCGGCGAGGCCCACGCAGTAGGTGTTCACGTCGCAGCGGAGGAATTGCATCGTGTCGTAGATCGCCAGCGTGTCGTCGACGCTGCCGCCGGGCGAGTTGATGTAGAGGTGGATGTCGCGGTTTGGAGCTTTGGATTGCAGCTCCAGCAGGCGCATGATCAGGCTTCCGGCCGACGAGGGGTTGATTTCGCCCCAGAGGAAGACGATCCGTTCGTCGGCGAGGCGTTCTTCCAGCGTCATTTCGCGTCGTGAGGCATATTCGGCCGCGGCGGATCCGCCAGCGAACGAGGCCTGCGGCGGTTGATAGTTCGGTCTGTGCATGAGTAATCGTACCTTTCGTTTAGACCTACTATCATAGCAATCTGCGAGGCCGATTGCAATTTTTCTGTAGAGTTGCGTCGGGCCTTGTGTATGATAGGCGCATGGCGATCTTTGTGAACGAACAAGTTGCGGACGGTTTGGCTGGCGAGACGGCACTTGCGGCGGCGGGGCGATTGGACCCGGCGGCCGACGTGATCGTGCTCAATGGCGCGGTGGTTTCGGCGGCGACGGATCGGCCGTTGGTCGACGGTGACCGGCTGGTGCTGATTGCGCGCGGCCGGGCCGTGGACGAAGCAATGCTCGAATCGCTCATGGCGGCACGACACACGCCGGGCGTCCATGCCAAGGTCAAAGCGGGCACGGTCGGCATCGCGGGCCTCGGCGGGCTGGGCTCGGCGGCGGCAGTCGCCCTCGCGCGGACTGGCGTGGGCAGGCTTGTGCTGGTGGATTTCGATATCGTCGAGCCGAGCAACCTCAACCGCCAACACTTTTTCATTGACCAACTCGGCCAAAGCAAGGCCGACGCACTCGTCGATACACTGCGGCGGATCAATCCCTATCTACAATACGACGCGCATACACTTCGCGTCACGCCCGAGAACGTTGCCGAACTGTTTGGCGAGTGTGACGTGCTGATTGAGGCGTTTGACGCGCCGGATCAGAAGGCGATGCTGCTGGATACCTGGGGCGAGGTCGGCGGCGACAAACCGATCATCCTTGCGAGCGGCCTGGCGGGATATGAAACGGGCAACACCGTGCAGGTGCGCAAACTCGGCGCGTCTACGTATGTAGTTGGCGACGGCGAAACGGCTGCGGCCGAGGGCATGGGACTCATGGCCCCGCGCGTCGGCATCGCTGCATCCCAACAGGCCAACACCGCGCTACGATTGCTACTTGATGAAATGAATGTGTAGCAGCGAAACCCTCGCTGGGGAGTTACCAATACAACCCCCAATTTCGCATGACATCATAATACTTCGCATTGACGGAGAGGTTGGGGAGTTTGGTTTCCAGAGCGCTGATTCCCTGAGGGGTGGTCTTGGTTTTGTAGAGTCCGAGACGTTTCAGATTTGAGATGCTACCGAGATGTTCCAGCCCCTTATCTGAAATCTTCGTGTTGTGAAGATAGAGCAGTTTCAACTCCGGCACCAGTGTAAGGTGGCCGAGAGATTGATCGGTTACCGTGGATTTGCTCAGGTCGATAAACTCCAGTTTTGGGGCACCGGCGAGGTGCATTAAGCCTTCTCCGCTGATTTTGGCCCCGCTCATGTATAGCCGCTTGAGTTTGTTGAGCGTCTTGAAGGCCTTCATCTCATCGTCGGTGAAGTGTTTGTCATTCAGGTCCAGTTCCACGATGTTTGGGGTGTATTTGAGATATTCAAGCTTGGTGGTGTTTCGGGAGCGCATCCTGAGATGCTGGAGCTTTGTGAGCCCTTTGAGGTGTTCCATGCCAGGTCCCTTGATCTTCACCCCGTTTAGGGTGAGACGCTCGAGATTTGTCATGTTTTTGAGATGTATCAGGCCATCGTCGGTGATGGCTGTTCTGTTGAGATCCAGTATTTCCATCTTGACCATGCCGCTGATGTGTGCGAGATGAGTGTTGTTGATTTTCTGTAGCCCCATTTGGAGCTTTTTCATCTGTGTCAGATCCTTGAGATGGACCAATCCAGGGCCTTGGAGTTTAACCCCCTGAATGTTGAGTTCTTCGAGTTGGGTATGGGACTTGAGGTAGGCCAAGGAAGAATCTGTGACGCCGCTCCCCTGGAGATTGATTGTCTTGAGGTTCTTGATCCCTTTGAGGTAGCTCATTCCCATGTCGGTCACTTTGATATCACGAAGGTTCAATTCTTCCAGACTGTCCATCCCCTCCAGGCAGATCAGCCCCGCATTGGTGACGGGCATTTTATAGAGACTGAGTATTTGCAGGTTCTTCATGTTCCGCAGATGAACGAGCCCGAGGTCTGTCAATTTCTGGTAGCGGGGGAGTCGCTTGAGTCCAGTGAGCTTGCCTATGGCCGGCATGTCTTCATCGGAGAGATTGCGATCTAGTTCTAGACTTTCGAGCTGTTTGAGGGGGCTGAGGTGTTCAAGGCCCTTGCAGGTGATCTCTTCGGGCAGAGATAGCTTTTTGAGAGAAGGCATCGAACCGATGTGTTTGAGGTGTTTGTCTTCCAGGCCATACACGTCGAGATTGAGGGTTTCAAGAGAAAAGAGAGATTTCAGGTGACTTACCGAACGGTCACTGAGCGTTGCGTAGTTCAAATTGAGCTCGCGCAATCTCGGTAGGACACTGAGATGACTCAGGCTATCTTTGGTAATGTTAACATTGGGTATCACCAGATTTTCAAGGTAGATCATCCCCGAGAGATATTGAAGGCAGCTCTCATCCGCCAGGGAGTAGAGTTTCAGTATTCGCAGATTGGTCAGGTCTTGGATGTGGGCAATGCCCTTGGCCGTGAGGTTGTCACTATCCAGATGGAGAGCTTCGAGGGTGAGTAGATCTTTTACGGCGGCAAAGCCATCGTCGGTGAGACCGCACTTGAGCAAATAGATGGTTTTTAAATTGGTAAATTGCTTGAAATATTGTAGGCCGCTTCCCGTGAAGTTTTCCGCGTAATGAAGATCAAACCAGTTCAGTTTGGTGCAGGTCGCGAAGGGTTCGAAGTCTTTATCACAAATGGTGGGCGAGTTGTAGATTGCCACGCCTTCGATATATTCCAGGTAGGGGGCAAGTGCTTTGATTGCTTTTCCGTCAACTTCATAGAGATACAGAGAGGGGGTCTTGAAGGGTTTGAGTGCTTCGAAGGTTTCGTCCCACGTTTTTCCCGGATCGGGTTTAGTTAACCGGAGATACCAGCGGTGACAGGCTGGCACGGACACAACCCCGCCGCCGGCGGGCAGTTCGGCAATGATTTTGCGATCGCCTCCATCTTTAACACGAGTAATGACCTTGCAACCGAAGGGAATGTTGTATTCCGCTTCTGCGTATTTGGGTTCTGCTTCGGGCTTGGTTTCGGCGATGGCGCATGCCGACCCGAGGCAGAGGACGGCCAGAGACGCGAGGAGCAAGATGCGTGAGTGGGTCATTGAATTCTCCCTTCAATGCGAGGACATGGAGCAAGTTGGGGCGGTTGAATTATTCCGCGGGCACGACCGGGATTTCGACGGGCGCTTCGGCGGGTTCGGCGGGTTCTGGTTTGATTTCGGGCTTCACTTCCAGTTTGGGTTCGTCCGTGACGGGCGGAACGCAAACGGCAGGTGCCTCTGGTTTCGCGGCTTCTTCGGCGGCTTTGGCGCGGGCCTCGGCGAGTTGCGGCGCGTAGTGCAGCACGAAGTTCCACACATCTTTGAGATTCGCGGTGGCCATGAAGGTGTGCCCGTGTGTTCCGGGTTCGGGGAACGAGATGTGTTCAGCGGGAAAGGCTAGAATCAACTCGTCAAAGTCAGCCTTCATTTCTGGAGCGGCCGCCGCGTTGGCGGTGAGGAAGTCGCCGAGGGTTTTGGCCCCGTTGTCGCTGCCGAGCATCGGGAGGCTGCGGAGCGTTTCGGCGAGTTTGTCGATTGCGCCTTGTTTGCTTGCCCCGTCGGAGCAGGATGTTGTCGTAAACGCCCATGCGGGGGTCGCGGCGACGAGATTCACCATCGCGGTTTGGACGCGGTCATAGGCCGGTACTACATATAAGGGCGAGACGGCGGCGATGCCCATCGAGTCGAGATGGTCGGCCTTGGTGTTCTGCACGAACTTCACGAGCGTGGGAATGTGCTCGCGGGCCTCTTTGCTGCCGCGGGTTTCGACCCACCCCTTGAGATTCGCTACCGCCACCTTCAGCGAGGTTTGCACCTCGACCTCGCACACCATCACGTCGTGGTGATAGCGAATGCCGGTGATGGCCGTGTTGCGCATGAGCGATTTGAGCACGGCGTGCATATCGTCCTTCTCCCCGAACAGCATCCGCGGCGTAAGGGCTTCGCCTTTGAGCGAGCCGACATGGATCGGGACGTCCGCGAGTTTCACCGCGAGGCGGTCGATGCCGTTGCGGCGGGCGGCGAGTCGGGTCAGGGCGCGCGCGGCGCGAACTTTGCGCGGCTGAAGGTTCTCCAGCCAGAGCTTCGGCAGGTGGTAGTCGGCCTTGAGGGTCTCGGGGTTGATTTTGTAGGCAGGCTGGTCGGCGAACTTCGTGGGGATCCACTGCGTGACCGAAACCGTGAGCGTTTTTTTCTCGTTGAGCGCGGGCATCATGTCAAAGTCGGAACCGCGGACGCGGGTCCCTGTATGATGTTTGGCGCTGACGGGTTTGAGTACGTCGGCGAGTTTGGCGATGTCGACCTTGAGTGAGGCGCTGATCCGCAGGGAATCTTTCTCCGCGGAGAGGGGCAGGTTATTGCGGAGCGATTCAAGATACGCGTCGAGGGCGGTGCGGACTTCGGGCAATTCTTCCAAGGTAGTCGAATTGTTGACTTGGAGCTTCAGCACGGCCTCGGTGAGTGCATTGGAAAATTTGACGTTCAACTCGTCCGCCGCACGTATGACCCGAGCTTCGGTGCTCGATGGATCGGCCTTGCGGGCCTTGGCGGGGTTGGCCAAGATCTCCTGGATGGGGTTGGTTTGCGGGGGAACAGATTCGGTTTGGGCCATCACCCCACCTGCAAAAGTGAGCAGGGCAGCGGCGATCAGAGTTGTTTGGATTCGGTATGGCATGGTGGAAATCTCCGGAAAAAGGGAACTTGCGCGCCAATTATAGCGGAAAGGGCGGGGGATTCCTACCAGGGAGTATAAAAATCGGAAATTGTGCGATTGAAAGAACCAACAGGAAAAAACTGTAAAATTGTTCCAAATGACCTTGACAGATGGGGTCTCTATACGCATAATACTCCACCCAATACGGGATAGGCGGGACTGTTGCGCCCGCATGACGTCGCCGTTGGAGAAACGCAACTCCAGCGAAGGCATACACAAGACGACTTTTTTCGAAACACGGAAAGAGACATGACGCAAAAAACATACATGGCCAAGGCAGGCGAGCTCGAAACGAAATGGTGGGTCGTTGACGCGACAGACCAGGTCGTAGGCCGTCTCGCAACCAAAATTGCCACGATCCTTCAAGGCAAGCACCGACCCGAATTCACTCCCCACGTAGACACCGGCGACTTTGTCGTTGTGATCAACGCGGAGAAGATCAGGATGACCGGTGCCAACAAACCCGACCAGCGCATCTACCGCTCCTACAGCGGCTTCCCCTCGGGGCAGAAGGAAATCACCGCTCGTAAAATGATGGAAATCCATCCTGAGCGCGTGTTGACCGCTGCGATCCGCCGCATGCTTCCCAAGAGCAAGCTGGGCGCTTCGATGTTGAAGAAACTGAAGGTCTACGCCGGCAACGATCACAATCACCAGGCACAGCAGCCCGAAGCGCTGAGCCTCTAAGCGAGCTTGAGGGAACCCACTCATGAGTGAAGAAACCACGACAGCCCCCGCCGACGAAGTCCTCGTCGCCGAAGTCAAATCCGAAGCCCCCGCCGCCGGTCCGCGCACTGCCGCACCGTTGCCGGAAGGCCAACACTACATCTGGGGAACAGGCCGCCGCAAAGCGTCCGTCGCCCGCGTTCGCATTCGCCCCGGCAAGGGCGTGATCCTTGTGAACAAGCGCCCCCTGGAAGAATTCTTCAACCACATCGCTCACCGCAACGCTGCGGTGGCTCCGCTCGTGGCCGCTGGCCTCACCGGTAGCTATGATGTGTGGGTCAACGTCAATGGTGGCGGGATGACCGGACAAGCCGAAGCAGTGATGCTCGGCCTGGCCCGCGCTCTCTCCAAGGCCATGCCCGACGTCGACCGCGAACTGCGCAACAAGGGCCTTCTGACCCGTGACGCGCGTGCTAAGGAACGTAAGAAGCCCGGTCAGCCCGGTGCTCGTAAGCGCTTCCAGTTCTCGAAGCGTTAATCGATCCTCGATCGCAATTCACAAGGCCCTGGCAAAAACAGCTGGGGCCTTGTTTTTTTTACGGAAATTCCCGCAATGTGCCGATAAACTAAGGGACTTGCACCTTTTTGGAGATTCACATGAAACCGATTCGCATTGCACTCATTGGCGGCAGTGGCTATACCGGACTCGAAGTCCTGCGCTGGCTTGCGCGACACCCTCATGCCGAGGTCGTCGGAGTTTTTGGCTTCTCGAAGTCTGGCCCGATCGCCGAGATCCATCCGGTTCTCGCTGGACAGATTGACCTCGACCAGCAAACCTACTCGCCCGAGGCCGTCGCGGCCTGCCAGGCCGACCTCGCGATGCTCTGCGTCCCGCACCAGGTCGCGATGAGCTATATGCCCGCGCTGCGCGAAATGGGCCTGCGCGTGATCGACTGGTCGGCGGACTATCGCATCAAGGATGTCGCGGTCTATGAAGAGTGGTACTGCGAGCACACCGATACAGCTTCGCTTCCGGCCGCGGCGTATGGCCTGCCGGAATTTTATGCCGACGAGATTGCGACCGCCGACATTGTCGCGAATCCAGGGTGCTACCCGACCTGTGCGGTCCTCGGTGTCGCGCCGATTCTTGCGGCCGGGTTGATCGAACCGGGCCTCGTGGTCAACGCCATCAGCGGCGTCAGCGGGGCAGGGCGCAAACCGTCCCAGGCGAATCACTTTCCCGAACGGAACGAAAATTTCGAGCCCTACAAAATGGGCGACCACCGACACATGCCCGAGATGGAACAGATTCTCGGCCAGATCACCGGCACCACGCCGGACGTGCTCTTCGTGCCACACCTCGCGCCGCTCGACCGCGGCATGCTCGCTAGCATCTATGCGACGCCCAAGGCTGGCGTGACCGAAGAACAGCTCTACGCCGCGCTCGATTCCGCGTACGCTGACAAGCCGTTTGTGCGCGTGCGCCGCGATGTGATTCCCGCGACGAAATATGTCGCGAACACGAACTTTTGCGACGTGGCGGTGCGCCTGAAGAAGGGCAAAGTGATGATCTTCTCGGCCATCGACAACTTGCTCAAGGGCGCGTCGACCCAGGCGATCCAGAACATGAACGTGATGTACGGCCTCGACGAAACGACCGGCCTGTACTAATCCGTACGAATCGAAGATAGGAGCTTCCATGCGACCGATTCAACACATTACACTGCCGGGCGGTTTTGTCGCTTCGGCCGGCACGGCGGGGATGAAACCCTCGGGCAAGCCCGACCTCGCGCTGATCGCCTCGGCCAATAAGCCCGTCGCCACGGCCGTCGTCACGACCTCCAACCAGGTCATCGGCGAGCCGATCCGGTGGGTGCGCGATATTCTGCCCAAGGGTTGCGGCAAGACGCGCGGCATCGTCATCAATTCCGGCAACGCCAACGTCGCCACGGGCAAAGCGGGATACCGCGACGCCGAGACCATGGCCAAGCTGACCGCCAAAGCGCTGGGTTGTGCGAAGGAAGAAATTCTTGTCGCATCGACCGGCATCATCGGCCACAAGTTACCGATGGAGATCATTCGTCCCGCTCTTGTGCCGCTGGCCACAACCGTCGCCAAGCGAAACGACCAAGCTGTCGCCCAGGCGATTTTGACGACCGACCTCATTGCGAAGACGGCCGTCGTGCGGACAAAGATCGGCCGAGCGAAAATTACATTCGGCGGCATCGCAAAAGGCTCGGGTATGATCGCGCCGTCGCTGGCGACGATGATCGCCGTGGTGACTACCGACGCGAAAATTTCTCCGACGAACCTCAAGCGTGCGCTCAAAGAGGCCGTCTTCGGCAGCTTCAACGCCGTGACGGTCGACTCTGACCAATCCACGTCCGACATCGTCGCCGTGTTCGCCTCGGGCGAAGCGGGCGAGACGATCAAGCCGAACACCGCTGGGTGGAAAAAATTCCTCGCCGCGCTCAAGGACGTCTGCGGAGCGCTTGCCTATTCCATCGCGGCCGACGGCGAAGGCGCGACCAAGGTGATCCGTGTGCAAATTCGCGGCGCGAAAACTGACGCCGAAGCCGCCGCCGCTGCCAAGGCCGTCGCCGACAGCCCACTGCTGAAATGCGCCATTCACGGCGGCGACCCCAACTGGGGCCGCATCGTCATGGGCGTTGGCAAATCGAGCGCCAAAGTCGATCAGGACAAACTGTCCTGCTGGATCGCGGGACACAAAGTCTTCGCGAAAGGCCGCCCGGTCAAATTCGATCGCGCCGCCGCGTCAACCGCGATTGTGGACTCCAAAGATGTTCTCATCGAGGCAGACCTCGGATTGGGCAAAGGCAAATATGAAGCCCTCGGATGCGACCTCTCCCACGCCTACGTCGACATCAACGCACTCTACTCGACGTAGACAGAGAAGAGAGAAGAAGATAAATAGGCAAGAAGGGTATCTAAAGAAAGAGATAGAAAAAACAAGCCTGTCCTCTCGCTTGCGAGAGGTCAGGATAAACACTGTGTCGAAACTCAATACTGCCACACCCACGCACCTTCTTTTTGTGAGTGATTGAGGATATAGCGAAAAATGTGACGTTGATGATTTTGGTCTCTTGCGCGGATTGCTTTGCATCCGTTCGCCCAGAGTCTTCCCGGTTGTTGGTTTCGCACTGCGAACGATGCGGTTTGCTTCAGTCGACTCGTTAAGCGTTTTGCGACGTCTCTGTCATCTTCACATTCGACCAGAATGTGGCAGTGGGTTTTGGCAACGGCAATAGCAATACAGCGCAAATTTGCTTTTTGGAGTGTTGCGAGCATGGCGTTTCCCATCGGTTTACGGAGTGGTTTCGGAAACAGGATTTCTTCTCCCGCGATGGATTTGCAGTAGTTTCGAAGTCCTGCGTGTTCTTCGGGAGGGGGCGGGTTTTTGTAGTCCCCAGTGGAGTGGATGCGATGATGACGGTTTCGGAACCCGCGTTCGTCGCCCGGGATCCATGTGTTCCGCGCAGTCAAAATCAAGTGCCACCATGCATCCCCGTTTTTGGGCATATCAGACTCTCCGGGTTGTGTGGGGTTTGATCCTGATCTCTGCTTTTCGCAGAGAACAGGCTTGTCTTATTCGCGGGTTTGTGTTAGAGGTGCTTATTTACTTTTTCGGTGAAATCGGGTCCGTAGAGCTCGTCGAGGATTTCGGCGATTCCGGCGTGGAGGGTTTTGCGCGGTTTCTTGAGGAGACGATTGCACGGGAATTGTTTCGCATCACCCATCACCGCGAGTTCGAGCGGTTTGGACTCGCTGAGACACAGCGGCCAAAGTGTACACGGCGCAGGTTTGGTGCGGTACGGCGGAAGGTCCAACTCCAAACACGCCGCGTGGAGCGAGCAATACATACCTCGCCCGCGCGGGAACGCAAACACGCAGCGCCCCGTATCGGTCGATCCCAAAATCAGCGAATCGTCGTCCATCTCCTCGAAGAGTTCCACGTCCTCGTCCAGCAAATCGGGCTGATAGTTCGCCGCGTGCGACGACAGTCCGATCGCGCGAGACAGCTCCGCCTTGGTCAGGGGAATCTGATAGCAACTGCAACAGTTGCCCTGTCGGCCGCAGAGTTTCGGGTCGCAACTATGTTCAATCCGTGCGAGCATATCAACGTACACACGGATTCCGTCTATCGTAATAACTTTTTCTGTCATCAGTTACAGCTCTCTGTCCAGCCGGCGATATTGGATCGCTTCGGCGATATGTTGAGGTTCGATGTCGGCCTTGGCGGCCATGTCCGCGATGGTCCGCGCGATGCGGAGAATCTTGTCGTGGGCGCGTGCAGACAGTCCCAGCTCGGTGATCGCCTGGAGGAGAACGCTCTCGCCCATCGCGTCGAGGGGGCAATATTTCCGGACTTCCGCCGGCGACATTTTCGCGTTGGTGGTGGTCGTGTCGGGCCCGAATCGCTCGCGCTGAATGGCTCGCACGCGCAGGACATCCGCGCGCATCTCTTCGCTGGAGAGGCCGGTCGCCTCGCCGCGGAGCTGCTTCCACGGCACGGGCGGGACCTCGACGTGGATATCGATGCGGTCGACGAGCGGCCCGGAGATCCGCGCGAGATAGCCGCGCACCTGGTTCGACGTGCACTTGCATTTGCGCTTCGGGTCGGTGTAATAGCCGCACGGGCACGGATTCATCGCGGCGACGAGCATGATGCTCGCGGGGAATTTCATCGTCGAGTGGACGCGCGGGATCGTGACGCTACCATCTTCGAGCGGTTGGCGGACCATCTCGAGCGTGGGGCGCGCGAACTCGGGAAATTCGTCGAGGAAAAGTACGCCGTGATGCGCGAGCGAAATTTCGCCGGGCTGGGGGATGATTCCGCCGCCGATGAGTGCAGCCGAGCTGGACGAGTGGTGGGGCGTGCGAACCGGCCGACGCGCCATGAGCGATTCGCCCGGCGCGAGCAATCCGCGTGCGGAATAAATCCGCGTCGTCTCCAGCGATTCGTCGATGCTCAGCGGCGGGAGGATTGTGGGGATGCGCTTGGCGAGCATCGATTTTCCGCTCCCGGGCGGGCCAATCATCAGCAGATTGTGGTGGCCGGCGGCGGTGATCACCAGCGCGCGTTTGGCCGTTTCTTGGCCGCGCACGTCGGAAAAATCAACATCGTAATTTGAGTGTTCCTGGAAGGTTGTGTTCAGGTCGATGCCGCACGGTTCCAGCGGCAATTCGCCAGAGAGAACGCCGATGGCATCGGAGAGGAAGCGGATCGGGATGACGTCGATGGCTTCCACGACGGCCGCTTCGGGTGCGTTGTCGGTGGGGAGAAGGATGCCGCGCTTGCCGAGTTTCTTCGCGAGCATCGCTGCGGCGAGCGCACCGCGCACCGGCCGAACTCGGCCATCGAGCGCGAGTTCGCCCAGCAGAAGATACTCCTCGGAACATTCGCTGCTGAATGCTTCGCCAGCGAGCAGGGCGGCGACGGCAATTGGCAAGTCCAGCGCGGCAGAGTCTTTACGGACATCCGCGGGCGCAAGGTTCACCGTGACCGCCGGGCCGGGCCAGCGATAGCCACAATTTCGGACGGCCGACTGGATGCGAGAAATGGACTCCTTGACGGCTGCATCGGCGAGGCCGACGAGCTTGAAATCGCCCAGGCCGCCCTTGGCGACATCGACCTCCACCTCGCAGACGCGCGCGTCGATTCCGCTCAAAATACTACTGTGCGTTCGTGCAATCATAACCAGGCTCCGCAAAAGAATCGTTTGGGGTATGTTTGTACAGTACCACTCTGAATGTTGGGTTGCAAGGAAAAAACGGGACGCGGGAAATGAATGTTTGGGAAAGTGGCGCATTGCCTTGATTTCAGGGCGGAAAATGGAGATAATACACGGTTCCTATATCAATCTCGACGACTTGACAGTCTTACCATAGAAACGGAAGAACACCATGTTTGGATTAATCGGCAAAATTTTCACGAAGATGATGGGCGGCACGCGCAACGACCGCCTGGTTCGTTCTCGCATGGAGATCGTGGTTGGGCAGATCAACCCGCTCGAAGACGGAATCAAGGTCCTCAGCGACGAGCAACTTCTCGCGCAGAGTCTCGACCTTCGTGAACGGTGCTTGGGCGGTGAAAAGCGCAACGCGATTCTGCCCGAAGCCTATGCGATGATCCGCGAGGCCTCTCGCCGGGCACGCAACCACCGCCAATACGACGTGCAGCTCGTGGCGGGGATGGTCCTCGACGAGGGCTGGATCGCCGAAGAGGCCACCGGCGAAGGCAAGACCATCGCTTGCTATCCCGCGATTTACATGGCCTGGTTGGCAGGGATGCACACCCACGTCGTGACGGTCAATGACTATCTCGTCGCGCGTGATGCCGAGTTCGCCCGTCCGGTGTTCGAGCTTCTCGGCGCGAAGGTGGGCTTTATCACCGCCGAGATGGAACCCTCCGAACGCAAGCCGCATTATGAATGCGCGATTACCTATGGCACGAACAGCGAGTTCGGGTTTGACTATCTCCGCGACAACATGAAGCTGACCGTCGCCGAGCAAGTCCAAGGCCCGCTTGACTTTGCGATTGTTGATGAAGTCGACAGCATTCTCATCGATGAAGCGCGTACGCCGCTGATTATTTCTGGCGGGGCGGCGGGCGATATCAATCGCTATCGCAAGGCCGATGGTGTGGCGCGCGAGTTGATCAAACGTCACCAGCCTTGGGCGCGCGCGGATAAATCCTGCCAGCAGCTCACCCGCGAGATCAAAATGCTCGGCGGGGAAATCAGCAAGGTTGGCCGGAGCAGTGACGAGGCCAAAGAACTCATCGCCAAGCTCGAAACACTCGAAGAAAAATTCGAAACCGCACAGCGCGATCGTGATTCCAAGCCGAAATACTACGAAATCGAACTCGACCGCAAGGCCGTGAATCTGACCCACGACGGCATTGGCGAGGCACAGGACATCGCGGGCGTGGGCAGCTTCTATGTCGGCGCGAATATGGAATGGCCGCACCTGATGGACCAGTCGCTGCGCGCGCACCTCGTGTACGAACTCGATAAGGAATACGTCGTTCAGGACGGCATCGTGATCATCGTCGATGAGTTCACCGGGCGTTTGATGCACGGCCGGCAGTGGTCCGACGGGTTGCACCAGGCCGTCGAAGCCAAGGAACGTGTCAACATCAAGGAAGAGACGCAAACCCTCGCGACGATCACGCTACAGAACTACTTCAAGCTCTATAAAAAACTCGCCGGGATGACCGGGACCGCGCTGACCGAAGCGGAAGAATTCATGAAGATTTACCAGCTCGACGTGGTGGCCGTGCCGACGAACCTGCCCTGTCAGCGCGACGACCGGGTCGACCGGATTTACGCCTCGGAAGAGGCAAAATACCGCGCCATCGTCGAGGAAATCCACAGCCAGTCCGAGGCAGGCCGCCCGGTGCTGGTCGGGACCACGAGCATCGAGAAGAGTGAATATCTCTCGAACCTGCTCAAGCACGAATATGGCATTCAGCACGAAGTGCTCAACGGCCGCGCCGAAAACGCCGCGCGCGAAGCCGAGATCGTCGACAAGGCCGGGCATCAGCGCCCGCTCAAAGCCGGCAGCAATACAATGGTCGGCAACGTCACCATCGCAACCAATATGGCTGGCCGCGGGACCGACATCAAGCTTTCGCCCGAGGTCCTCGAAGCCGGCGGGCTGCATATCGTCGGGACCGAGCGCCACGAATCGCGCCGCATCGACAACCAGCTTCGAGGCCGCGCCGGTCGTCAGGGCGACGCCGGGTCCAGCCAGTTCTTCCTGTCACTGCGCGACGACCTGATGTCGATTTTCGCCAGCGAAATGATGCTCAAGATGCTCGCGCGTTTGGGCTTCACCGGCGATCAACACATCGAAAGCCGCATGCTCTCGCGCGGGGTGGAAAAGGCCCAGCGCAAGGTCGAAGAGCGCAACTTTGAAATTCGAAAAAGCCTGCTGGACTATGACGAGGTCATGGACTTCCAGCGCAAGGCGTTCTACGAAATGCGTCAACGCGTGCTCGAAGGGCGCGAGCTGCGCACCTTGCTGGACGAGATGAACGAAGTCACGCTCGAGGAGAGCGTCTGGGACTATCTCGACGGGAACTATGAGCGCCGCTGCGTGGCCGAGTTCGCCCGCCAGCAGCTTCAGTGCCCCATCCCCGAAGAACGCGTCAAGCTCCGCGGCAACGATCTTCCCGCGCTCGAATATGAGCTGCGGGAATATGCCAAAGCCGACGCGCTCCAGACCATCAATATCACCCTCGGCGAGTATATGGAAGAGGATATCGACCCGCGCGACTGGGACTATCGCGGGCTGAGCCAGTGGGCGATGAGCCGCTTTTCGGTGCAGTTGTCGCAGAACCAACTCCGAAAGATGGACTCTGCCGACATCGAAACGACGCTGTCCGAGGCCGCACTGGAACGCATCGATGCCATCGACCTGTCGGGTCTTGCGCCGATGCTCGAAGAGACCTATGCCCACGATGCGCTGTGCGATTGGGCGCGCGCGAAGTTCGACATCGACGTCACGGTCGAAGAACTCGGAAAAACGCCCGACGAAGCACTCTTGGCGCTTTCGGAGAAGGTGTCCGATGCCTATCGCAAGCGCGTGATCGAATATCCCTGTGAACACGCCGTGGAACAGACTGTCGCGTCTTCGGGCGTGGAAAATGTCTACGCGCTGGAATCGCTCGCGACGTGGGCGAACCGAAAATATGACGCGAACTGGACGGGCGAATCGCTCGCCGGCAAGTCGATGAAAGAGATTTTCAACGACCTCGTCGGGCTTTCGGCGAAATGGAATGCCGAAGGGTATATTCAGGAATCGCTCCGCAAGGCTCTCGGCGAGACGCCTACAATGGAAGCGGTTTGCGAGCATCTCAACGAGCGCTACAACATTGATCTGACCATTGAGGAAGGCTCCGAGGTTCAACCGTTGGAGGTAGGCGAGAACGTCATCGCCGAATTCCTCCGTCGGGAAATGACCGAGCTTGAGCGCTATGTCCTGCTTCAGCTGTGCGATACGACCTGGAAAGATCACCTGCTGAACATGGACAACCTCAAAGGGTCGATTCACTTGCGCGGCTATGCCGAGCAGGATCCGAAGGTGGCCTTCAAGCGCGAAGGCAGCCGGATGTTCGACGAGATGCTCACGGGCATTCGCGAACGTGTGACGGACATGATCTTCAAGGTCAGCCTGACTTCGTCGGCCGAAATGGAAAGCGTCTATCAGATTTCCAACCAGGTCCACGAGCAACTCTCGGGCTATGACCACCTGACCCAGGACATGGCCGCCCAGCAGGAAGCGGGTGCCCAAGAGGCCGTCAAGCCGATCATCAACACGGGCGAAAAGGTCGGCCGAAATGATCCGTGCCCGTGCGGCAGCGGACGGAAATACAAAAAATGTTGCGGACAACATGAATAATGATGCGTGGCATCGGTTGTGTTGAGACGCATGGAAAAATGCTGCGGACAACATGAATAATGATGCTTGGCATCGGTTGTGTTGAGACGCCTAGATGAATATGGAGAACTTCATGGATGTGGTTCATGTTACGCACGAAGCGATAGAAAAGATTGGCGGCATCGGGACCGTCATTGAAGGCCTGTGCAGTGCCAAAGGCTATCAGGCACTCAGCGGGCGGACGGTGTTGTTTGGCCCGTATTGGGAGATGGATCACCCCCTGGAACATTCGTTCGAGGGCGGGGAGATGCTCTATCACTCTCGCGAGAAGCGCGACGGGAAGTGGGGAGATGTGTTTGCGCCCATCGAGGCGGAGTTCGGCGTGGATGTGATCTATGGCCATCGGATATTGCGCGAGCCCTATGCCGGGGCCGAGGCCGAAGCGGAAGTGCTGTTGCTGGATGTGCGGGGGATGAACCCCGAGCCGGTGAACGCGGCCAAGGCAATTTTGTGGGAAACGTATGGAATTCCGTCCGACCGGCATGAGGCCGTCTGGGACTATGAACAGTTTGTGCGTCTGGGAGCGGCGGGACTTTCGGCGTTGCGGGCGATTGGCATTGCCGCCGGCGAAAAAACGGTGATTTTGGCCCACGAGTTTATGGGCATGCCCACGGCGCTTTTGGCCAAGCAGGACGATCCCGAGACGATTCGCACGATTTTTTATGCCCACGAGGTCGCTTCGGTGCGCCCGGTGGTGGAGAAACATCCCGGACACGATACGATGTTCTATGCGGCGATGGAGGCCGCCACGGCGGAGGGCAAAACGCTGGCGGAGGTCTTTCCGGAAGTCGAAGATAATTTTAAGCATCCCCTTGTCGCGGCGAGTCACTATTGCGACGGGATTTTTGCGGTGGGGCACTATGTCCAAAAAGAACTGCACTTTCTCGATCCGACGTTCCCGTCCGATCGGATCACGCTGTCGTACAATGCGCTGGCGTCGGAAGAATTGACCCCCGCCCAGCGCGAAAAAAGCGCGACTGCGTTGCGGGACTATTCCAAGCGGATTCTGGGCCTGTCGCCGACGTGGATTTTCACGCATGTGGCGCGCCCGGTCCTCAGCAAGGGCATCTGGCGCGATTTTGGCGTGTTGCACGAACTCGATGCGCGTCTCGGCGAGCGGGGCGAAACGGCGGTCTTCTACATACTCGGAACGCTCGGCGGGGTACGTTCCAAGGCCCAGGTCGAAGAGATGGCTGCCGCGTATGGCTGGCCCGCGAATCACGTCGAGGGCTATCCCGATGTCTGCAATGGCGAAGAGGGAATTTCGGTTCTCTGCGAAGCCTTTAACGCGTCGCATCACAACATTCGCGCTGTGCTGGTGAATCAGTGGGGCTGGTCGGCCAAGGCGCTCGGCGCGGCCGCCGGCGAGATGACCATTGAAGACCTGCGTGAAGGGGCCGACGTCGAATTCGGCATGAGCGTCTATGAACCCTTTGGAATCAGCCCGCTTGAGCCGCTGACCTATGGCGCGATTTGCGTCGTGTCCAATGTGTGTGGCTGCGTGGGACTGATCGAAGCCTCCGGCGCGGAAACGGTCCCCAACGTGCTGATCGGTGATTTTTTGCTCCCCGAATCTGGAAAACCACTCCGCGAGTGCCTAGAATGCACCACATCCGACAGGGATGCCGTGGAGGCTGTTGAGCTTGCGCGATTGGCAGGGGAGTTGGATCTTCGCCTGCCGCGAACCCAGGCGGACCGAGATGCGATTCTTTCTGCGGGCTATGCCTTGGCCCACCGGATGAATTGGGATACTCTTGTCGCCGAGCGAATCGCGCCGGCGTTGAAACGACTTTGGACGGAATAAGGAATTGATCTGATGGCAATGACACTTTCTCCCGCTGCTGAATTGGCGATGCGCGCGTCGATAACCCTGGCCATTGAGTATGGCAATGGGCCGGTGCGGTTGTGTGACATTTGCGCCGTGCGCGATATGCAGCGAGACTATACCGCCAAGGTGCTGGGCTATCTGTCCCGTGCGCGTTTGGTGATTCCGATTCGCGGAAAAAACGGAGGCTATCGCCTTGCCCGGGATCCGAAAGACATTACACTGCTGGACGTGATTGAAGCCGTGGAAGGCCCGTTTTCGTTGAATCTGTGTCAGAAGGAAAACCCCGAGTGTGACCAGGCGCAGAAGTGTCCGGTGGGGGCGGTGTGGTCGGAGATTCAGGACTTTGCCGTCGCGAAACTTCGCGGAAAAACATTGGGAGAGTGTGTTGCCGGACTGGCGAAATTGATGCCGCTGAGCGACACGCCCATCGCCGAAGACGAGTAGTCTCAGACAATACCGAGATAGTCCTTGGCATCTTCGAGTGTGTGGAATACCTGAATGTCATCACTGTGGGCTTCGATATTCATTTGGAAAAGTCGAGCGAGATTGAACAGCATTTTGGCGGGCGCGACGATGGCGCGATGGGCTCCCATCCCCCAGGGGTTGGTTTTGGACAGATCATGGATGGTGCCCGCACAGATATCAATTTTTTCGACTCCGCGTAGGTCCACCAATTGGCGATAGGTCAAGGGGTCAATCTGTTCTTCCATCAAGCGGTCGCGATGGGAAAGGACCTCCTGATCTGTCAGGACTCCTTCCGCCGTGGTATAAACCAGCTTTTGGTCGTGATCAATGGTATAGGTTACCGGCATGATACCTCCAAGGGACTGGAAATCTTCTACCTAATTGTAGCATCGAAGTCTATGAGACCAAATTGGATTACTTCAGCCCCAACCACACTTTTGCCTCTTCGAGATTGTCGAAGACGTGAGTTTCGTCGCCTTGGTCTTCCAGGCTAAGCTGGATCATCCGGGATATTCCAAAGATAACCTTGCTCGATGCGACCATGGCGCGGCGAGACCCTTTTCCCCACGGATTGTTACGAACAATACTTTGAATGGTTTCCTGGGACAATTCGAGGCGTTCCACCTGAGTCAAATCCACCAGATGGTTGTATTGGGTGGGGTCAAGCAGGGGGTCACGGGCAAGGCGGTTACGGTGAGACAACACATCCGCATCCGTTAACGTGTCGGATCCGATGGAGAGTACGATTTTCTTCTCAACATCAATGGAATACTCAAGCGTCATGGTGCCCCGTTCGCTGTATGATAACTCCTTTATATGCAGGGCAGTAGGACGTGTCCAGTCAAAATTTGAAAGAGCGTGGAAAAATTGTACACAGAATGGTCCTATTTACGCGCCGGCAAGGAGATTGAGCTTTCCGGCGTAGAGCTTTTTCACGAGGCGGCGGAGCTGTTGGTGGTGGGGCGCGGCGAGGTCGGGGTCTTCGGCGATGGTGGCAAAGGCATCGCGCCGTGCGAGGCGCAGCAGATCGAAGTCCTCCACGAGATCCGCGATTTGCAGCTCGGGCAGGCCGTGTTGGCGGGTGCCGAAAATCTGTCCCGGCCCGCGCAGGCGGAGGTCTTCTTCGGCGATTTCAAAGCCATTGGACGTTCGCACGAGCGCGGCCATCCGTTCGGTGGCGATGGGGTTGGCGGGGTCGGCCAGAAGCACACACAGCGCATCTTCGCCGGCTCGTCCGACGCGGCCTCGGAGCTGGTGAAGCTGGGCCAGGCCGAAGCGCTCGGCGTGATGGATGACGATCACATTCGCGTTGGGCACGTCCACGCCCACTTCGACAACGACACTGGCGACGAGGATTCTCGTCTTGCCGTCGCGGAAGGCCTTCATGGCATCGTTCTTTTCGTCGGGCTTCATTTGCCCATGCAACAGCCCCACGCCATAGTGCCCGAGGGGCCCGTCGCGCAGACTGCGCGCGGCATCGATGGCGGCGGTGAGCTCCAGCGTGTCCGACGTGTTGACCAGCGGGTAGATGAAGTACGCCTGCTGCCCGGCTTCGAGGAGGCCTTCGACTTTGCAGAGCGCCTGCTCAAGCTGATTGGTCTGGAGACAGATCGTCTCGGTGGTGCCTCGGCCAGGGGGAAGTTCATCAATGATGGACGAATCGAGATCGCCAAAGACGGTCATTGTCAGCGTGCGCGGGATGGGCGTGGCGGTCATCACGAGGTAGTGCGGCGAGAAGCCCTTCGTGCGGAAATTGCTACGCTGGCGGACACCAAATTTGTGCTGTTCGTCGACGATCACCAGCGCGAGGTCCTGGAATTTGACCGTGTCCGAGAGGATCGCGTGGGTGCCGATGACGAGATGGATCTGGCCGGTTTCCAGCTCGGCAAGGATGCGCTGGCGTTTGGGCTTGGGCGTGGATCCGGTCAGTAGCGCGACGTTGACGCGCGAGCCTTCGAGATAGGCCATGATCTTTTTGTAGTGTTGGGTGGCGAGGATTTCCGTCGGCGCCATCAGCGCGGCCTGTTTTCGATTGGCGACCGCCAGCAGTGCGGCATAGAGCGCGACGACGGTTTTTCCGCTGCCGACATCGCCCTGGACCAGGCGGTTCATCGGGCGCGGCCGTGCGAGGTCTGCGGCGATTTCGAGGCTGACGCGGCTTTGGGCGTCGGTGAGGTCAAACGGGAAGCGCCGACGGATGCGCTGGTCGATCTCCTCGCTACTGGGCAGGGCGTGGGCCGGGCGAGAAATTTCCCGGTTGCGCAAAATCGCGATCCCCAATTGCATCAGCAAGCATTCGTCATAGGCCAGTCGCCGCCGGGCGCGTTTCCATTGCTCGCGGTCTTCGGGATGGTGCATCGACAGAACCGCTTCGGCGCGCGGCAATAGATCTCGCTCGGCAAGAAACGGCGCGTCGCACCAGTCGCGGATAACGTGGGGGATGTGCGGCAGAACATTGCGGATCACCGACGCGATGACATTGCTCGACAGATTCGCCCCGGCCGGATAGACCGGCAGAAGCTCATCCGCGTCGAGGTTGCTGCCGTCGGGGTCGAAGAGGATTTGGTGGTTCGGATTGACGAATTGAAGGGTGTCGCGATAGCGGCTGAGCTTGCCACTTGCGGCGAGGGTGATTCCCGGGCGGATTTTTCCCTGGAGATAGGCGCCGTGGAACCAGCGGATTCGCAGCGAGGCGGATTCGTCCTCGATGAGGGCCTCGAAAATCGGGCGCGGGAATTTTGTAAACTTCACCGTTTGGACCACACCGACGACGGTCGCGTTCACGCGGGTCTCGTCGAGATCGGCGATGGGGATACGCTGCTTGCGGAGATTGAATTTCCGCGGGAAATAGCTCAGCAAATCCTCCAGCGTTTCCACGCCTAGCTGCGCGAGCTGTTGGGCGCGGCGGGGGCCTACGCCTTTGACAAATTGGATGGGGGTCTCGAGGGTCAGCTCGCTCATGCGGGAATCCTTTCCACGTTGATGATACGGTTTAGGCGGAGCGTGTAAAGGGTTTTCCGAAAAAATGGGTCTGGTAGACGATTCTGGCGTAGAGTGTGAGTGTCGTGGGGCCAAGTCCCTGCGAAGTGCGGGCTTGTGCAAAAGACAATCTCGCCGCGACTTATTCAGTGTCACAAAGCCTATAGTTGAGAAACAGAGCGTATTCCGGTATGATGTACTGATCGTGAGCATCCAGTTCGCGGCAGAGGGACCCCATGAGCGAATACAATCAACCCATCATCACACTCACGACCGACTTCGGCCTGCGTGATCCGTATGTCGCGGCCATGAAGGGGATGTTGTTGCGGGAATGTCCCGAGGCCAACATCATCGATGTGTGTCATGACGTGCCGCCGCACCAAGTGCTCCATGCCGCGTATGTCCTCGCTCATGCAGCGCCCTATTTTCCCGAAGGCTCGATCCATGTGGTCGTCGTCGATCCGGGAGTGGGGACCGACCGATCGATTCTCGTGGGCCAATTTGGCGGCCAGCTGTTCATTTTCCCTGACAACGGTGTGATCACGATCATTCGGAAGATGTTGCCGCTGGAGGGGTTGGTGTCGGTCCGAGACTACAAATTCCTCGGCGACCGCGAGGTTTCGCCGACATTCCACGGGCGCGACGTGTTTGCCCCGCTGGCGGCGGCCGTGTCGAACGGGTTGCGGATTTCGGACCTGGGGCCCACGCCACCGACGTACAAACTGTTGGACCTGCCCGAGCCGATCTGGGCAGGCGGAACGCTCGTTGGCAAGGTGGTCTATGTGGACCGCTTTGGCAACCTGATTACGAGCATCAACGAACGACACATTCGCGAGCGGTTTTTGCCGCATGGCGAGTTTCAGATTTCCTGCAACGGGCACAAAGTCAGCGGCCTGAAGACGACGTACGGCCAGGCCGGATTGGGTGAACCGTTGGCGTTGATCGATTCGATGGGCGATCTGGAATTGGCGGTCAATCTTGGCCGTGCGTGCGACGAATTTGATGCGCGCCCGGGCATGACCGTCGAGGTCGCACAGCTTCACTTCCTGGAAGGATAAGGATTTCCTATGCACGACTCGTTTTTGCCCTCGGCCCGCTCGCCGCAGCAATGGATGGAACTGGACAATCAAGCCGTGTGGCATCCGTTTACCCCGATGCGCCAGTGGCAGGGCGATTCCAATGAACTCGGCCGCGTCATCGTCGATGGGGACGGTTTCGAGCTGATCGACGCGCAAGGCCGACGGTTTATTGACGGCTTCGCATCGCTGTGGTGCAATCTTCACGGCCACCGTGTCCCGGCGATTGACGACGCGATCCGCAAACAACTCGAACACATCGCACACACGACAATGCTCGGCCATACCTCCGTTCCGGCGATTCGCCTCGCGGAAAAACTCGTCGAAATTTCCCCCGCCGGGCTCGACAAAGTTTTCTATTCCGACTCCGGCGCGACGGCCGTCGAGGTCGCGATGAAAATGGCCTACCAGTATTACTACAACCGCGGCGAGGGAACCCGCTCGCGTTTTATCGCCATCAGAAACAGCTATCACGGCGACACCATCGGCAGCGTCTCTCTCGGCGGGATCGGCCTGTTCCATCGCATCTTCAAGCCGCTACTGTTCGAGGCGCATTTCGTCGATTCCCCGTGCGAGTTCTACCATCCCGCCGGAGAAAAAGCGATGGACGTTTCGCTTGGGCAGATGCGAAGTCTGCTGGAAGACTATCGCGGTGAGGTGTGCGCAGTCATTCTCGAACCGCTGATGCAGGGCGCGGCCGGAATGCTCAAGCATCCCGAGGGCTACCTCCGCGCGGTGCGCGAGTTGACCCATGAATTTGGCGTGAAACTAATCGTCGACGAAGTGGCGACGGGGTTCTGCTCGACGGGCAAGATGTTCGCCTGCGACCACGAAGACGTGTCGCCGGACCTGCTGTGCCTCGGCAAGAAAATCACCGGCGGCTACCTGCCCATCGCCGCGACGCTCGCGACGCAGGACATCTTCGACGCGTTCTGCGGCGAGATCGACGAGGGCAAGACGTTCTACCACGGCCACACCTATACCGGCAATGCGCTGGGATGTGCGGCGGCGGTTGCTGCGCTGGAACTGATTGACGAGACGAACCTTCTCGACGCACTTCCCGCCAAGGTCGATCTGATCACCACCAAGCTCGACGCGGTTCGCGAACACCCCAATGTCGGCGACATCCGCCAGGTGGGCTTGATGACCGGCATCGAGCTGGTTGCCTCGGACGCGCGAGCGTTTGACCCCGCCAGCCGGACCGGCGCAGCCATCTGCCTCGCTGCGCGCCAACACGGGATCATCATCCGCCCCCTCGGCGACGTGATCGTACTCATGCCCGCCCCGGCGATGGACCTCGCGACGCTCGAACGATTGCTCGACGCGACGATCCAGACCATCGTGGACTACTTTGCATAGGACTCATCCGTGAAAATCGAAACCATCCAACCCGACTCGTCGACCCTGCCGGACTTGCCCGAACTGCCGCAACTGCGAGGCGTGTTTGTGACCGCGACCGATACCGAAGTCGGCAAGACATTCATTGCCGGCGGAATTTGTCGCAGCTTGCGCAACGCGGGCATCGTCGCCGAGCCGTTTAAACCCGTCGCGTCGGGCTGTCCGAAAATTCGTGGCAGCCGCTATAGTGAAGACGCGGCATTTTTGGCGCACATGGCCGATACCGACAGGCCGATGGACGAAATTGTTCCCGTTCGCCTCGGCCCGGCGCTGGCACCGAATGTAGCGGCGCGTTTTTCCCGCACGACGATCGATCTGCCCGCGATTTTTGACGCGTATCGCCGTCTTGACGGCAGTGATGCCGTGGTCGTCGAGGGCGTGGGGGGGCTACTCTGCCCGCTGACCGACGAATTCAGTGTGCTGGATTTCGCCGTTGCGACCGGGTTGCCGATGGTGATTGTCGCGCGGCCAAACCTCGGTACGATCAACCATACGCTGTTGACGATCCGCGCCGCACAGGCCGCCGGAATCGACGTCGTCGGGGTCATTGTCAACCGATATGAAATCGACCCGAAACTTTCCGACGAAGAGGCGGTTCAAAAGGGCGACGCGGTGCTCGCGATGCACACGAATCCCGGCGAAATCCGCGTCCTCGGTGGCGTGCCGCTTCTGGCGCTCGTCCCCGATGACCCCGCCAGTAGCGTCGCCGATGGCACGCTCGGCCGCGATGCGCAATTCGCAATCGACACCGTCGATTGGCCCTCCATCCTCACTAGGTGATCCAATGTTCATTCCCGAATTCCTTGGCGAAATCAACTGGGTAATCTTCTCCAAGGCCGCGCTGAGTTTGTTTGCGGTGTTTAATCCATTCTACGTCCTGCCGATGTTCGGCGGGCTTGTGGATGATTGCAACGAGAAGGAGCAACAATTTCTCTTCCGCACATCCGCGCTGGTCGCAGCGTCGATCGTGATGGTGATGGGCGTGATCGGGCAGGTTCTCGTGACGGTTGTCTTTCAGGTCCAGATCGGATCGATGCTCATTGCCGGCGGGATTTTACTGTTCGTCGTGGCGCTACGGAATATGGTTGTGGGCACAACCGAAGAAGAAAAATCTGTCCAGCAGGCGTCGGATTTCAGTGATCAGCGTCGCGGGCAACTGCTTTCACGCGCCGTGAGCCCGATGGCGTTTCCGATTCTTGTCGGCCCGGGAAGCATCATCACCGCGATCCTGATCGTCAACGAAATCGGCATTGCCCAAGGCCTCCTGGCAATGCTCGTGGCGTGTACGTCGATGGTGATGGTCATGAACTATGGCCACATCCTGATGCGCAAGGCCGGCCGAATCGCGCCGGTGGTGATTTCGCGCATCCTCATGATCTTTCTCGCCGCGCTCGGAATCGACTTTGTTCAGCGCGGGGTGGTCGAACTCTTTCCTGCCCTCAAAGGCTAATGCGGCTATTTTGAGTCCGTGCTGAGGGGGATGATGAGGGTGAAGGTGGAGCCTTCGCCGCCGGTGGAATGCAGGCCGAGTCGTCCGCCGAGCAGCCCCGCGAGTTCGCGACTGATCGCCAGGCCCAGGCCCGTGCCGGTGGCCTCTTTGGTGAGCACGCCTTCGGCTTGATAGAACTTTTCAAAGATGTGCGTCTGGTCGGCCTCGCTGATGCCCGGGCCGGTGTCGATGACGCTGTAGAGAATCGTGTCGTTGCGCTCGCCGTTGGGGTGCAGGCCAAACTGCGCGCTGAGGATAACCGTCCCGCCGGGGGGCGTAAATTTCACGGCATTGCTCATCAGATTGAACAGAATCTGCTGGAGCTTCCCGCCGTCGGACTGAATGATCGGCAGGTCTGGATCGATTTCGGTTTTCAGCTCGATGTCTTTTTTTTGCGCGAGCGGTGCCATGAGGGTGACAATATTCTGGGCGGTGTCGAGGGGGCTGACGGCATCGAAGCGGACGGTGGCCTTGCCGGCTTCCATTTTCGCGAGGTCGAGCATGTCGTTGATCATGTTCAGCAGGTTTTTCGACGCGGTGGCGATGTTGCCGCCATAGCGCGCGACCTTGCTGTCTTCCCGCCCGGCGAGCAGGTCCGCAAAGCCGATGATGCTGTTGAGCGGCGTGCGCAGTTCGTGGCTGACGTTGGCGAGGAACTCGGTCTTCATCTGGTTCGCTTCGAAGAGGGCGGTGTTCTTGCGGGACAAATCTTCCATCCGCAGCTCCAGAGCTTCACTGGCGGCCTGGAGGCGGACGTGTTGGTCCTGAATCGCGATGAGCATGTCATTGAAGCTGTTGCCGAGGTGCTGGAATTCGTCGCCCGTCGAGAGGCTGCACCGCGCGTTGAGGTCCCCCTCGGCGACTTTGTTGGTGAGGCGATTGAGTTTGCGCACCGGCCGAAGGATGATCCGGTTGATCAGGATCGAGAAGACGACGGTCGCCAGCAGCCCTGCGATCAGGCCGCCGACGAGAATTGCCCCGCGCGTCCAGCGGAGGTTTGTCTGGGCGGTGGTGTTCTGCGGCAGTGTGACATCCACGACCCCCACGAGTTTGCCACGATAAAATCGCAGATCCTTGTTGGGATGTTTTTCGTGGTGGCACCCGAAGCAGTCGGCCGTGCAGCGAATCGCGCGGAACCCGCGATAGATGCGCTGGCCTTTCTCGTTTTTGGTCCGCACGCAGCGAATGTCAATGTTGCTGTGGTCGAGGAAAAACGCCCATGCCTTGCGGGTGCGCCGGTCGAGGGTGTTGTCGTCGGGTTTGAGGCCGGTAAACGAGCGGACGATGGGGCCTTCGCGATGGCCGACCGTGGGAAGGGGGTCAAGCGTTTCGGGCTTGTCCGCCTCGGGTTTCTCCGTGTAGAGATTGGCGACGTTGGATTTGGCGTAGGCCTCTTTGAGGTTCTTGGTGTGGGCCGATTGCCATTCGAGCAGCCGCAGGCGGGTGAGTTCGCGCGCCGGACCTTCGAGGCTTTGTTCGAAAAGGACATTGGTGAAATACCACGGCATCGCCAGCGCGGCCGCAATCACACCCAGCAGCGCCAAACCAAACAGCAGGCGGATTTTCAGTGCGAGCGAGATGCGCGTAAGACTTTTGGGCATGTGGATATTGTACCGAAATTTTCGTCTGGGCTAAAGCCCCAAGTGCTCAGTTGTCGATAAAACAGTACATGACATCGAAATCCAAACAACCCGCGATTCCCGAGGGCTATTTTCGTCTCGGTCCGGCGGCCGAGCGTTTGAAGCTCTCGCGCCAGACGATTGAGTATTATCTGCTGCTTGGCCTGATTGAGCCCCGACGCGTTGAAGGACGCCACGGGCGATTTTTCGACGAGGCATTGCTGACACAAATTCGAACCATTCGCGAGCTCAACCAATCTGGGTATACGCTGCGCGATATCCGCGAGATGTTCCTCGCCAAGGGAGAAGAGCATGGAGTATCTCACTGAGAATTCGACGACTCCCATCGTCTGCGCGTTGATTGCAGCGGTGTTGTGTGTCCTAATCTGGAAGTCGAACCGCGAGCGCTTTTGGCGAAATGGTATTTTTGTGATGCTGGGTCTGGCGGGGTGTTTTTGGCTGGTGGACGTGCTGGTCGAGAGCGACCGGGAACATCTCCAAGCCACCGCCGCAAAAATCGTCGCCGAGGCCGACCAGCGCAAACTCCCCACGTTCATCGCCTCAATTGACACGGGCTATCGCGGGTACTGCAGCAAGAAGAAAAATTTCATCAATCAGGCGCAGGACAAAATTCAGTCTGAACTGTTCAAGTCCGTCGCCTTGAAAGGTTGCACCATTACGTTTCGCGAGGACAACACCGCTCTGATGAAACTGGTGGTCCAGGTGGGTGTCCGCGGGGCTCTTACCGGACGGGGCGTAACGGTCTCCATCGATCTGCATTGGAAAAAGTTCGCCGACGGGGGCTGGCGAATCTATTTTGCGAGTGACCCCAAGCACGTTTTTGCCCTGTTATAGCCCCAGCCAGGCCGCGGCGGTGTGTTCGGTGACCTGGCGGAATTCGTCGTCCGTGAGTCCCAATCCGCGCAGGGTTTCGAGTTCGGCGGCCTGATCCATCCAGGGCCAGTCTGTTCCGAACGCGACATTGTCCAGCCCGTGAGCGCGAATGAGCTCGGCGTGTTGGTCGGCGGGTAAAAATGGCGTCGTGTAGGACGTTTCCAGTAGCACGCGTCGGCCGAGAAGATGCTCACGCACCTCGTCCCAGACTTTCCACCCGCCCGTGTGCGTCGCGAGAACCTTCAGCGTGGGGTGTCGGTCCAGCACGGCGGCGATGCGATGGGGCGCGGAGCGGTCGAGAATCGCGTCCTCCTCAAAGGCAATGTCGTGCCCGGCGTGGAACTGGATCAGCATATCATGCTCGGCGAGGGCGGCGTAGTAGTCATCCATCTGTGGATCGTCCACGCAAAAGTCCTGATAGAACGCGTGCATCTTTACGCCGCGGATCCCCGTCTCGGCGAGGCGCGCGACGAGTCCCGGGCGGTCTTCGTCGTTGGGGTGGATCGACCCGAACGGGATCAGGCGAGGGGATTCCAGCGACGCAAGCCAGCCGCAAATCCCATCGAACATGCTGGGCTTGGTCGCGATGGGGCAGAGGACCGATGCCTCGATGCCGGCGGCGTCCATGCTCGCCAAAAGGCCCGTGGTTGTCCCGTCGCCCACGCTGGTCCATTCGCCTGCGCTGGTGAGCGCGGCAATCGCGCGCGGGGCAAGACTGTCGGGAAACGCGTGGCAGTGAATATCGATGATGCCCATGAGGCCTCCTTGCTGGGGAAATCGTATCTACATACTATATAGTGGACTCGGTCCAATTTTCCATAGTTTTTCACCATGGAACCGTGTGCAATTGCATAAAATGCCCATCTTTCTCTATATATATAATGATTTTACATTGAGGCGGTTGTATAATTCATAGCTTAATAACATAGTATCCGCAAACACTCTGCGATTCGCTTATGCCCGCATACCCCAAGGTGAGACAGATTATGATGAAGATGACACGGACATTGACAATTGGCTTGATGGTTTTGGCCGCACTTGGCTGCAACGACGTAAAGGCCGAAACGGCTACGCCCGCGCCCGGTGCGACGTTCGCGGAAATGACCTCTGATGGCGCGTGGTGCTGGTTTAGCGATCCGCGCGCGATCTACGACAACGGCAAGACGATCGCCGGCTGGGTGAATCAAAGCGGCGATGTGATGGTCGGCGCGTATGACATCAAAACCGGGGAAATCGAGACAGTTGCGCTCGCCAAGAAGTTCCAACGCGACGACCACGACAATCCGTCGTTCCTTGTGTTGCCCGATGGCCGTTACATGGCACTCTATTCCCGCCACGGAGACCCGTCTGGCCTACGGTATAAAATCTCCACCAAGCCAGGCTCGATTTCCAAATGGTCGAAGGAAATGTACATCAAAGGCGCTGCCGGCGGCAAGAAAATCCCCGTGGGTCACTGCTATACGAATCCCGCGATGTTGTCGGCCGAGAAAAATCGCATCTACATCTATGGCCGCGTGGTCAACTGGCAGCCATCAGTTGCTTGGAGCGATGATGGCGGAAAGACGTTCACGAAGTTTCATCGTGTGATCTCCAGCACTGATACCCGCGGCAATCGGCCCTATGTGAAGTATGCCAACAACGGCAAGGACACGATTTACATAGCCTTCACCGATGGCCACCCGCGCAACGAGCCGACCAACAGCATCTACTTTATGGCCTATAAAAACGGCGCGTTCTACAAGGCCGGCGGCACGAAGATTTCCGACATGAAGACCGTCATGGCCGGCACGCCCATCAAGCAGCGTGACTGCGACGTCGTTCATGATGCGACGGGCGATAAGGCTCGCTGCTGGATTTGGGACGTTGCGTTTGACGCCGCAGGCAATCCTGCGCTGGTTTACTCCCGCTGCCCAGCCGAGACGAATCACGAATATTGGTATGCGAAGTTCGACGGCAAAACGTGGATCACTACGAAGCTGACCGATGCGGGCAAGTGGTTCCCCCAGACCACAAAAGGGGCCAAAGAGCGCGAGCCGCACTACTCTGCGGGCCTGAATCTCGACCACAATGATCCGTCGAATGTTTATCTCGCCAAACCCGTCAACGGCGTGTTTGAAATCTTCCACTACACGACCGCTGATGGCGGGGAAACCTTTACGAATAAAGCAATTACGAAGGGGTCGAAAAAGAACAACGTCCGCCCATTCCCCGTGCGCTATTACAATGGTACGGGCCCGAAGGTGCTGTGGATGGAGGGCTATTATCGCCACTATACCGACTACAAAACCTCGATTCGCATGACGCCCGCCAAGACGCCCGAGCCGCGCAAAGTCAGTTGCGAACCCGCAGCCATGCTTGGCGTGATTCGCGAAGTGGGGGACTATGAAATCGCCCACCCCTCGCCTCAGCGCACGACCGACTGGACGATGGGCGCACACTGGACCGGCATGATGGCGTGCTACCGCGTCACGCAGGATCCGAAATATCGCCGCTACATGGAAACGAAGTTTGATGCTGTCGGCTGGAAACCCGGCCGCCGTCCTTATCATGCGGATGATCACACCGTCTGCCAGACCTATCTTGATCTTTACGCGATTTCCGGCCAAAAGAAGATGCTTGCGCCGACGAAGAAACACTTCGACAAAATTATGAGCACGCCGCCCAAACGCGAGAAGATCAAGGGTCAGCACGTTCTGGAGCACGTCGGCAAGGGCACGACCGAAGTCTGGAGCTGGTGCGACGCGTTGTACATGGCACCGCCCGCGTTTGCGCGACTCTACACGGCCACCGGCGATACCAAGTATCTCGACTGGATGGACACCATGTGGTGGCGCACAAGCGACTACCTCTACGATGCCAAAGAAGGGCTCTACTACCGCGACAGCCGCTACTTTGGCAAGAAAACCACCCCCAACGGCGCGAAGGTGTTTTGGAGTCGTGGCAACGGCTGGGTGATCGGCGGGCTCGTTCGCGTTCTCCAGCACATGCCGATGGACTATCCCTCGCGGCCGAAGTATATCAAGCAGCTTCGCGAGATGGCTGCGACGCTGAAAAAACGCCAGGGCAAAGACGGCCTGTGGAACCCCTCGCTGCTCGACTTTGACGACTGCCCCGGCGGCGAAACTTCCGGCAGCGGGTTCTTTACTTACGCGATCTGCTGGGGCATCAACAACGGCATCCTCGACGCGAAGGAGTATTGGCCGACCGTCGAGGCAGGCTGGAAAGGCCTGATGCGCTGCGTCGATCAAAACGGCAAACTTTGCTACGTCCAGCCGATTGGCGCTGCGCCCAATGCGTTCAGCAAGCACACCACGCAGGTCTACGGCACGGGTGCGTTCATGCTCGCCGGCGCGGAAGTGCTGAAATATCAGCTCACCCACGGCCAGACGGAAACCCGCGTGAGCCTTACCAATCCGTCCAACTTTGCGCGCAAGCAGCATCTGACCCATTTGCCCAAAAACGATTGGCCAAAGAACATGCTGATTCTTGACGCTCGCAGTGGTGAGGTTGTGCCGCATCAAATCACTCTTCATGGTGTTTTCGTGCAGTTGAACTTCCTGCCAAAGGAAACCCGCATTGTGCGCGTGGTTGAACTCGAAAAGAAATTACCAATCCAATTTGAAGTCCGCACGATGGCGCGGTTTGTGCCCGAGCGCATGGACGACTTCGCGTGGGAAACCGACCGGATCGGTTTCCGTACGTTCGGCCCGACCGTCGCGCTTCCCAAGCCCAAGGGCGAAGGGCTGAAGACCTCGGGTGTGGATGTCTGGACCAAGTCGACGCGCGAGATGATCGTCAACAAGTTCTACAAGAATGGTAGCTATCATAAAGATCACGGCGAAGGGATGGACTATTTCAAAGTCGGTTCCTCGGCCGGCTGCGGCGCGATTGGTTCGTTCAAGGATGGCAAATTCACTACCGCGAAAAACTTCCTCACCTCGAAGATTCTCTACACTGGTCCGTTGGCCAGCGAGTTTGAGTTGACCTACCCCGGCGAGGCCAAGCCACGCATGATTGCCATCGGGGCAGGGGGCTGGCTCTACTACACTTCCGCGCCCTCAGTGGAGAACCCAGCGGCGGGCATTGTCCTGCATACCAAGAAGGCCAAGGTCACTATCGGCGAGAATTATGTCACAGTCTGGGAAGAGCCCCACGGCGAGGATGGTATTACCGGCATGGCGATTGTCGCGCCGGATGGCTTTTCCGCCAAGCCGCGCGAGGTCAATGGCCAGCTGGTTGTTCCGCTAAAGGAGCCGTACTATTTTGCTGGCGCGTGCTGGAACAAGAGCGGCGACTTCACGACTGCAGCCGCGTGGAACGCCCACGTCAAGCAAGTACCTGAAAAGGCAAATGTACCGATAATACATACAATCCTAAATCGATAGAATGGAGTTTTGACATGGAAGTACGATACAGCGCAGACCCGGTTCGATTTTGCCGGATGACGACGGCCGAAGTGCGTGAGAATTTTCTCGTCGAGTCGCTTTTCGCGGCCGATGAAATCGTCATGGTCTACAGTGACGTCGACCGCGCGATTTGCGGCTCGGCCGTGCCCGCTGCTGGCCCGCTGACCCTCGCGACGGCGGATGAACTCCGCGCGGACTACTTCTGCCAGCGTCGCGAACTCGGTGTGCTGAACATCGGCGGCGCGGGGCAGGTCACCGTCGATGGCACCGCGTACGACATGGCGAACAAAGATTCGCTCTACGTCGGCCGGGGCAGCAAGACAATCACCTTCACCTCCGCCGAGGCCGCCTCGCCCGCGCAGTTCTATCTGCTGAGCTATCCGGCCCACGCGGACTATCCCACGACCCACGCCCGCAAGGCCGACGCGAATCCGATTGAAATGGGTAGCGACGCCGAGTGCAACAAGCGCACGATTTTCCAGTGCATCCATCCCGGCGGCATGCAGTCCTGCCAGCTCGTAATGGGCTTTACGGAACTCGCCGAGGGCAATGTCTGGAACACCATGCCCGCGCACACCCACGAACGGCGGATGGAAGTCTACATGTATTTCGACGTACCCGAAGGCAACCGCGTCTTCCACTACATGGGCAAGCCCGAAGAGACGCGCCACATCGCCGTCGCCGACCGCCAGGCCGTCATCAGCCCGTCGTGGTCGATCCACTCCGGCTGCGGCACGAAGGCCTACACTTTCTGCTGGGGCATGGGCGGCGAGAATCAGCAGTTCGACGACATGGACCACCTCAAAATTGAAGATATCAAATAGGCTGTAGGTAGGAAAAAAAATGAAAGAAATTATGGGCGAAAGATTTTTCGCCCCTACAAGAAAGACAAACTAACTATGACCATCATGAATCAATTTGACCTCACTGGCAAGACGGCCCTCGTGACCGGTTGCGACAGCGGGATCGGCATGGGCATGGCCACCGCACTCGCCGAGGCCGGCGCCGACATCGTCGCGATGAGCTACAGCATCGACCCCGCCGGCAGTGAAATCGAGACGGTCGTCACGGGCCTTGGCCGAACATTCAAGGCCTACCAGTGCGACTTTTCCGACCGCAAGGCGCTTTACGCGTCCATCGCCGCGATCCAGGCCGAGTGCGCCCCGATTGACATTCTCGTCAACAATGCCGGCACGATCCTCCGCGAACCCATCGCCGAGCATCGCGACGAATATTGGGACAAAGTTCTCGAAGTCAACCTCACCGCCCAGTTCATTCTGACGCGCGAGATCGGAAAAACAATGGTCGCGCGCGGCGGCGGCAAGGTGATCTTCACCGCGTCGTTGCTCTCGTTCCAGGGCGGGATCACCGTGCCGGGCTATGCCGCGAGCAAGTCTGGCGTGTCGCGCCTGGCGATGAGCTTTGCCAACGAGTGGGCCAAAAGCGGCGTGAACGTCAATGCCATCGCACCGGGCTATATCGCGACGGCCAACACCACCGCTCTGCGCGCAGACGAAACACGCAACCGACAAATTCTTGAACGCATCCCGGCGAATCGATGGGGCACTCCCGACGATTTCAAAGGTCCGGTACTGTTTCTTGCGTCTGATGCGTCGAGTTATATGAATGGCCACACGATGGTCGTCGACGGCGGCTGGATGGGCCGCTAAAGGAGAACGAAATGTCACGATTCCAACGAAGCGACGTACTGGCGGCGATGAAACGGATCGGGGTGATTCCCGTCTTCTATCATCCCGATGTCGAGGTCGTCAAATCCGTCGTCTCCGCGTGTGCCGCGGGCGGCGCGACGGCGATAGAGTTCACCAACCGCGGCGACCGCGCATTGGACGTGTTCCTCGATGTGGCCGACTGGGCCGCCGACGAGCTGCCCGAAGTTATGCTCGGCGTGGGCAGCGTGATGGACGCACCGACGGCGGCGATGTATATTGCGGCCGGGGCGGATTTCATCGTCTCGCCGATTCTCGACGCACCCACGGCAGAGCTGTGTAACGGGCGGAAAATCGCTTTCTCGCCTGGCTGTGCAACACCCACCGAAGTTCACGCCGCCCACAAACTCGGCGTGGATATCGTCAAACTGTTCCCCGGCGGAGCGGCAGGGGGCCCGTCCATGGTGGCTGCGATCCGCGGGCCGATGCCCTGGGCAGAAATCATGCCCACCGGCGGCGTTGCACCCACCGAAGAATCCCTCCGTGAATGGTTCGGCGCGGGGATCGTCTGTGCGGGCATGGGCAGCAAACTCCTCTCCAAAGACCTTCTCGCCAGCGAAGACTGGGACGCGATCACCGCCAACGTCCGCGCGACAGTAGACCTGATCGAAAAGATCCGAAGCGAATAATCCCGCTCAACATCGATACAAAAAAAGCCCACGATTTCTCGTGGGTTTTTCCATGGGCGCAGGGTGAAATTGATTGTATAAAAAAACCGCGATTGCTCGCGGTTTTTTTTGTGCTGAGTCACCTTTGATTGGTGATCGTTGGATGTCTTATGCGCGTTTGCGGCGCTTTAACATTGCGATCCCACCAAGTGCGAGCAGGGCCATTGTCGTCGGTTCGGGAACGGGTTCCCATTCGTAGTCGACGCGCAGAACCCCTGCGGTGATGTAGTCAGAGACGGTGGCTTGGACGTCGCCGCCGCCAGTGAGAACCCATGAACCGACGGAGGTCAAATCATAGCTGATCTCGCCAGTACCCTCAAATGCATCGAGGCTACTCCAGGACGTCTTGCTGTAGGTGTAGGTCTCACTTTCGAGTGATCCGAAGTTCCAATAGTCATCCCCCGTGCCGTTGTACACTTGGCCGCCGCCTTCGTTGGCAGCAAAATCGTGCGTAGGAGTCGGGGTGGAGATCGACAGGAACTCAAAGTCATTAACATTCCCGGTACCCTGGAAGGTAACGAATGCACCTGACATGTCTGCACTGCCTTCGACGGGCGAGCTCGCTCCGTTTTCAAACGCAATGCTGGCCGACTGCTGGGCGGTGAAGCTCAGCGTAACTCCCGTTAATACACGAGTGTCGTTTTGTGTGTCAAATTGAGAAAGAGTCATCGTGTAGGGCGTCGTTTCAATCGGATTCCCCTCGGAGTACTCCGTTTGATAGCCCATAGTTTTCGCCGAGGCGACCCCCGTCCCCAATGCCAGAAGAATACAACATCCAGCCCAATAAGTCTTCGTTTTCATTTGATGCTCCAAATTTCCAGAACAAGTACTACTTGTCCTTTTGATCCCCTCGGAAACCACCAGGCTTCACAAACGGAAGGTGTAGGCCACCGGCAGTTTCTCCCTCGAGAAAATTAAACCAGACAGCCAATATTGATTGACAACAGAACATCCGTTGCCTGCTTTGTTATGTCGCCACGGAACAGCGCGTGGTATTCGTTTCCCGGGCCCTATCGGCTCAGGCAGAGTGTTGTAGTTGCTGGGCAGATTCGAGAAGGCCGGTCCATTGCCAGGGGTCGACATCGCCTTGGAAATACATTGCACCGTGTTGTCGGGCATCGAGTTCGGCGGCCGGTTCGTCACTGACGACGGCCAAGACACAGCGCGGATGGTTCCGCTTTGCCCAGCGTAAGGTTCGCGACAATTCAACCAGGTCCTCGGGCGAATGAATCACCAGAAGGTTCATGGCTCGTGCGGGGATATTCGCCAGCATATCGCACGGGGTGTCGTATGCGAGCAGAGATACACCCTGCTGCGTTGACAGACGATCACACAGTGCGGACAGGTCTTGGTGGGTTCCCCCCACGACCATTGCGGTCATCGAATTGTGGTCTCTCTCACGCCAGGCCGATTCATAAGAATTCGGCATGGTGTTCTCCTTGGTACGGCTTTCTCACGGCCGTAACTGATGTACTCTCGGTGCGAGGCTCTTCGCACTCATCGATATTGTGCAATTGTCGTGCCATAACGGAAAAAACTTCACGCTGATCGTGTAACCTCTTGTTTCATAAGTAGATATAAAAGTACAAATAATTAAGATGGGTTTCTGGAATCTGCTGGAATTGTTGCATTGTGTCGTATTCTGCATCGGCGGGTGGGGCCGGGGGGAATATTCCATAAATCGCCCTTGCAGCCATGGTTGGGGGCGGGTATAGTCAAATGGTGGTGGATGAAACGAACTTTCTGAATGGAGATTGATATGAACCGGACACGAATTTTTCTTGGCGTATTGGCGATGGTGATCTCTTTGGTGGTCTTGGCCGATCCGCTTTGTGCCGCCCCGAAGAAAAAGCCAGCGAAGAAACCGGCGGGAAAGAAACCGCCCGCGCGCAAGCCCAAACCCAAATCCGGCCCCACCCCCAAACGGACGAAAAGTACAGATTTTATCGTCAGGGATGGGATGCTGCTTGCTAAAAAATATCAGATTGAAACGATTGAGAATCCTGCGATAACGTTTCATTTTCCATCTTGTTCGACAATCTATTGTCGTGTTGCCAAGACTCCCTATTTTGCTGTTCATACCACAGACTGTGGCGGTGGCGGGGAGGTTGAACTACAGGACTACAGATATCTGACTCTATCCTTGGATCATAGAGATGAAGGAGCATCCTGGAAGAAAATTGGAGAGGCCATTGGGAAACTTCCTGGTCTGGTCTCATTTTCCATTGGTCCCAAGGTTACGAGTACAGAATTGGGTGAATTGCTTCCGTATCTCAAGACGCTTTCTGTGTTGTCGATCAATTGCGAAAAATTGACCGATGATGATTTGCATGGAATTGGAGCACTGACACAGCTCAAGTCGCTTAGCTTGTACAACTGCAGTAAAATCACGGATTTGGGATTAATTCATTTACGCAACTTGACGAAATTGAAGAAGTTTAAGTTTTCCCCTGAGAATATTACCGATATGGGGCTGGCGTGCTTGAGCGAAATGGTGGACCTCGAAATGCTGAATCTCTCTGGTGCTACACAAATAACCGCTTCGGGATTGGCGAATATCAAGGGGTTAACCTCCCTCGTCGAGCTTGATTTGACCAAAACTGGCGTGGGTGATGATGGGTTGGAGCATTTGACGAATATGAAAAAGCTTAAAATTCTTCATCTGGTGGATACGAAAGTAACCGATGCTGGGATGAAGGCCTTGTCACAACTCCCTCTGTTGGCAAAATTGCGTCTGAATAATACGAAAGTGCGCGGCGAGGGGTTTGTGCATTTTAAGGGGACCAAGACGCTTTATTACCTGGGGCTGTATGGCACGCCGTTCTGCGATGAAGGGATGGAACATCTCAAGGCAGTACGATCCCTCGCCTTCTTGTACCTCGGAAAAACGTTAGGGCATCTTGAAAAATACCGTTTTTCGGGGTGAGGGATGTGATTGGACGGCG
>JABGPZ010000083.1 GCA_018644725.1 Phycisphaerales bacterium
CTCACCGCCGTTCGGGGCACTCTTCGGCCGATTGATCGTGTCCTGCTTTGTGCTTGCCCTGATTGCGGTTGTGGGGTATGATACGCGCCGAAATTACGACAAATCTTGCGCATTTTCGCGCTCAAGGGATATCTACTGACATGATGAAATACCTTTGCATCGGCTTCGTGTTCCTCGGTTGCCTGCTGACGGCGGGCTGCCCGGTTCCTTATACCCCGCCCACGCCGGGGAAAATCTGGTATGGCAACGACACGGTCACCGGCCGCGGGATGTACCTCTATATTCCCATGAAGTATCGCAAAGATACGCCCATGCCGATCCTCATCAGCTGCCACGGCACGCCGCCGTGGGACGTTGCCGAGCACCACAGCCGCACCTGGGAATGGTATGCAGAGCGCTACGGGTTTATCCTCCTGTGCCCGAAGCTCGACGGCACGGACGGCATTTTTGGTTCGGGCGCAAGCGGCGCGATGAAAAGCTCGGAACGCTATATTCTCAGCATGATTTCGATGCTGTCGTATCGCTATAACGTCGACCGCAACAACATCTGGATCACCGGGTTTTCCGGCGGCGGCTTCCCGGCCTATTGGGTGGGCCTGCGCAATCCGGACGTGTTCAGCTGCATCGTCGCCCAGAATGCAAACTTCAACGAGCGCAACACCGACGGCTGGTATCCGCTGGCATCGAACGCCTCGGGCCTGAAGATGATGATTTATTATGGCGAAGGGGACCCCGCACCGATTGTTCTCCAGTCGGAAAACGCGATTCGCTATCTGCGCTCGATGGGCTTCCACCCCTACGCCAAGACGATCCCCGGCGGCCATGAGCGCCATCCGGAAGTTGCGATGGCGTGGCTGCTGCAGAACAAGCGTACGCCGATTGGCACGTTGATGACTCCGGGCACAACCCCCGCAGGCGCAGGCCGCAACGGCAGTACCTATACCGGCGGCTCGGGGCTTAACGATCCGATTCACCTTCAGGGCCCGCGCCCCGAAGCACCGTAACAGGAGCAGCGATGGCCGCGTCGCATGTGAATTTTGAAGCCGACTGGTTCGAGGACGATCTGCTTGCGCGTCTTGCTGAGTTGCGCCTGTTGTCTCGACACCTTTCGGCCACGTCCGGCAGTGTCGCGTCGCGCTCTCGGCAGCTGGGCGACGGGCTGGAGTTTGCCGACCATCGCGAGTATCACCCCGGCGATGATTGCCGCTTTATCGATTGGCCGTATTATGCCCGCATGGGCAAGGTCTTGTTGCGCCGGTTTCACGAGCACAGCGATTCGGACGTTCTGATTTGTGTGGACGCGTCGGCGTCGATGGCGGCGGGGGGCGTTGAGCGATTCCGTCACGCCCAGGCCCTCGCGGCTGCGGTGGTCTATGTCGCGTCCGGCAGTGCGATGCGCTCGGAATTGGTGCTATTCAACTCGGCCGTGGTGGCCCGGCGGCGCGTCGGGCTCGACGAGACGGCTTTGGTCGACGCGATGAGTTTTCTCGGCGAACAATCCCCCGACGGCAACAGCGACTATCCCGCGTCTCTGCGCGAGGCGCTCGCGGGCAATCGACGTGCGGGGCTGGTGGTGGTGATCGGCGATTTTTGCGACACGGACGACGAGCTGGCGACGACGTGGGCGGCGATCCGCTCGGGCGGTGCTGACGCGACGGCTGTGCAGGTTCTCACCGAGGCCGACGCGGGGGACGTTGCGGGCGGCCGAGTGCGCCTGGAGGCGTCTGAGGGCGCTGAAACGCTCGATCTCTACATCGACCGCGCCACAGCCGATGCCTATCGCGAACGCTTCACAGCGTGGCAGGACGAGCTGCGGACTCAGTGCATTTCGCGCGGCGTAACATTCGTTCCTGCGCCCACAACCGAACCCATCGAAAAAATCGTCTTCGAAATTACAAATTCGTCATTGGTATAGACTGGCGGATGTGTTTGTGTTGTAGGGGCGAAAAATCTTTCGCCCATTTTTCCATTTCTTGTCGTCACGCGTTTGTGGGGGAAAAGCAGGGACAGGTACAAAGTTTTCTTGGCCGCTCGATATCGGCGGATCACCGTAGCACATGGAAGAACATCATCCAATTTCAATGAATCTGAAAATCCGTACCAGTCCCGGTTTTTCCCATCGAAAAAATCGTCTTCGAAATTACAAATTCGTCATTGGTATAGACTGGCGGATGTGTTTGTGTTGTAGGGGCGAAAAATCTTTCGCCCATTTTTCCATTTCTTGTCGTCACGCGTTTGTGGGGGAAAAGCAGGGACAGGTACAAAGTTTTCTTGGCCGCTCGATATCGGCGGATCACCGTAGCACATGGAAGAACATCATCCAATTTCAATGAATCTGAAAATCCGTACCAGTCCCGGTTTTTCCCATTGAAAAAATCGTCTTCGAAATTACAAATTCGTCGGTAGTATGATGGTGAATTGCGTTCCGCGGCCTGGTTCGGATTGTACGTCAATCGTGCCGCCGTGTTCGTGGACGATGCGCCGGGCGGTGGGCAGGCCCAGGCCGCTGCCTTCGGACTTGGTGGAGAAGTAGGGCGTAAAAATTGTTTCCAGCGCTTTGGCGTCGATGCCGGGCCCAGTGTCGGTAATTTCGATCACGACGTCGCTCTCGCGCTGCGTTGCGCCGAGGAGCAGCTCCCCGCGGCCTGCGGGTTCCATGGCCTGGATGGCGTTGAGCAGGAGGTTGAGGATCGCCTGCTTGATGAGATTCACGTCGAGGTTGCACTTCAGCGGCGCGGCGGGGGGGGAATAGCGCAGGACGATGTTGGCGCCTTCGGCCTGGGGGAGGAAAAAGTCGTGCAGCTCGCCGAGCAGATCGCGCAGGTCCATCGGTGCGCGCTGGAGCTCTACCTTGCCCGCAAAGCGCAGGAAGTCGTCGAGCGTCGTGCACATCCGTTGGGCCTCTTGCTGGACGCCCGCGAGGCGGCGGAGGATGCGGCGGTGTTCGTCATCGGGGAATTGGCGCAGATCTTCGGCGAGGAGATTGAGATTCAGATTGATCGTCGAGAGGGGGTTTTTGATCTCGTGGGCGAGGCCGCCGACGATCTGGGAAATCGCGAGAATCTGCTGGTCGTGATTGTTGGCCGGTTGGGTCATGGCCTAAGCATACAAAAACCGCACCGATCTGACAAGACCGATGCGGTTGAAATGTGTCGCGGGGTGCGGCTTAGACTTCGACTTTGAATCGTTCGCCGTCCTTGATGTCGAGGGCAAACGCGGCGAGCCAGTCGATGGACTTGGTGATGTCGCGCATGTCCATCATTTCGACGGTGGAGTGCATGTAGCGCGTGGGCAGGGAGATCAGCGCGCAGGGCGTGCCGCCGTTGGCGGTCCACATCTTGATCGCGTTCGTGCCGCCCGAGAGGCTGAAGGTCTCGATTTGGTGGGCGATGTCGTTGGCCTCGGCGAGGTCGCGCAAACGGCGAACGACGACGGGGTGGTGTTCGCGGCCGATGGAAACCGTCGGGCCTTCGCCGAGCTTGACCAGACCGTGCTGGTTGGGGTTGATGCCCGGCACGTCGGTCGCGTGGGTCACTTCCACGGCGATCGCGCAGTGGGGCTTGACCTGGGCGACGGTCATCTGTGCGCCGTTGCAGCCGGTTTCTTCTTGGATCGTGCTGCACACATGCAACGAGCAGTTGAGTGTTTGGCCGGATTCCTTGATCTTGCGCAGCGCTTCGGCCGCGAGCCAGCAGCCAATGCGGTCGTCGAGTGCGCGGCTGACGGCGATGTTCTCGTTCAGCATTTCAAAGCCATCGGAGAAGGTGATGAAGTCGCCCACGGCCACGAGTGCCTTTGCTTCTTCGTCGTCCTTGACACCGAGATCAACGTAGACGTCATGCCATTTGGGAGCCTTGTCTTTGGCATCTTTTTCTTGCAGGTGGACGGCCGTCGCGCCACACACACCGCGGACGATGCCGTTTTTCGTGTGGATGTTCACGCGCTTGGCGGGAACTTGGCAGACGTCGACACCGCCGTTGCGCTGGACGTAGACATAGCCTTCCTTGGAAATGTGCTTGACGATCATGCCGATTTCGTCGATGTGGCCGTCGAGCAGAACGCGCGTCTTGGCACCGGGGTTCAGCACCGCAATCGCATTGCCATAGGCGTCGGTGGTCACTTCGTCGGCGAACTGGCTGACGTAGTCGACCCAGACGCGCTGGGCGGGGGATTCGTATCCGCTCGGGCTGGCAGCGGTGAGGAGGTCTTCGAGGAATTGTTTCGATTTGGAGTCCATTGTGTTCCTTTCAAAGTGTCAAAATGGTACTGACACGGTCGTGTGTACGTCATCAATTCAAGGGTACATGTATACCGAATTGGGGGTGCAAAGTGGCGATAAATTTCGAAATTTCTTCGAAAAATAAGATTCCATTTTCCTCGCGCCCCAATCGAGCAATCCGTGAATTGAAAAATGAGTGGAGAAATAACGTGTATTTTTGCATAAAATAGGTGAAAGTGATGGGGAGATTTGGCATACTATGAATAAGTAAGGACAAATCAAAACGACACGAGATCCTCCAAGGATGGAGGAAGCAACTAGACCAAAGGATTGCGAACGTTATGCAGATCAGCATACGAACGAAGCTTGTAGGCTTGATGGCGATTGTGACTCTACTGCCGCTGGTGGTGTCGTTGGCTGTGATTGTTCTCGGCGGGCAGAGTTTCCGGACCGAAACCGTAGGGCGCGGTGTGTTTGCCCAGGCCCAGACCGAATCGCGTGTGATGCAGACCCGTCTGGAAGATGATATTCGTCTGATCCGTGTTGTTGCCACCGAGTCGATGATCCTTGATGCGCTTGCCAAAATCGATCAGCAGGCGAAAACTCAACGCGCGACACTCGAGCGCGAGGCCAAAGCCATCGAAGCGCAGTGGCCGACGTTGACCACAGCGGCCTTGAAAGCCTATCTCAATTCGCCCATCGCCGAATTGCTTCGCTCGGTTCGCCAAGGCGATTCGCTCATCAGTGAAGTGATCGTAGCGGACAGCCTTGGACGGGTCCTTGCCGCGAGCAACAAGACGACGGACTTCATTCAATCGGATGAAGAGTGGTGGCAGACGGCGATGAGCAACGGCGGGACGGTGACGGTCTATCCCATTGCCTATGACCGAAGTGCAGACGCGTGGACGATTGACTTTGTGATTCCGATTCATCTTCCCAATCAGCCCAAAGCCGTCGGAGTCGCCAAGGCGTCGGTCCAGCTGGAGCGTTGGCTTCCCTCGCGCGGCCAATTCGGATTCCAGGACTCGGGATGGTATCGTCTCTATCAGCCTGGTGGCCAACCCCAAGGGGCCGCCACGTCGCACTCGTTCCAGATGGAATCGCCCGATGAGTCGGACCCACACAGCGCTCCCAGGCTGAGTCATCGGACAATCCTGCCGGAGGTTTCCGACGAGCTCGCGACGATTACGCCCCCTGGGCGCTGGCTGATTGAAGAGGAGCGCGTCATCGCGCAGGTGCCGTTGTTCCAGACTTCGGTGACGCAGTTGTCGAATGTAAAATTTCCCCAGGTGTATCTGGAATTGACATTCCCGATGACCTCGACGCAGGTCGGCCTGGACACGACGGGGCAGATGATTCTCATGGCGGGGCTGGTTGCCATTGTCCTGTTGTTCATCGGCGGGATTCTTCTGATTGACCGCAGCATTCTTCGGCGAATCTGTCGCATTCGCCAATCCGCCGAAGTCATTGCCTCGGGCGATCTCAAAGAACGTGTGGATGTTTCCTGGCGCTTAACACGTCTGCTCGGCACGGACGAAATTGACGACCTCGGGCGAGAAATCAATCACATGGTTCGCCAGCTTCACTCTGGCCGTGAGGACGTGGAACAGGCGAACGCCTTGAAAGAAAATTTCCTCCGCATTGCCGGCCACGAATTGCGCACTCCAGTGAGTTACATCGTCGGTATGGCCACGCTCATGAAAGAGTCCGACGACATCGAACGGATACGAAAAGCAGTCGACACCATGGGCTTTAAAGCCTCGCGCCTGGATGAAATTATTCAGGCGATGTTTAAACTTATTCCCGAAGAGTCGCTCGATGAGCGCCTTCACCTTCAGCCGATTTCCCTCGATACCATTTCCGAGGTGATCCGCTCGAATATGGATCCCTGGCTTACGCGCCGCGAGCAGACCCTCGAAATTGAGATGCCCGAAAATCGATTTGAAGTCTATGCCGATCGCGCCAAGTTGGTGGACATTCTCGAAAATCTTGTGATGAACGCGATTAAATTTACCCCCAACGGCGGCACGGTTTGCCTGCGCTTCAGTAAGCAGCTCGGGCAGAACCTCGCGATCAAGGTCACCGACCAGGGGCCTGGGATTCCCAGTGAAGATCAGCCTCACATCTTCAAGCCGTTCTACAGTGGGGCGGACATCCTGCGCCATTCCACGGGCAAGAGTGGCTTCAACAAGCGCGGTATGGGGCTGGGGCTGGCGATCGTCAAACACTTCGTGATGTTGCATCACGGCAAGATCGATTTTCATACGTCCGAGGCCGGGACGACGTTTACGGTGACGATTCCGCTGGTGCGCCCGAGCTACGACCTGTAGGCCTACTCTCTTCCAAGGAGCATTTCGAGCGTATTGACGACTTCAGCCGGGTTGAACGGTTTGACGAAATACGAATCGGCCCCGGCGTCGAACCCGCGTTTGCGACAGTCTTCGGTATCCAGGGCGGTGAGCATAATGATTGGAACTTGCCGGGCGGTGTTTTCGCGAATTCGCCGGCACGTTTCGAACCCATCGATTTCCGGGAGCATCACGTCCAGGAGAATCGCGTCGATTGTCCCATTGCAATGATGCTCAATCGCCTCGGTTCCGCTGTAGGCGGGAACAGAGGCAAAGCCGTGCAGTGCGAGGAGTTCGCATTGGAGTTCATTCATTTCCATGTCGTCTTCGACGACGAGGATTGTCGGTTGCTGTTCAGTCATGGGATGTAAATTTACCAGAATTTCCAAGTGGTTCTTGCCTTATGAGCATCTATTACTAAAATGATTATCGACGGAAAGCAATACCCTCGTTACACAGAAAGCAAAAAATTTTTCTTATGACGGACCATCAGACCCCATTCCCGACCGCAAAAACCATCCATATGGCGCTGGACATTTATCTTCGTCACGCATGGGAAACCCCGATTTCTCCAGCGGCCGAGGCCCAACTTCCCCCCGCAGGAGACTTCGACGTTTTGACATGGATCATGGGAGAGCTTATCGAGCGCGACCCGCCCGGCGAACCATCTGAAAAATTGCGTAGCGCCGCATTCCGACTGGGTAATACGTTCTATCCCAATATGAAATTCCGCATGAGCCTCCCGCCCGGCGGCGTGGAATATCTCTTCAGCGTCGACAGTCACGATGCCGTTCTTCAGGCCCCCGAGGGCACAGCAGACCATGCCATGCTCGAAGAACTCAAGGCCCACAACAAGCAGCTCGGCGAGACCATTCAGCGCGAGTGGGACGAGGCTGGATTGCCGACAGAAAAAAATTATCTAAAAAGGATGATTGAGGCCAAACGTCGCGAACTTCAGGACTGACCATCTTGTCGAAGCGAGGGCCCTGAAAAAAAGCTATAATGGATGATTGAGGCCAAACAACGCGAACTCCAGGACGAACCTATGCCACACACAGCAATGAATCCATATCTTCACCGGCGCTACCTCGTGAGTTTTTCTTCTTGGCGGATTCCGCAGATTTTCACGGACGTGTTGATCATTGGGAGTGGTGTAGGCGGATTGCTCGCTGCCATTGAAGCGGCCGACACCGGAGTGGATGTGATTCTGGTCACCAAGTCGTGCGCGAGCGAATCCAACAGCTATTACGCCCAGGGCGGAATGGCCGTGGCGGTCGCCCCGGACGACTCGATTGAGTCCCACATCGACGATACCCTTTCGGCCGGGGCAGGGCTGTGCGACGAATCGGTCGTGCGTGAATGCCTCTCGAGCGCAGAGGAGATCGTCGAGTCGCTTCTGGAGTGGGGCATGGAATTCGACGGCAAGGACGGCGCGTTCCGTCTTGGCCGCGAGGGCGCGCATACAGCCAACCGCATCCTTCATGCCGATGGCGACGCGACCGGACGTGTGCTGATCGAAACGCTGCTCCACCGCGTGAACGCTCATCCGCACATCAAGCTGTTTGACGAGTGTTTCGTACTCGACCTGTTGACCGACCCGCCCGACGCGCCGGCCACCGAGTCGCGTTGTGTGGGGGTCTTGTGCCACCACCCGCGCTTTGGGATGCAAATTCTCCGAAGCGGCGTGACGATCCTCGCCGCGGGCGGCGCGGGCAAGCTGTGGCGCGAAACGTCGAATCCCTCGTGCGCGACGGGCGATGGCATTGCCATGGCGTTCCGTGCGGGCGTGGAGATGGCCGACATGGAATTGATGCAGTTTCACCCCACGACGCTCTATGTCGCGGGCGCATCGCGGGCGCTGATTTCCGAGGCCGTTCGCGGCGAAGGGGGCTACCTCGTCGACCGTCGCGGGAAACGCTTTATGCAGGACATCCACCCGATGGCCGAACTTGCGCCGCGCGATATCGTCAGCCGCGCAATTCTCGCGCATCTCGCGGAAACACAAACCACGGCCGTCTATCTCGACGTGCGCCATTTGGGCAGCTATTTCCAAGAGCGGTTCCCGGGCATCGCCCGAACGTGTCGCGAGTTCGACCTCGATCCCGCACACGATCTGATCCCGGTTCACCCCGCCGCGCACTACATGATCGGCGGACTCAAGGTCGACCTCGACGGCCAGACGTCACTGCCGGGGCTTCTGGCATGTGGCGAGGCGGCGTGCAGCTTCCTCCATGGCGCGAATCGTCTCGCAAGCAACAGCCTCACCGAGGCGATGGTCTTTGGCCGGCGTTGCGGCGCACTCGCGGCGAGTCTCATTGACGACACGCCGATGTCTCCGCGCTGGAAGGTCGATTGGTCCATCACCCACTCGGCCCGCGGCGAGCTGGACATGAACGACATTCTCAATGCGTTGCGGGCGTGGATGTGGCGCAATGTGGGCGTGGTGCGCGATGGCGCGACGCTGGAGGACACCAAGGCGATCATCGAGTTTTGGGGGCGCTATGTCCTCGATAAAGAGTTTTTCGCCTCTCCGAGCGGCTGGGAGGTCCAGAACATGCTCACGGCCTCGTGGCTGGTGACGAAATTTGCCCTCGACCGCACCGAGACCCGCGGTGTGCACTATCGCCTTGACTATCCTCAGCCCGATGAGGCCTGGGTGCGTCACCTCTCTGCCATTCGCCAATCCCTTCGCGAGTCGGATGGAGAATAGAACCGCAGAGGCTGATTTTTCTGTCCGTTCTCAAAAAAGGCTGTGGAATTTCGGTGGAGATTCGATACGATGTATTGGAATGGAATCCTATGCTACTACATGAAAGGAGAAGGGAGATGTTGCGTAGAACTCAATGGATGGTACGGTTGGTTTTGATTTTGGGGGTTGCGATTGGGAGCGTCGCCTCTGTGTCGCTTCGTGGAGAGACGCCCGCGCCCGAGGCCAGCAAGACCGAGCTGAGCCCCTCGGATCTCTGGTATCAAGACTTGTGCGCAGCCTATTTGAAAGCGGACTGGGTAAAGTTTGATGAGCAGATCAAAATCAAGTCCAAACACTATTACAAAATGGACCGCGCCAATCGCCCGATGGCGCTCGCCATGCAGGTCTCCGCCAAGGAGAGTCGCCCGACGTGGTGGAAGAATTGCCGCAGTCCCTCGCCCTGCAGTTTTAAGGTCCGGGTGTGGCAAAAATCGTTCATGGCGAACTTTAAGCCCAGCACATCACTCGGCTATCAGGCGGCCGCCGCGTACGACCCCAGAACGCGGAAGCTGATTTACTTGGTGTCCTGGCGTCCCGCGTATGTCGACAGCACCGACCCCTTCGACAACGATAAAATGGAAGAGGCCTACGGGCTTCGTATTCACCGCGCCGAAGAGTACGGATTCACGATGGGGAATATGGCCGAGCTGATTGCCTGGCATGAACTGGGGCATCACTGCATTTCCAGCACCTTTACCATCGATCAGATCGAGATTCTTTACAACAATCACCGCGAATTATACGGAGTCTTGCAGGAGTTCTACGCGGATATGGCCGCGCTCTATCATGCCTCGTCTCCCGGGCGGCGGATGACGTTATTGCTCCGCGCTCAGGGATTGATTCTCCGTGAGGAGGACGGCTATCACAATCGCGCTGCGTTGGCGATTGGGAACTTGCTTCTTTCGGAGTGGATGGCGAACCCGGAGAAGTGGCCGAGTGTTCATTTTCCGGGAACGATCCCCACGGGCAAAACCTTCGAGCGGAGCCTGCTGATTTATGTCTATCGCCACATCGCCAAAACCTGGACCGTGGAAGAAGACATTCAGCTTCGCAAACTTTTGAAGAGCTGGATTGCACGCTCTGGCAAAAAAGCGTTCACGTCCAAGGGTGTCTTTTCGCTCCTCAACAGACAGTCGTTCCATGCGCTGGATCTGGCCGACATTGACAAGGGCTATAAGACCAAGCGCGAGGCGTGGTTGAAAGAGAAACTCAAGAAGATCATCGCTGACAAGCGTGCGGACGATCCGAAGCTCTACGCGGCGGCGCTTAAGAATCGTACGAATGAAAAGAAACCGAAATACCAGCGCGACTATGAAAAGCGCCTTGCCGAGGCGCGCAAGAAGCGTGCGGAAAAAGCGGGAGTGCCCAGCTCGTCCACTTATATCGGCAAGTGGGAATTCTCCACTGGAGGCAAGGCATTTGGGCATCTTGAAAAATACCGTTTTTCGGGGTGAGGGATGTGATTGGACGGCG